>CAIWHR010000076.1 GCA_903912485.1 uncultured beta proteobacterium | reverse complement strand
GTTCGTCGCGAACGCGACAGGCGGATGATCAAGTTACCTTTCCGAGGCTACGACGTTGCCCGAACACCGCACTATTCCCATTTCAGGGCATATTGTCGCGACGAAGCGATCGTCGCCACCAATCTATGGCGCAGGATGGGCCGCCACTTGTGGGAAAGGCCCGGTGCGTTGGCCCCCGATCGTTACCGGAGCGAGTATCAAGAGCAATAAGCTCATGATTCTCTGCGAAAGATTCAGAAGGATCTGGTCTGTCTCCTAGCGCCCAGCCTCGACGTAGCGCCACAATCTCCAATCATCCTCGACCGACGCATCGTAGACAGATCCTGCCGTCGCTGACGAAATCTTATTCACTCCCGTCGGCCATTTCCTAGGCAAGGCCGATGCCGTGGAGGTTGACCTCTGGACCCGGAGACCAGCGCAGGACGTGCTGCCGGGAAACCGGACGAGTCACTTCGACCGATCTTTCCCCGGACGGATAGCGGGCGTTCTAGCCCGCTGCCTGCGTGGGGAGTCGACAAACGCTGCGCAGCGTTTCCTCTAGCGCGCCAGAGATCCCCGAGGTCTCGTGCGTGAAGTTGACAGATCACGCACTGCGGAACGTTGGGCGTCACGCACCGGGATCTTATTCAACGCCGCAGGCCATAACACAGGCAAGGCCGGCGTCACGGGGCAATTTCGGCTCGGTGACAACCGCCCCGAATCGGGGAACAGCGTCCCATCCGGGACAACAGGAGACTAGACATAATGACTCGAACTGTTCGGCAGTACTACGCGTGGTTGGCCTGCGTTATGGGGTCCGGCGACGATGATATTGAATCGCAGATGGCTGGCATTTACGACGACTTGAAAATTCCCTCAGTCGATTATCGAGGCCGGTTGGCGGCAGTTGACGTGGTCGATGACGTATGCAATGTCGGTAGTCGGAAGGTGCTCGAGTTGAAGCTCGAGACGCCCTCCGAAGCTCAGTCACTGCGGTTTGATCTGCACGACCGCTTGACACAGGCAATGGTGCGAAAGCTTGAGATGATCGACCCCGAACTCGACGTGGAAATTCGACTTTGGCTACGGGACTCGGACTCATACTGTGCCCCGAGAGATGACTACAGCTTCGTGACTGTTCGCCAAGGACGATATTGCTTTGACGCGTACCTCGGAGAACCGTGGCACCCAGAACCTGGGGAAACCTTGGCGACCTTCGATGAGGACTACGACTACGCGATACGCGTTGTCGAGAAACACTTGCAACAGTACACGCTGAATTGGCACTGCAATGTGGCGGGCAAGCTCGCGAGGAGGGTGGGTACCGTCTTGAGGCGCTCGGTCCGCACCGCGAGTCCGAATGTAGGCGTCAAGCTCTCCGTGGAAAGACACACGGTCTGTTGCCAAAGCAAGGCCCGGAATCCCTGGGATCTCGAAAGCCTCTAAACCGATCCGTCGGCGTCGATCAACCCCTTCCACCAGGCCTCGACTTGCCCAAAGGGCAAGTCGAGGCCGTTTTTTTGTTTAGCGCGTCCGGTATGGGCGCGCTCCTGAGGGTGATCATTGCTCATCTTGATGGCGGCGAGTGAAACGCAGTGGAACTGCACGAATCGACGGATTGTGAGAGGAAGGGCAGAGCAGAGCTGCGATGGCCAAGAACCGGAGAGACGGTGGCGCCGAGCAGCGCGCGCGGGCAAAGAACCGCCAAATCTTGCAAGGCGAGGTTGCCACCTATCTGACCAGGGATTGCTGGTGTGGCGGGATCATGCTCGATTCAAACTAACCCAATTCCGCAAACTCGATCCGCAGCGGTGGCCGGGTGTAATACGCCGCGCAGAGCCGGATGGTGTCCTGGTTCACGGTCAGCGGCGTATCGCGATGAAACGCGGCCAGCTTCCGCTCGAAGGCCGCCCGCTTCCGGTCGTCGCTGAAGCTGACCGCGACGACACTCTCGACGGTCAACCGGCTCGGCACGCGCCCGCTGAATCCAAGGACCTTCTGATACCAGAAGTTGCCGGACGGCGAGCGAAGCACCTTGAGCAGCGTTGCGGCGTAGATGTACGCCTGCGCAACCGGCGTGGTTGAGGCATCCGGCGCCTTGAGTTCCCAGACGGACAACCGGGTGCCTCTTCCGGTGCCTCGGCGCGCAAGAATGTCGATGTTGCCGCGCGACGCCTTGGGTGCGCCCGTACTGCCGGACAGCGGCAGCGGGAACTGGAACCGGCAGCCGGCGAGCGTCACTGGCTGAATGCCGCCGAGCATTCCCGAGAACTTCCCGCGGTCCCCCCTCAGCATCTCCTTCAGGAACTCGGACTCGATCCGATGCTCGCCGACGCGCGGCTCGACCGCTTTGCGGCCGGCGTTCCGGAAGCTGTTCCTGAAGGCCCTTCCTTCGCGGCTTCGCCAGGGGAACGCACCCACGATGTCGACCCGAAAATAGCGGGCATTGGTCTTGGCCCGGGTGCGATCGATCCTGACGGTTACGTCGTCGCCGACGAGCAGGTCAGCGACTTCCTGCCCCAGGTACCGCAGCGAAAACGAAACCTTCGGGGCTTTCGCGCGGCTGACCGAGGTGTAGACCTCGAGCGGAGCGAACTCCCGGAATCGCTGGCCTGCGGCCTCGATCGCCGGCAACCTCTCTTCCAGCAATGCAGCCCAGCTCGCGAGCATGTCGTCGTGGGCAGGCATCCACAGTTGATCGATCTGTTGGAGCAGGGTCATGGCGTCTCCGCAGGGGTCAATAAAACCAATGGGGCGTGCTGGATACCTAGGGCGCCCACCACTCGCCATCGGCCCGTGGCACGACGTTTGCAAAGAGTTGCGGGTACAGCTCCGGCGCGAAGCTGTGAATTGGCACCAGCGCCTTCGGAGCAAGCGCGCGGGCGAAGCGCTTCAGGTCGGCGGGGCTGGCGTGGCCGGAAGTGTGCACGTGCTCCAACGTGATGCCATGGCGTCGCAGCCATTCCCGGGTGGTCGCGTAACTTCCCTTGTCGAGGTAACCCAGCCACTGCCCATAGATGAAACGCGCACCCGCCATGCAATCCGCTCGTTCGAGATCGCCCATCATAAGCGGACGGTACAGGATCACGGCATTCGATGCCAGGGCCCGTAACCCCTTGGGAAAGATCCGGTGCGCGGTGTGCGCCTGCAGCAGGTCGAACCAGCCGTGTCGCTTGATCTGGCGACGCTGCGCTTGAGGCACGTAGAGTGCAACCTTCGGCCAGTTGGATTGCGGGATGGTGGCACCCTGCGTCGCCGCCAGTATGGCCGCCGAGTAGAGGTCGATTACCAAGGTCCGGCCTGATTGCTTGGCGGCACGATACAAGGTCACGACCCGGTCGATGTTCTGCGCAGAAATGTGTACGAGCACCGGACCGGCAGCGCTGCGCACTCGACCTGTCAGGTCACGCTCGAGATCGCCCTCCGTCGGGAAGCGCGCATCTGCGCCCAGGCGGGACAAGGATGACCCTTCCATCAGCAGCACGTCGATGTTCTTCGGCGGCCGAGCGACGATTCCATCGAAGAGCCACGGCTTGCGTCCGTGCGCCCGGAAATCTCCGGAATAGAAGACCCGCTTGCCTCCCGCCTCGATCAGCAGGGCGTAGGAATCGAACGCCGAGTGGTCGACCAGGAAGGGCGTCACGCTGAACGACCCAATCTGCATCACCTGCCGGTCGCGCAGCACAGGGCCATCGAGGTCATGCAAGCGTTGCCGCGTGAATGGCGCGGCCGCCGCGACGATCCGCTTTGCCGCTGCGCCCATTGCGACTGGGACTCGCCCAGGCAGGTGATGCAGCAGGCCGTAGTGATCGATGTGCGGATGGGAAATGAACACCGCCGCCAGATCCCGCCCTCCAATCCTTGGTACCAGAGACTGATCCTCTGGATCTCCCTCAAGCGGAAGGCCGAGGTCAAGCGCGATGCGCACCCCGTCGTGCACGAGTTCGATACATGTGCCGCCGATCTGTGCGGCACCGCGATGGATGCGGACTTGCATATGGCCGCAGTTCCTGCAGGCGCCCGATCTAAGGTTGGGAAAGCGTTTGCGGTCGGGATGGACGAAGTAGCTAGGGCACTACCAACCGCCTGGACAAGGATTGTCCGCGTAGTTGGCCGAGTCCGCCAGTAGTAGTGGATCACCTGTCGCGAGTTTTGGAGTTGTCCGGATTTGTAGCACGTGATCTGTCCGGTCGTCATAGTCACCGCAAGGAGGTGGCTGATGCGACGGACGGAGCTGCTACAGGAGATCCGGAAGATGCGATTCGAGGAGGCGTACGAGCGGTGGAACGTGGGGCGGCTGACGCAGGCGGAGGCGGCGCATCTGCTGGGGATGTGTGAGCGGAGCTTCCGGCGGTACGTGGTGCGCTATGAAGCCGAAGGATTGGACGGGCTGATCGACCGGCGGCTGGAGCAGGTGTCGCAGCGGCGGGCACCAGTGGACGAGGTACTGGCGGTGACGCAGCGGTACCGGGAGCGGCATCCCGGCTGGAACGTGCGGCACTTCCATAGCTGGTACCGCCGGGATGGGGGCCAACGCAGCTACAGCTGGGTCAAGCAGCGGCTGCAGGAGTCCGGATTGGTGGCCAAGGGGAAGGCGAAGGGTGCGCACCGGAAGAAGCGGGAACGGATGGCACTGCCGGGGATGATGCTGCACCAGGACGGCAGTCGGCACGAATGGGTGCCGGGTCAGGTCTGGGACCTGATCGTGACGATGGACGATGCCACCAACGAGCACTACTCGATGTTCCTGGTGCCGGAGGAAGGGACGAGCAGCAGCTTCCGGGGCGTGGCCGAGGTGATTCGAGCCAAGGGGCTGTTCTGCTCGTTCTACAGCGACCGGGGCAGCCACTACTGGGTCACGCCGGTGGCCGGCGGCCAGGTGGACAAGGCGAACCCGACCCAGTTCGGGCGGGCGCTACAGCACCTGGGCATCGAGATGATCGCGGCGTACTCGCCGGAGGCCCGGGGGCGCTCGGAGCGGGCGTTTGCGACGCATCAGGAGCGGCTGCCGAAGGAACTGGCCTACGCTGGCATCCGCGATCTGGCGGCGGCCAATCGCTACGTGATGCGCAAGTACCGGCCCGCCTTCAACGCCGAGTTTGCCGTCCCGGCGCGGGAAACGGGCAGCGCGTTCGTGCCGTGGATCGGCGGCGACCTCGACGACATCCTGTGCGAGCAGACCGACCGGACCGTCGGTCACGACAACTGTGTGCGCTACGAGAATCTGTTCCTGCAGCTGCCGGCCGATCGCTACCGCTGTCACTACGTGAAGGCCCGGGTACGGGTGCATCACTACGCGAACGGGCGCCTGGCGGTGTTCCACGGTCCGCGCCGGTTGGCGGACTACAACGCGGAGGGAAAGCTACTGAAGCCCAAGGTCAAGCGCGCTGCCTGAAGGTCCGCGGGGCACGCCGCCGCCGGGCGGGAAGTGGCTCCGGGCTACGCCCTGCGCCGCTTCCCGCCCGCGGAAGGAAAAGCGGACAATTCATTTGCTACAAAACCGGACAGATCAAAAAACTCGCGACAGTAGTAGTGGATCACCTCGATGGATCGAACGCTCCAGCTCAGCCGATCGTGGTGTGGGACTCTTGCGGTCTCAAGCCAACGCCCGGTCGGCACCGGTCAACATCAATTGATGACACGAGACCCACGCCGCGCGGCGCCTTGCGCCCGGTCTCGCCGCAATGCTGGGTAAGGGCGCCGCGCTGAACCTCACAAATGGCCTGAGCAGCGAATTGTACAGACCAGGCGTACCGATCTTGGTCGCGGTAAACGTGGCACAAGTCGCACTGCTTCCCGAGCGCCCGGTAGCATTTCTTTGTGGCTTACGCGCGTCGGCCGCGGCCACATTGACGCGGTCGCGAAGTTGGGCGGTGAGGATCGCGTCCGCCGCCGGGATCTTCGGGGGAAGGAAAACTGGCCATAGGAACCCACGTCGTTCTGGCGAAAAGCTCTCAAACGCTGGAGATCGAGCGAAAGAGCCGCTCGACGCGCTGCACCAGCAACCGCCATGGCGATAGCGGTGCAGCAATCCTTGCGTGCCATCTGCCGTCCACACCGGGCCACTCGACCTTGTACGTCGTACCGTGGGCACGGAATCGGCAGTGCAGGTGGGTGATGCTCTTGCAGGCCATGCAGTAGCCGTTACCCTCGACCGTAGCGACGGTGGGCAGCGACCACATGACACGGCCGCGCACCATCTCCGGGTCGATGAGCTGTTCGCAGGCCGAGCACACGCCATTGAACTTGGTCACGCGTCCGCCATTGGGAAGGATCAAGGGAAACGACTTGTACAGGGGAGCGTCACTCTGGAACGCCGTGATCCAGACTCGCACGTCTGCGGGGATATCGTCGCCTTCGCCTGTCACGCTCGATCCTCAGCGAAACCTTGAATTGGCTCCCGGCGATGAACGCTTGGCCCAGCGCGCGTTGATAGTCCGGCACCGCGTATCGGTCTCAACGGCTTCCCGTCGGGACCGCTGCTGGTGGGCGACGACGCGCCCGGTGAGTCTTGTCCAGTATTGACCACGTTTACTTTCGCACCTTTGATGCAGCCGACCATCATTGTTTCTCGCTGCATTCCTGTCTCCGACTAGCCAAGGCCATCGCCGCTTCGGCCGCCAGATGGGTTTCGCGGAGGATTTCACTACGCTCGTCGACAGTGAGAGCGTTCCAAGGCGTTGATAGGAAATCGGCGACGTGAAGCGACATTGCCAACCGGCCAATTAGCTTTCCAACGCCACCATGCTGCTCAGTCGGCAACACCTGTCGCAGCAGCAATCCGAGGTTCTCGACAACGGTACGTTCCCCGTAAATGTTGAGCGTCTTCATTGTTCGCGATCTCCGCTTTGTGTTTGCGTAGCACCCTGGAGCCAGCAAGCGACGTGGAAGTCCCGCAAGCGCCGCCGCAGCCAGTTCGGCGTGGTGAACTCGTGCGGGCATTCAGAAGTAGAGTCAATACCGAAATCTTCCAACCCATGCTGGACAGAGCAATGATTATTGCGTTCTCGGCGGCGGGAGTGGTTCCGCTTCGCTGTGCCGAATCGCGCCGGCCCGAGAGCCGATACCGGCCACCATATGCCGGCTTCATAGGGGATCGCCGCGGGACGGCGGATCACCTCCGTAAGGTCGGAGGATTTTTATTTTCCTGCTAGATGGATACTTTAACGATATGCGGTGGGCCAATCAACATTCGTAGCGACGAGATCGTCTACCGTGGTCTTGTGACGAACGCGCTACGCTAGCGGCAATCCGTCCAACATCTTTGAAAATGCGCAACAATTCAAAGGGATTACACCAGCTGGCTCTGTCCAACAACCGTTCAACAAGCGTCCAACAAGCGTCCAACAGCCATCGAGGTGCCCAGCTACGCGGCCCTGAACCTGTTCATGACTAACGCGCTGCCGCGCGAAGTTCACGAGCACGGTCACGTAATTCGTCATTGGTGCTCATCTCCATTATTGCCTCGAGAGCCGCATTCATCTTTACTGCTGTCTTCACTCCCCGCAGCTGGCGCATGATATCTCCGCGGGTCGCGTGGAGATGCTTCTTCATGTGCTCCTCGACCTTCCGCATCAGTCGCTGCTCCTCGCACTCGTTTGCCAGTTCCGTCTGGGCCACGTGGAGGTCATGGAGGTGGCGCTCGGCGACGGAAATTGCGATCGTGACCGCCTCCGGGCCGACGGTACCGGTTGGCTCGATAAGCGCTTGCAAGATGAGACCGTACTTCTGCACGAGTTCGGCATAGTGGCGCAGCGAACCATCGGCCGGACCGGCCTGTCCGATGCGTTTGGCCCACCACCGTTCCAGCATATCCACCGCCTCGGGCGCGAAGCGATAGCTTTGCGGACCTGCAAGGATCTCTTGCCAGTCCGAGGCCCAACGTCGCGCCGCGTCCTTGAAGCCGTCACTACTTGGAAATGCTTGGCTGCGGATCGGCTTGTCGTCCGCGATCACGAGGGCGAACTTCCTGAGTAGGCTGCTCGTGTAGAAATGATCGCCGAGAGCAGTGAAGAATTGCGTCTGTTGCGATGACGTAAAGACGACGAGGTGGACCGGCGCCGTCTCCTTCAACTTCGTTCCCTTCACTTGGATGAAGATGCCGCCGCCGTAGCCACGGATGAGGTAATCCCGCAGCGTTTCGGAGCCGGTAGTGGAGTGCAAATGTCGCAGCCACTCGCCACTATTCATCGCAATCAGGTATGCCGTACAGCGTGCTTGCAATTCGGATGGCGATGCTGCCCCGGAATCGGCACCGGTCAGGAACTTGCCGTGATCACAAATCGCGAAAAGCGCGCCGGATGTCAGAGCTGCCGGGGACGAATGCACCTTCGAGGATGCGAGGATCACTTGAACAACGTCTTGGAGGGCCGACTCGAAATCGAACCCTGATTGACCAACGCCGAGGATGTACAGGTTCGGCGAGATCGACCGGGTGGAGCCGTGTGATAGCGTGAACCCGGCCCTGACGAATGCCGCGCTTAGGTGGGAGTAAGCGGCTGAAAGGACTGCCGAGGGCGGGAGGTCCGTATTGCGCCGCGCGAGCTCGACGATCTGCTCGAGAATCGAGTCGGCCGGGTACAGGTCGTTTATGCCCTGGGCGGCACCAAGCTGCTGGGGGAACGAAGTGGGTACGGACATGCAATGACTCCGGGCGATGCTTGGCGAGATCCGACCCGAACGAAGGTGATCTCGCCAGAACGGCCAAGCGAGAAGACGACGTTATGCACACATCGGGCGAGCGTATCCCTGCCCTTGATGCGCGCGACGGATCGGGCGAAGTGAGCGGCCCCGGGGAAAGCGAAGCTACCCCCAACCGCTCCCCTGGCGCTTGGCCAGGGTGCTTCACGTGGGCTGATGCCCACCATTGCCAATAGGCGCGACGTTGCGTCGGCCTGGCCGGCTGCAGGTTTCGAAGGAACTCGGATTGCAGCACTCGTTGTCATTGCCATTTGAGTCTAGCAAGAAAAGCATTACCCAAACGAAGATGCGCATCGCGTCCAGCCGGGTGCTGGGCGGGAAAGGCGACTTGGGGCGGCGGCAACGCGCTGGTGGGACCGCACCCGTGGATGTCACGAATCAACGAGTCGGGCGGGTGGTGCCGTATGTCTCGCGGTGTCGGGCGCCACTAGCTGGCGGATTTCAGCCTTCCGGCGTGGCGCTGGGCGCGGCCGATAGCGGTCAGGCTCGGATAGCGTAAGTGAGGGTCGTGCAGGACAGAAATACGGGTAGAACAATGGTCGAATTGCACTGGTATGGGTATCATAATACCCATAATGACCTGGAAAATCTTGACTTGAATTGCAAACATAGTATATTCTATTACCCATTATAAAACGTTGTGAGTATTAAATTGCGTTCTGTGGCAACGCTACCGCTCGAGGTGACCGCGTCGGCAAGCCGGCTCGGGGAAAACATCCGGCTTGCCCGCATTCGCCGTCGGATGAGCCAGCAGGACCTCGCCGAGGCTTGCAACATCACCCGCAAGACGCTGTACGCGATCGAGAAGGGCGCGCCCGGGACGACCGTCGCGACGGTCTTCGCGGTTCTGTGGAAGCTCGGCTTGCTGGGCACCGCGGCTGGCCTCGCTGATCCGGATGCCGATGAGCACGGCAAGGTTCTCGAGGCCGCGCGCCGACCCAAGCGCGTTCGCCACACGGTCGCCAACGTCAACGACTTCTGACCCGTGGCCCTCGACGAGCAACTCTGCTACGTCTACATCCAGTTGCCCGGAACCGTGGAGACGGTCCCCTGCGCGTCGCTGAAGGTTCGTGGCGTCGGTGCAGGAAGCTTCGAAGGCACCTTCACCTATGGCCGGAAATACCTGGCGCGCCACAACGTCGTCGCGTTGGACCCATTCCACATTCCGCTTTCGGAACGGCCGCAGAAGTTCACCAAGCTCAAAGGCATTCCGGGTGCCGTTCGCGACGCGAGCCCGGATGCTTGGGGTCGTCGCGTCATTCAGGCCAAGCTCCAACGGTCGGAGGCGGACATCCGGGAAATGGATTACCTGCTGAACGGTCCTGATGATTGTGCCGGCAACCTGAGTTTTGGGCGGACCGTGATTCCCCCGGCGCCCCGACGGCCGTTCAACCGCACGCACCAGCTGGCGGACCTGATTGCTGCGGCCGAGACGCTCGAGGAACACGGTCGGCTGCCACACGAGATGCTCGAGGAACTGGAGCCCGGGACCAGCATGGGTGGCGCCCGCCCTAAGGTGACGGTGGAGGATGAGCATTCGATCTGGTTGGCGAAGCTGCCCGAGAAGGGTGACCGGCATAACCTGCAGCGGATCGAATACGCGACGCTAGAACTCGCGCGTACCGCAGGGCTGCGAGTATGTGGGACTCGTCTCGAACGCGTCGGCGCGCGGGACACCCTGCTGCTTAGCCGCTTTGACCGCGAATGGAATCCGGACGCTCATGCCTATTGGCGCCATGGATTCGTTTCCGGGTTAACCGTCCTCGATGCCGAGGACGGTTACCTTGGCCGCGACCGCTGGTCCTACCCGTTGCTGGCTGACGAGTTGCGTCGGTGGTCGGTCAAGAGCGGGGACGACCGACGTGAGCTCTTTCGGCGCATGGTCTTCAATGCGATGGTCACGAACAACGACGATCACCCCCGCAACCACGCGCTCGTGCATACTCGCGGCGGATGGAGGCTCTCGCCTGCCTATGACATCCTGCCCGTGCCGATGCTTTCGGTCGAGCGCCGGGATCTCGCGTTGGAGGTTGGCCGCTTCGGGCGCGCTGCCAGCCTCTACAACATCTTCTCGCAGTGCGAGACGTTCGGATTGACCAAGGATGAAGCGCTGGCGTTGGTCACCGATATGTTGGTGATCGTGCGCACCTGGCGCGGATTTTTTGCGGACCGCGGTGTGGAGCCTCGGAGCATCGATATGCTTGATCAAGCGATCCTTCCGCCATCATTTTTCCGCGATACACCGCCCGATGCAATTTGAATGTTGAAGGCATTCTGTCAGGTGTGGTATGAGAGGCGCAGCTCGCTGGGATCGACGGTAGTGCGATGCAGTTACGTCGCTAGGCAACGGCTTGTTGTTGGGGAAAGACATAACATATCGCGAGCACAAGTCGTATAGCACTCAGTACAGGTAATTTAGAGCAGAGCCAACACTTATCTGCCTGTCCGACTTTACGGGGCCTGCTCTGCCGCCGATTAGGCTCCAGTACGAAGGCCGCGTCAGCGGCCGTAACCTGCTGCCTTGAGCGGCTCACCATTTAATGCCAGAGGGCTTTACCGGGGGATACGTACCTTTGCTGACCACGCGATGGGCAGGCAGAGCGCGGCTACCAGCGCCAACCGCACTCCAATGAAGTTGGCGTTGCGCCGCAGCGGATTGGCCATCTGTCCCAATCGGTCGCGGTCGAGGTCGATGATCACCTTGCCGTGATAGTAAGGGTTTTGATGCGCAGCCAGGATAACCGGATCTGTTGCCGCGCTGACCCCACGTGAAAGCTTCCCCTGCCAATAGATGCGCTGGTCGGGAACCTTCGGCACACCGGTCCCCTTTCCGGCGACGTGGCTGATCGTCATTAGCGCTGCGAGAGTGCAGCCTGGCTTAAGTTCGACCTGGTCGAGCAGCCACAGCCAGTCGGAGGCGTGACGAGTTTCGAAGTACTGGGCGGCGAGATAGGTGTCCGGAATCCAAGCGGCCACGAACCGGGTCAAGGTCTTGCGAATTCGATCCGTCATTGCGCGCGCCGACATTCTTCGGGCTACGGCCGCCCGCCTCCCCCGCTCGATACCGGCAAGCGTCTTCCGGGCCAACCACTCCTGGGCCGGTCCGCGCGGGGGGGCGAACTGCCCGCCGGAAGACATCCCCTGCAGAGCATTAGGACCTTTGTTAGGTTCTTGCTGGACCAGAAAGTTGGCCGCAATCCCGAGCGGCAGCTTTTTCAGCGTCTTGGCTGCGGTCGCCGCAGTGACGGCGCGGACGCCGTAGCGGCCGGCGACGACCGCCGCATTGCCTGTCGGGGAGGCGCGCAACGCATTGGCCGCGTCCATCTGTTGCATCATTCGCGCGTACGGGTCGCTTGGCAGGTGCAGTCTTGGGGGTTGCTCGAAACTCACCTTGGGCAAGGGTTGCCTCTTCCCATGGGGCCGCCCGGGCCCGCGGGGACCGATGAACACCGCATCGAGCCAATTGGCTTCAGGATCGTCGGTTGCCGCCGTCGATGTTGAAGCGTGCTGCGCCAGTAGGCGTTTGAGTGCCGCTTCTGTCTGGCCGGTCAAGACCGCGAGCGCGGAAAGTTCGATTCGCGGCGCGACACGCCGCACGGCTCGCCCAAGCAGGAAGTCGAGCAGGTGGACGTAGGAACCCAAGGTGATGTCGGCGCTGCCATGCCCCATGAAGTGGCTGACCTGCAAGAGCGCCCGGCGATTCGTGTGCGTTGATCCGAGAATGCGGTCGCGCAGGGGCTTGGCCTTCGTCCAACGTTCCAAGTCGTCTTCAGTGTAGAGGAACCAATCCGGGATGGCTGCATGCAGTGCCCGTTGTTCAGCGACCCAGAATTGAACGACCTGCCAAGTCGAGAAGGAGTGGCGTAGGTGATGGAAACGAAAGAAGGGGTCGCCAGTTGCTGCTTGTAGCGCAGCGACGATGAACGCCAAGCGGGGATCGGTGTCGCGTACGCCCTTCGGTCGGGTGAACATGGGAAAGATCGGACGCGAACCATCTCCTTCCTGTTCACGCCGGCTCTCGACCCAAAGCCGGAAATCCTTCAGTTCATCCGCGGGCATGAGGATGTGCAGCGGAAGACGGCGCCGTGCATTGTTGGTCTTGAGCAAGCGGAACGGATTGGGACGAACGTCAATAAAGACCTCGTCCCCACCAATGAGAACGTCATCGAGAGTCAACCCGATTGCTTCTGACCGGCGCAATGACGCGAAGAAGCCAAGTCCCGCCACCCGACAGAGCGCCTCGAGCACAGCCTGGTCCAAGCGGGACTGGTTGGTGCTCCGAAGTTCATTGATAGCGAGTTTGTACGTAGCGATGCCGATCACGTTGGCATCAACTCGGCTGCCACCGCGGCCACTAACGACAAAGACCCCGGTTTCCTCAACCGACGGGATGTCCATCTTTTCCTTTGAACCGGCGCCGCTCTTCTTAACCGATGTATCGTCGGCCTTTACCACCGATGGTGCGTCGGTCTTCTCCTTCGACAATATTTCGGGAGTTGCGATCATCAGGAACGCGTGGAACGAGCGAAGCGCGTTGGCCATGACGCGGCGAGTGCTGATGTTGCCAGCTTCTTCCAATACCTCCTCGTAGAGGTCCGCATATTCGTCCTCGTCGCCTAATCGCGTGGGGTCGGCAGGACCGAGATGTGCGGTGAGCTCCACTCCGGCGGTGCGCAGGAACTGATAGACGGTGCGGGGTCTTTTCGCGTGTCTGTGGGCACCGGGTTTCAGTAGGTACTCGGAGACCCAGCGGGCGATCCATTTGACGCTGGGGAGGAGGTCGGGGCCTTGCGCGGCAAGCCATGACTTTATCCGGTCGGAGGCTGTCTCGAAGTCGCCCCGTACGATCCGGCGAAGTTCAAGCAACTGCGCCGGCCACAACTCTGCCTCCTGTGGCGGCAGCGGATCGTCCGTATCCTCTCCTGCTTCCCCATGGCCGGCGCCAGGCGTTGCCCCGTCCATGGCACCCGCCTCATCCCGGGACTCGGCCGGCGGACCGAGCTGGGCCATCGCATGTTGCTCACGCGAGCGCGGCGGCAACTCGACGGTGACCCTCTCAGGCGGGTTCACAAGCCTCATCCACGCATGCGGTGCCAGCGAGGTGCTCTCGAAGTTCTCGAACGCATACTCGACGAGGTAAGGCGGGAGGTGAAGGTGTAGACGCGTCTTGACTGCGTCCGACAGCGACCGGAAGCTCCTCGGAAGATGATCGTCGAGATCGCAGGCAACAAGGTACGCCTTCATGAGCCGCCGGACGGCAACGGAATCCGTGCCACCTGTTACCGATGGCGCATTGGCCGGGGAGCACTGGAACTCGCGCAGGAGAAGTCGAGTCAACGGATCGGGAAACCAGCGTCGCAAGACCCGGATCGGCGCTTTGGCTGAAGTGGCATCCGATTCGTTCGTCGACGTGGTAGCCGCCAGGGTGCTCGTCGTCGCCGCCGAGTCGTCCGCAACTAGTGGCGGCACTGGATCGGGACCCGGAGCGGCGCGGGTAGTGGTATCACCCAAACCTGTGACCTCATCGCTAACCCGTCTGGTGCGTCGATCTGGGCGGTCTACGACCTCGATGACGAGGTCTAGCCAGCGCAGTTCGGCGTCAGCTTTGTTCGCCAGCGCCTCGGGTAACGCCATCAGCCAGCGCGCCCGTGGGAGGCCACCGAACAGTACGGCGCTCAGCATGACCCGGCCCCAACGGGCTTCGTCGGTCAGTTTGGTCGCGCTGCCCAGCGAGGCAACGAACCCAGACTGCAGCAGCCGCAATTCGGCCATTGCCTCGAACCGAACTTGCTGGAACGGAGAAGCCGGGTCTGGAATCGGCGGCAGCGGAATCTGGCGAATCGGAATCTGGAAACGGCCCGTACGGTTACCAGCATCGATCACCTCGAGAAATCGGCGCTGGTACCAGAACCGCTCTTCAGCGCTTTCGATGAGACCTCCAATTTCCCGCAACCATGCCCTGAACGTCTCGGTGGCTACGATGCCCCCCCTCAAGCGGACCGGAAGTAACTCCGGAGCAGTCTTTGCAACCATGGCCAGGATCGCCCTGGCCTTGTCGGAAAGTAGACGCGGCACGAGCCATGCCTCGTCGTATTGGGTCATCGCGCCAAACATGTCCGAGAGGCCATCCAGATGACCCCATCCGGCCCAGATGTCGGTTGGCAACACGGGGGTGGTGGTCGTGATCACCGCACGACCTCAAAGTGCAGTTCATTCAGTAGCTGATCAAGGTACTGCAGCAGAACTTCGCGGTACCGATAGGGGTCCATTGCCGATTCCGGTGCCCACGGAAACTCGCCGGTGTTCGAGTGCCCCATCGCTGCATTGATGATCGTTGCTGGACACTCTTTGTGGCTGAGCCAAGAACGGAGGAAATGCCGCCCCGAGTTGTCGAACGGCCAGGACTTCGGGCAGACCTCTTCGACCGAAGCCTTCAGTAGAGCCCCCGTGAATTCTTGCGCTACCACCTCTCCCTCGACGATCTTGAGGAAGAAGAGGGTGCAGCCAAGATCCAGATGGAAAGTATCCGACCCGTACCGGCTTCGGTCGCGCTGCTTGGTCGCCTCGACTTCCAGTGTCTTGCTCGTCTTGGTTGGCAACCAACTCCAAAGCTGACGCAAGTGTGTGAGGTACGTGTCGATCTGCTCACGCAGACGGTCAGGAAGGCACACGATGCGCCCGTGCGCGTTGCCGTCAGAATCCTTCTCCTGCAGGGGCATGCATCCCGTTTCCGGGTCGATCGCGGTGAGGTCGGGAATCGGCGTCCGGACCGACCTGAACCCGGTGCAGATGGCCAGAACGGCCCCGACGTAGGCGGTCAAGTAATTGTGCTGCCTTACCACATCCTCCATCCTGTCGGTGCCAGGTCGCCGAGCCTGTTCTCGCAGGGTCGTCGTTGTCTTGCGAAGGAACTTGGGGTCGAGGATGCGGTCGTCGCCAGTGAGGCGGCGTCCGATACTCGCGGCCGGGGAACTCGAAAACAATCCATCCGCCAATTCATCCGCCCGCACGACGAAGCCATTGGCAGCAAGGCGCTTCTGTAAATCTGTTACCGACTTGACATGCCAGGCATCGAGCATGAACGGGTCGAACGCCGTGTAGTACAGGTGGACGGCGGCCATCGGATCGTTCCGCGCGAACAGGAAGGCGACCCTGAGCTGGTCTCCTTCCTCCATCCCGGAAAACCATTCGGGAAGGAGGTCGGCGAACGCGTCCAGGGAGCGCCATGTCTTGGTGACGCCGGCGTGCTCCAGCAGCTTCGAGATGTTCCGCTTGAAAGCAGCGGTCAGCTGGGCAAGGGAGTGCTGGAACCATTGGCCCTGCGGTCCCAGCGAACAGAGCTTGCTGCCCACACCCCAAAGATCGGAGAGGGGGACCGTCGGCATGTTGGAAGCCGCTTGGCCGGGCAGCGGTACTTGCGGACCGCGTACGGGAACAAGACAGGGACGCCGCCAGATGCCCCCTTCGGCGAGGCTGTAGGCAAGCTGCCAGTTCGACGGCAGTGAGCCGGGGTTGCCCGGCCAGTGATGAACTGCGATGGCCCCCGCGGGGTTGGTGCCGGTTGCGATGACGATGCCGGCAAGCACCAACGTTTCCTGCAGCAATCGATCCGAAGTTGCCGACCGCGTCAAGCCGGAACCTGTGCTGTTCGCTTGCCGCCGTTGCAACACGGCTACGTAGGCTGCATCGAGCACGCTGAGGATTCTGGCGAATTCGGGTGCTGTGACACGTCCGCGCCGGGTAGTGAAACGCTGGGCGGACAGCCGTTGCGCTCGGGCGCGGGCACGAGCCATGCCATAGACTGACGCCAGCGGTGGCAAGGTCTTGCCCACGGGAGCGTCTGGAGTACCCCGCAACTCGGCGAAACCCTCGACGCCTACCCACGTTGTATCCGACCTCGCATACTCGGCCGGATCGATGCCGGCGGCATCTAGGGTCTCGGCAGTGGCGAACTCAGGTTCGTTGCTGCTGAGCGTGATCGAAAAACCGCCGTCGGCTTCGTCGCGACCGAAGCCGTCGCTCAGCAGCTCGTAGCTGCGAAAGCCCGGATAGATCTCCTCATTGAGTCGAGTTCGGCCACGGTGCCGCTTGCCCTGTGCTCGTTTTCCAGCCTCGACGTGGCGAATGACCGGCGGGTGTTTGAGCGCAAAAGTGTCGGAGAGCAGTTCGGCAAAGGCCCCGGCACCGGGACCGATTGGATAGGGTTCGGCATGCTGTTGCTTTGCCACCGCGAAGAGGTCGTCGGCGCTGCCGGCGTCCGCGTATTGTTCGAGGCACCGCAGACGCATGAGCCTCGCGTTCCTTTGGGTAGCGTCCTCGTTCGATCCTGCATAGTCGCCCCCGAACTGCCGAAGCAACCAGCACGCATCCCCGATCCGATAGTGGGGCTCGTCACCTTGGCTCGCCCGCTGGACAAATGCGGCGAGGATATTGGCTTGGACATTGCAGAACGCCCACCGGCGCGTGTCACCAGCCGGCGTGTTGAGCGGCGTCTCCGAGGTGTAGCCCAACGCAACCCACAGTGGATGAGTCAGGACAATGCCCTTGTGGCGGCGCTTCATCGGAGCGCCGGTCGCGTGCGCGCCCGGCACTCCGGCCGGTGCCTTCTTGCCCCGGAACAATTCCATCTTCCAGAATGTATGCTCCGCTGGAATTGAGTTGATGAAGCCGCACCACTGGTCGATTTGGTCAAGCTCGTTGGCGAGGTGGGGATGGAACCTCGATGCGACGGGAAGAACGCTGGCGAGCGATTGCAGGACCAGCGGAAGCTGCGTCAGCGAGGGAGGGATCGCCAGAAGGGTCGTTACCCGCGCGTGAATTCCCGCGAAGGTTGCAGCACTGCCGGCGGCCACCTCCGCGATGGCCGATTGGAGTCTTGGCAGGTAGTCCCGCTGGGCGAGGTAGCGGGGTTCATTCGCCATCCGCTATTCCATGGTCATGCGCTGCCTGGTGGATCGGATGTGCGGTTCGTAGCGACCGGCAGCGCTGCGTCTTGAACAGCTGGCGCAGCCGCATGTGGCGGAGCCTTCCCGGCGCCTCGGCACGCTCCTGGCGCTCTGGCCTCCGGCACTCCGGTTACGACCGCGCCATCTTGGTTGTCCGGTACGCGCGATTTCTCGGTCCGCGCGGGCGGCGACCGGAATCGGGCAACGACCTTGGCTTCCAGATTCGCTCGCAAGAACGGCATCGGCTTACCGGCGGGCAGGTCGGTCCATCGCCGATGACGCGTCGCCGGCAGGTCATCATAAAGTACCGGCGACAGGAGGCGGTCGGCTGGCCCAATCAGCGCGGCCGTCGCATTGTCGACTTGAATGATCGGGATTCGCTCGTTCGCGCGGAGGACGGCGCGCGCGAGCAGGAAGCCACGCTCGCCGGCAACCACCGACCATCCCTCGCCGTCAGGGTGGGGTACGGCGAAGACGGGATGTAGGGTCAGGATAACCCGAACCGCGTCCCGGGTGATGCCCGTGACCAGCGTCCGCTGGTTGTCGGATGCCGGCGCCATTTCGGGCGCGGTGATCGCCGCGAGCGGCACCTGCTTTGATCGTGGTCGGGTCCGCACGCTTGATCGCCGGAGGTCGGGTTGTGTTCGCGATCTTACCCTAGCTTCTGTCTCGTTTTTTATGAATTATTATTTATAATTACGCGGTCTATCCGGTTCTTAACGGGTTGAATGCGGCAATCTCCCTATGAAAAGTGCTACCTACCGTCTGACGATCCAACAATGTCAAGGTGGTGCCAGCTGAGCTACGCGCCTGCAAAGAACGACGAATTCTATACGAAGGTGGAGGGGGATTCAAGCCGGACTCTGACCGGAGCACCGACGCCCCAGGGCAATCTCGCCCACAAGTTCATCCAACATGCTGATCTGACCCTCGAACTTCTCGCCAAACCGCTTCGCTGGCTGGGCGGTGCCTGGCCGGATGGGGCACTTGCTTTGCGGCACGCCTGGATCGGGTTGCTATTCGGGCAACCCGCACGCAGCTTTTACGCGACCGAGTTGATCAGCCTGGCTGGAGGCGGCTCGGGCGCGGTGCAACGTGAATTGGCGCGTTTGGCGCGCAGCGGGTTGGCGACCGTGCGGCCGTTGGGAAATCAAAGGCATTACCAAGCGAACCGGGACTCGCCGTTATTCACGGAACTGTGCGGAATCCTGCAGAAGACCGTCGGGCTCGCCGAGCCGTTGCGCCAAGCGCTGCAACCGCTTGCCGCGCAGATTCGGGCAGCATTCGTGTTCGGCTCCGTCGCCAAGCGGCAGGACGTCGCCACCAGCGACATCGATCTGATGGTGGTCAGCGATGCGTTGAGCTACGGCGACGTTTTCGCGGCGGTCGAGGCCACCGGTGCGCGCCTAGCAAGCCGCTGAAGGTCGAGCCTCCGGACGCAAAGGAGTTCGCCGGCCTCCTGCGGTCCGGCACCATCCGACTCCGGGACGCCGGGGCGCCCGGGCTTGCGGTGGAAAGCCGTTTTGATCTTGCCTATAACGCGGCGCATGCGTTGTGCCTCGCCGCGCTGCGCTGGCATGGCTACCGATGCGGTAATCGCTACCTCGTGTTCCAACTGCTGCCGCACACGCTCGGTCTGGGACCGGAGGTGTGGCGCGTGTTGGCGAAGTGCCACGAAATCCGCAATCCAGGTGAGTACGAGGGCGATCTGAACGTGGACGAGCGCATCGTTACCGATCTCATCAAGGCGTGCAGCGCGGTGGCTGTGAAGGTCAATGAAATGTCCCCGATTGCGGCTCGATGAGCGCATCCCTCCTGGTCCAACCCGGCTATGCCAAGCGCACCTACCGAAGATGGATTCGTGTGCGGGCCCCCGCAACCAAACGAAACAAGCACTCAGGCCAATCCTCCGGGGTTGGCCTTTTGCTTTGTGGCGGTCGTGCAGCCGCCATGTAGCAGGATTTTAACAATCCGCCCGAGTCCGCCCGTCACGCCGCGAGTATCTCCCAGACAGGCGAGCCCGGTTTCTTGATGAGTCGAACGCGTGGCCGTTGGGGCAGGCGACCGCCGAACAGCGCTTCGAGTTCGCGTGTAAGGGCGTTTGGCACCGTGCGATCGTCCGTGGCGACATCCTTGAGCACGTTCAGTGCCACCGTCGCGAATTTTCCGTAGAGGTGCTTGCCGTTGATCAGGACAAGATGCCACCCGTCGGGCAAACTCTCCCGGTGATTGCCGAACATGATGCAGACGGGGCGCCCGGTGATCGCGGCTCCGTCGCCAGCCATGCTTCCCGTCGGAATCACCGGATAGACAAATCGTCCCGGGCCCGGTCGCCGCCAGTAGGCGTGCAACTGAGCCAATGCCCGGTCCCGAACCGCAATGGAAAATTGGATCAGATCCGGCTGGCTGTAGCCGGGGCTGGGGCCGATGTAACGGAATTCCCCCGCGGTTCCGTTCCAGGCGAAGAACGGGGAATCCGCGCCCGCATTCCCGCCGGTCCACGCATTGATCGGGTTGGCCAACAGGTAACTCCGCCATATCGCCGCACCGACCGCTTCGACGTTCTCCACGACGGTCCCGAGGACATCGCTGCGATGACGATCTTCGCCGAAATACGTACGGAACGACCGGATCAGTGCGTCCATAGCGATCGACCGCGCGAAGACGCCGCCTTCGCACATGGCGAGCAGCACGACCATCTTGAATGACTTGGTCATACGTGTCGTTTCCACTTCTCGCAGGAAGTCGCCGGCCGCCCGCTCCAGCGCCCGCGCTTGCGGCCCGAGCATGCCCGCCGTCTCCAGGATCCGATGCCAGCGGTCGACGCCCAGTGCGGCCATCGCCGTTCGAAGGGAGTAGCGGCCGAATTGTTGCCACTCGTACAGGGTCGGTGGACGTTTCAGCCGGTCGGCCATTTCGGTGAGATCCGAGACGACAAGCTGACGCAGCGGCGTCGCTGACTGTAGCGACGCTCGCAACGAGTTCAGCGCGACCGGCTCCAGTTCGATCGCCACACCTTCCGGAATGCCCGGGGGCGCGATTCCCTCTCGGGTCCAGCGCGCAAGCAGCCTCAGCGCCTTGCCCGGATCGAGGTCCTGACTGAGGTCCTGGCCGGCGAGGAACGGAAGCTTGAAGTGCGCGTTGCGGTAATTGCCGATGAAGTCGAGGACGGTGAGAAATCTCTTCCGGGCGCTCAGTCGCAGACCTCGGCCCAGTTGCTGAAGGAAGATCGTCATCGATTCGGTCGGCCGAACGAAGAGCACGAGGTCGATCGCAGGAATGTCCACGCCCTCGTTGAACATGTCCACGGTGAACAGCACTCTGAGGTGTCCCTGCTCCAGCTTGCGAACGGCCTCGACGCGGTCCATGGAAGTGCTCGCCGAATGCACGGCAGCAGCCGGGATGCCCGCAGATGCGAATCGCGCCGCCATGAAATCGGCGTTCTCGATCGAGACGCAAAAGCCGAGCGCCGCGCGGGAGTTGTGCCGGCGGAAGCGATCGATCACCAGATCGGCGCGCTCGGCGGTATTGAAGCGCAGCGTGAGCTTGCCCGCATCATAGGTGCGTCGCGCCGTGAGCAGATCGTCGGTATAGGCGACGGTATCGGCCACCCCGAAGTAATGGAATGGCACCAGCCAGCCGAAACCGATGGCCTCGAAGAGGCCGACCTGGTACGCCAGATTGCCGTCGCAAAGTTCAAGCAGGTCACGATTGTCGCCGCGGAATGGTGTGGCCGTCAGCCCGAGGAGGAATCGCGGCACGAGTGCCCGCAATACGCGAAGGTAGCTATCCGCCGCGGCGTGATGGAATTCGTCGATGACAACGTAGTCGAAACGCGGCAGTTCTCCGCGCGCAAGCTGCTCAGGTCGAGACAGGGTCTGCACCGATGCGAAGACCAGGTCGCGGTCGTACTCGGCGCGGCCTTCGATGACGAACCCTTGAGTGCGTTCCGGGTAGACCTGCCCAAAAGCCGCGGCTGCCTGGCGAAGCAACTCCTCCCGATGCGCGATGAAGAGTACGCGTGACGCATCTCGTGCGTCGAAGGCCGCCAGGAAGGTCTTGCCCAGGCCGGTGGCCGCAACCACGAGGGCCTTGTGCTGCCCGTCCGACCTCAGTCGGTCAAGTTCCTGCAACGCTAGCACCTGCACTTCCCGTGGTTGGATGGCGGGAACGGCATCGGGAGGTGACCATGTCTCCGCGAACGGGCGAACCTGCCGACGGGCGCGATAGGCTCCGATCCAATCGGGGCTCAGCGGCTGGACGTCCTCGCACCCGAAGAGTTCATCAAAGCGGGTTCGGATCTCGTGCATCGGGTGACCGAAGTCCACGTCGAGCACCGTCCACGTCCACTCCACGCCTTCGCGGAGGCCCATCCGAGACAGATTCGCCGAACCAATGAACGCTCGGCCAGACCCGTCGGCGCGCTCGAAAAGGTAGGCCTTGGGGTGGAAACTGCGACGCTCATGGCTGTAGATCCGCGCGTCGAAGCGCCCAGGCCACTCGCAAAGGCGATCCAGCGCCTCCGGCTCGGTGACGCCGAGGTAGTCCGTCGTCAGCAACCGGATCTCGGCACCGCGCAGGAGTGCGGCCCGGATTGCCCCTTCCAGCAGCTCGACACCGCTGCGCATGATGAAGGCAATGGCGATGCGTGCCGACGTGCACGCCCGGAGCTCGCGCTGCAACGCGTCGATCAGCGTAGCGGCGCCGCCAACGTGCAACCGAGGCGACGGCGTGCCGTGCTCGCGCAGCACGAGTCCGGACTCGAATCCCCCGCGTTCCGATCTCTTCTGTTCTATCCGCTGCTCGATCTCTTCGAGCGCGATGCCTCTGCGCCGCGCCACCTCTTCGACCACTGTCTGCAGGTCGGCCAGTTCGTCGACCAGGCTCCCTCGCGGCCCGTTGGCCAGCGCATCGATGACCTCGTGCGTCTCCTCGACCAGCTTGAGCCCGCGCAAACGATCCAATTCCTGGTCCAGCGCGGTCCTGGTGACGAGGGTCTGCCCCAGCGCTTGGGCAAGCGCCGGGACCCGGTCGCGGATCAGCTTTTCGCGCACCCGAATGTCCTACGGAGTCTCGCGCGGGGTCCAGTAGTCGGCCTTGGCCGGCACGATCCAGCGGATTCCGCCGCGCGGGTCGGCGCAGTCACCCCGGTAGCGTGGGATGAGGTGGATATGGACGTGAGGGATGGTCTGGCCGGCGGCAGTGCCGTCATTGATGCCGATGTTGTAGGCGTCGGGACGAAATTCCGCGTCCAGCTGTTCCCTGGCTCGATCGAGCAGTCCGAGAAGCTCCATCCGTTCGTCGGGACCCAGTGCAAAGAAGGAGTCCACGTGGCGCGCGGGAATTATCAGCGTATGGCCCGGCGCAACGGGATAAGCGTCGCGAACGACCATGGCTCGGGGACTCTTGGCAATCACGCGACCCGCCGGAAAGTTGCAGAATGGACATTCCATAGACGCAAAGACTAGCCCAGATCCCGGATTTCTACATCAGGTACTCGACGGCCACCTCCGCTCGAGAATGTTTTCTCTTTCCTTCATGAGAATCGATCGACAGTTCAGCGCGAGTTTGAACGCTGTCCATAGGAGGGACGGGTCAGAACGGCATCTGGACCGAGGTGCCGAAGGAGCCTGAATGGAAGGGAATCCCTTCGCGGTCAGGCGCTGGGATGCGCCGACCAACCTGCCGGACGAGTTCGGATTCTTGCCGGACGGGTCGCCGAACTACTTCCTCGACCTCGCCAATCCCGCGCCGCTGGAGGAACTCGCCGTGCTGGCCGTCAATACCCTGGCGAGCGTCCACGGAGCGCAGCACCCCAACCGGCTCGAGTACTCCACCGGGAGCGAGCACAACGCGTCGATCCGATTCCCGGACCTCGGAATCCGGCGGGCACCGGAGCGTGGCTGAGAGGGGGGTGACCGACGTGGCAAAGGGGGCGTACGATTGAAGCGGCGCCGATTTACGTCCCTGCTTGCGGGCGCCGAAGCAAATCAGCTAAAGGGGGTGCGCAACCCGCTTTGGCCGAGCTGAGCGGGTTTTTTGTTGCGCGCGTCGCCGATTTACCGACCACTTGCGGGCGATCAACAAATGCAGCTAAAGCGTCAGACGTCCAACGGGGGGGGCGTCAACCACGATGACGACCCGATTTTCGCTTAACATGATATGGCGTGTCGTTCACTCGCGCCATGCTTCCCTCATCGAGCGGCAACCACGGTCATTCAGACTACACCTTTATGCCCTTTCGGCTGGAGAGGAACTGCCACAGCTTCACCATCGCCAGGGTGTCGAGGGCACAATAGGCCGCAAATTGACGAAAACGCCGGATGCGTTGCTATCTCGACACCGAATTCTCGAGCATGGACCGGCCAGCCCTGATCTCCATCGCACTGGTGGCCGACGACGGCCGCGAGTTCTACGCCGAGGTCACCGACAACTGGACCCTCGAAGATTGCAACGACTTTGTGGTCAACAACGTGCTGCCGCACCTTCTCCGAAGCCGGGACGTATCGATGTCCCGCGCCCAGCTGCGAGAGGTGCTTCCTGGCTGGCTGGCAAGCCTGGGCGAGCCGGTGACGGTAATCTACGACCTTCGCGCCGACTGGCGGCTGCTGTCGGGGCTGTTCGACGACCTGCCTAACCAGCACGGAGTCCACGGTCGCCGCTTGACCTGGAAGGATTCCGCGATCGAAGAGTCCTTCGAGCGCCAGCTCGATGCCTGGGCCGCAACGCACGGCCCGCGTCACAACGCGCTGGTCGACGTGCGCGGATTCCGTGCGGCGATGCATGGCGTCGAGGATGGGTTTGGTCACCGATTGGCTGAATGAGCCGCCTCTTGGGGCCGTTGAGCACGCGCTCCGGGCGTTCCCGGCGCAATGAGCGACCGACGGGGGAGGCACGACATCCGCGAAGTTTGCGGGACCGGGCCTTCCGGCGACATCGGGCCGTATTTCCTGAAGACTCGGGGAGTCAGGCAAAGATTCGAAATCAGGCTCACTCTGTGAGCCACCACCCGAGCATACTGAATCTGCACCACGGCTGGCCCACGTCACGGGCCGGGGGATTTGTTTCCGGCTTGCGGCCCCCGCGCCTTCGCGCAATCGCCGCTAAAGAGGAGAAGCATAGTGAAAGCATCCGCACCGTCGCGCCTGGCGCGGCTCGGCGTCTTTGGCTTCGACGCCGTCGAACCCGTCATTCTGGCTGCGCTCGTCACCGAAGATCCGCTGCTGCTGATCGGTCCTTCGGGCACCGGCAAGACCTACCTGCTCAACACGCTGTCCGAAACGCTGGGCCTCGAGCACCGGCACTACAACGCCAGCCTGATTTCGTTCGACGACCTGATCGGCTTCCCGTATCCCGACCCCGACGGCTCCGGCGTGCGCTTCCTCGAGACGCCGGCCACGGTCTGGGGCGCGGAGTCGGTGCTGATCGACGAAATCAGCCGCTGCAAGCCCGAGCACCAGAATCGCCTGTTCTCGCTGGTGCACGAGCGCCGGGTGCAGGGCATTGCCCTGCCCTGCCTGCGCTGGCGCTGGGCGGCGATGAATCCGTGCTCTTCGGATCAGTCGAGCGTGCAGGACTACGCCGGGTCGGAGCCGCTCGATCCTGCGCTGGCGGACCGCTTTGCGCTGTTCGTCACCGCGGCCGATTGGGCGGACCTGAGCGAGGACGAGCGCCGGGGTGTGGCCGATCCCAGCGGAGAAGGCCGCATCGCCAGCGACGGCGGCGCGCTGCGCAAGGAGGTCGATGGCTGGCGCGCGATCTTCGAGCAGAGCCTGCAGGCGTTGCCGCCGTTGGTCGTCGCCTACGCCGTCGCGGTCACGACAGCGCTCAACGCCGGCGGCATCCGCATCTCGCCGCGGCGGGCGCGCCTGATCGCGCGCAGCCTTCTCGCCGCCACCATCGTCACCGGCAAGACCAGGGAGCGGCTCTTCCGCAGCGTGCTCACCTGCAGCCTGCCGCACGCCTGCTGGGGCGAGCAGCCGGCGGCCGAGGCGATCGCCGCCGCGCACCGTGCCGCGTGGGACAGCGCCGCGAATGCCTCCGACGCATGGGTTCATGCGTTCCTGACCGAGACGCGGCTCGACCGCAAGCTGGCGCTGCTGCTCGACAATGCCAAGACCGCGGACGCCGGCTCGCAGGCGATCGCGCAGTGCCTGGCGGCCGAGTCGAAGGAACGCGCCGGGGCCTTCGCCTTCGCCGTCTACCCGGCGGCGGCGCTGGGCCGCCTGCCGATCGGCGCGGAAGGGATCAACGACCTCGCCAAGGTGGCGGCACCGATCCTGTCGGTCGACGGCGAGGTCACCTGGAGCGAGCGCTTCAACGAGACGAACACCAGCCATCCCGAAGTCGCGCGCATCGCCAAGGTGCTCGCCGGGTTGCAGGGCACGCGCGCCGAGCGGGCGCAGCAGTTCTTCTCGTGGTGCATGGTGTCGAGGCTGCAGCCGGCCAAGCCGGCCGAACTGGAGCGCGACATCGAGGCTTGCATCGAGGTGCTGCGAGCGCGGCGGCTGGCATGATGCTGCCCGACCTCGCCCGCGGCATTGACCGCTACGCCAACACCGGCGGCCCGATGAGCCGCACCCGCCGCGAGGTGATCCACTCGACGCTGCTGGGCAACGACGAGCGCCTTGTCCGCTGCCCGCGCATCGTCCGCCTCGGGATCGACTTTCCGGCGGGCGATCCGGTCGAGCTGGTCACCCAGGTACTCAACGATCAGGGCTTCGGCTCCCCCGAGGATCTGATCGGCGAGTTCGACATCCCCGGCCAGCGCCTCGTCGCCCGCCCGCACCGCCTGCACAGCGGCGTGGTCGACCTCGTCAGCGGCGCCGCGCGCGACGTGCTCTGGCACGCGCTGATGCTGGGACTGTGCACCGCGCAACTCTACGACCCGGCCCGGCCGGTGCTGTGGACGCAGGCGGCGCTGCTGCGGCGGCTCGAACTCTTCGATCCGACGGGGTTCTACGCATGAACGCCATCCGCTTCCGCACCATCCTCGCCGAGCTGATCGACGAGAACCCGTTCGCCATCCGCGCCGTGCTGCGCATCCTCGGCGTCGAATTCACCGCCGACGTGCCCACGCTGGCGGTGACCTGCGAGGAGCGCCCGCGGCTTCTGGTCAACCTCGATTTCGTCGCCGCCCATTGCCGCGACGACGCCGAGGTCAAGGCGCTGCTCTGCCACGAGTTCCTGCACGTCCTGCTGCGCCACACCGAGGAGCGCAAGCCCTTCACCCGCGCCCGCCACCTGGCGCTCGACGCCGTGATCAACGCCATCATCCACCGCGAGCACGGCAGCGCGTACTCGGCGATGATGAGCCGCTACTACGCCGACGCGCCCGGGTTGGCCAAGCTGCTGCGGCCGATGGACGAGCGCGAGTCGCGGCACTATCTGGAGGGATTCGGCCCGTGCGCCAAGTGGCCGGCATGGGTGTGCGCCTGGCGGGGGCTGTACGCGGGAACGCTGCTCGCCGACGACATCGAGGCGCTGGCCGAGGAACTCGGGGCCGTGAAGCCGGCGGCCGGTCCCGGCGTCGCATGCCGCGACACGGGGCCGTTCACGTTGCGAGCAGGCGATGCCGACTTCAATCGGATGCTCGGCAATCACGACGACCCGTCCGCCCGCCTGCCGGACGCGCTGGCGGAGGCACTCGACCAAGTGCTGCGCGAGATGAACGGCAGCGGCATCTGGCGCTCGCCGAAGCGCCGCGGCGTCGGTGCCAATGCGTACGAGGCCATCGTGTCGTCCCGCAACGAGCCGCTGGAGCGCTGGCAGCGACGCACGCTGGCGGTGCTGCGCGAGCACCTGCTGCCGGACCCGCGCTCGCGGGCGCAGCGCGACCAGCCGCACGCCTACCGCATCCCGGTGCTTTCCCCGCGCGATCGGCGGGCGTTCCTGCGCGCGCAGTGGTCGCCGTTCCTGCCCGAGGCGCTGTGGGAGGGTTTCTCGCCCAAGCGGGAGGGCAGCGCCCACGTCTATCTCGACGTGTCCGGCTCGATGAACGCCGAGATGCCGCTGGTGATCGCGCTGCTCGCCCGTGTCTCGAAGTGGATTCGCCGGCCGTTCTGGGCGTTCTCCGACGTGGTCGCGCCGGCGGTGATCGAGCGCGGCCAGTTGAAGGCACAGACCACCGGCGGCACATCGATGGGCTGCGTGCTGGAACACGTCGCCCGCACCCGGCCGGCGGCGGCGATCGTGCTGACCGACGGCTACATCGAGGCGGTCGAGCGCTAGGCGGTGCGCCTCGCTCTTGCCGGCACGCGCCTCACCGCGCTCGTCACCCGCGACGGCAACCCGGCGCAACTGAAGCGCGCCGGCATCCCCTACACCCAACTCGACAAGGTGCCCGCATGATCCGCGTCTCCGAATTCGTGCTGCCCGGACATCCCGACAAGTTCTGCGACGCCGCCGCCGACGCCATCATCGGCGAGGTGCTGAAGGTCGACGCCGACGGCTACGGCCAGGTCGAGATGTCGGTCTGGTCCGATCAGGTATTCCTGACCGGCGGCGTGTGCACCCGGCGGCCGATCCCGGTGGACTTCGCCGACATCGTCGTCGCCACCGGCATTGGCATCGGCTACACCGCTGGCAATCACATCGACGCCCGCCAGTACCGGGTGACCGACACCGTCTGCCGGGTGATCGGCGACCCCACGCAGTGGACCGCCAAGGTCAACGATCAGGCCATCTGCATCGGCTGGGCGGGCTACGACGCCAAGGTCGACTGGCTGCCCATCGAGCACTGGCTGGCGCGGGAGTTCCGCGATGCACTGTTCGTGTCGTGTCGGTCCGGTCGGCTCAAGGGACAGGGGCCGGACGGGAAGCTGATCGTGCGGGTGCGCGAGGAGGGCAACCGCTGGCTGCTGGAGCACGTTCTGGTCACGCTGCAGCAGCGACCGGAAACGTCGTTCCTCGACCTGTGCACGGCCATCGCGGGGACGCTGGAGGATGCGTATCGGCGGATTCGGCTGGCGGATCGGCGCTGGTGTGCGCCTTGGGAGGAGGTCGAACTGATGCTCAACCCCAACGGGCCGCCGCTCAACGGCGGCAGCGATGGCGACAACGGCCAGACCGGGCGCAAGCTGGTGATGGATTACTACGGGCCGCGGATTCCCATTGGGGGTGGAGCGCTGTACGGGAAGGACCCGACGCACATCGATCGGGTCGGGGCGAGATTGGCGAGGGAGATGGCATTGCGGGCTGTCAGCGATGGGGCGGAGGAGTGTCTGGTGCGGTTGACCTATGCGCCGGGGGTTAGCGAACCGATCGATGTGGCGAAGGATGCAAACACGAGCCCATGGCCCCCGGCTCTGATGGACGGGAGGCTGACCACTATGAGCACGGCCTCCAATCCAGCCTTGGACCCCACCGTCAGCACCTTGGCCATGGCGCGGCAACAGCAACCCGCGCAGACGCAGCAGCGATTCCGGCAAGTCGGCAAACGGTGAGCCGTCGCGCAGGGCGCGGGGCTTGCGTTCGATCAGCGGAAGGCAATGCTGCCACTCGTAGCACGTCTGGTTGTGCTCGAAGGACCGCTCGTGACTCGCCACTACCCGGTCATGGGCGGGATCTCGATCCGCTCCGGGTAGGTCCGCACGCTGACCAACTGCCCGACCAGTTCGCACGGGGCCGAGTAACGGATGCCGTCGAACCTCACCAAGGCAGGTGCTGGACGCCTTGCCCAGTGCTTCGACGTAGCCGTCGAAGGCAGCCACCGTCGTCATCAGTCTTGGGCGCTCGTGGTTGAGCGTCTCGGCGAGAACTAGTTCGGCGCGCCAGGGATGCTGCAAATCGCGCCAAGGCGCCTGGCTCGTGCACGGTTTCAGGTGCGCCGCCATAACCTTGCGCCAGACCCCGCCGATCACCAACTGCTCTCCGCTCCAGATTGCATGCACAATGTCGATTACGCGACCGCTTTCTCGTAGTCGCTAGGATCGCGTGCCCCAGACCTCGACGTCTTCGGCTGGGGCAGGTAGTACACCGTCCCCCGACTGATGTTCAGCAACTGGGCCTGGCGCGTGATGCTGAGTACGTGGTCACGGTCGATCATCGCTTTGCGCTCAGCAATCCCGCCTTGTTGAGCGCGCTTTCTAAAAAATCATTCCCCAGCGCGAGTTGCCCGATCTTGGCGTGCAGCGGCGCCAAGTTCACCGCCTCCGGCCGCGCGCCGGCGTCAAACACCTCGGCGGCGCGCTCCAGCAACTGCCGCTTCCATTCGGTGATCTGGTTGGGATGCAGCTCGAACTGTTCGCACAGCTCGGCCAGGGTCTTGTCTTCGCGCAACGCGGCCAACGCCCCCCGGGCTTTGAACGCCGCGCTGTGCGTGCGGCGCGTACGGCGCGCCGATGCCTTCTTCTTCACCATCAGAAACTCTCCTGTGCCAGACCGCTCTCGGTCCAACGTTATACCCAGAGTTTCCACTTATCGCATCGTTCAAATTTCCGCGACCACTTCTTGGGGCAGTGGCCGCGCAACGGATACCTTTCGATATTGGATCGACTCTTGGCTGACACATCAGTCGGCAATCGATGGTCAAAGCTCCACCAGTCACGACACCCCTCCCAGGTCCGGCCCTACCTCAGCGCCGCGACAGACGAGGTCGCCTCTGAAGAGAAACGACATGATCGGTCATCGCGCCGCTCAAATCCGATCATGGAAGCGTGGCGGCCTTGAGGAAAGGGATATACCATGTTCTATCCATCGATGTTGGTTGTGGCGTGGCTGCAACTCTTGCGAATCTCGGAGGACGTATGCGGGATGGTTCAAGGGGTTGAGCATGGCCTTGCGAGTCGCGATGTCGCGATTGTCGGGCTTGCCGGAGGTTTGGCACAGCGGTGGCTGCTCGTGAAGTCAGGGGTCAAGTCGTCTTGCTAACGGGTGAATCGCGAAGGGGGTGAACTGGTGGCCATGATCAAGTGCAACGAGTGCGGTCGAGATGTTTCTGACAAGGCGCCAGCTTGCATCGGCTGTGGGGCGCCGATTGTCGCACCGGTAGCGATGCCGTTCGGAAGTGTCGGTGGTGATGGCAAGTTCGGCGTTGGAGACCTCCAAGCCGCGTTCTTCAAGCTGCGGGACAAAGTGGTTGCCTCAGTTGAAGTCGCCGCTGAGCAGGGCAAGGAGCTTATGAAGTCGAAGGAGCAGAAGGATGCGGACTCCGTAAATGACATGGCCGGCGGTTTCGGCACTACGAAGCCTCTCCCGAAGTCCGGCTCCGAGCAAAACTGTGGACGATTCAAAGGTGCACTGGAGAGCACGATCGATGTCAAGTTCGCCGAAATCATGCGAGGGAAGACCGATGCCGATCGCTTCCTAACCTATGTTGACGGGCAGATCCTGACCGGATCAGTGCGTAACGTGTTCAAGAGCGCTCTCGGTATTGCGCCTCCCCAGGTCGAGGCGGCTTGCGGCCTCAGCGAGGCGCTTCTGGCGCCATCTTCGGAGGAGCGCGAGAGACTTCTCAAGACAGCCGTCGGTGTGGGCGGTGGTGCAGCGGGCATCGGAATGGTGATCGCCGGCGTGGGAGGTGCGCTGGGATGGGGAGCAGGGATAGTTGCGAGTGTCTCTGCATTTTTCGTCGGCACATCGATGGCGGGGCCGATTGGATGGGTGATCGCTGGGGTCACCATCGCTGCAATCGCCGCGTACTTCGCCACAACGAGCAACAAGCATACAGACACAGAGCGCTTCGTGCGCGTACTGAAGAATTCGAGCAATCGCGCAGTCGATGCGATCTGGGCTCAGCATGAACACACGCTAGTCCAAGTGCTGAACAGTGAATCCAAGACATAAGGACATTGGCGATCTTGGCGACGTCGCCTACGGTCTTGCTCAGACCGGAGGTACTGATGGCGCTTTGCTAACCGGTCAGCTCCTCGTGGTTCCGGCGCAGGTGGCCTATCTCCACATTCCAGCAGCGGAGTTGCGCAATTTCGTGGACGGGATGTTTCCGCACCTCGCAACCAACAAGATTGCCGACAGCGCAGCCGGTCTCGGTCACAGGTACAGAGCTGGGCACGATTTGCTGCGGGACATTCCCGCAACGTTCAACTCGCACGGACCGTTTGAGGGGTTGAGGCACGCTGGACATGTCATCTTTACCGACTTTCCCACCAAGGCGGGGATTCCAATCCCCGGCTTTTCTCACTCTGGACTTGGGCACCTACTGGAGCGGGCTGGGATCTCGAGTGGTTGGCTACAACTCAGCCTGTTCGACTCCGGGGTGGGCATATTTGCCTTTGCCGACGGGTCATCGACACTCGTTCAAGCCATGCATGGGGCGCTGTCGATGGATTTTGGCACAGCGTGCCAGACGTTCGGGATGGGCAGCGCACAGCTTGGTCTGGCAATAACCACACAGAACCCTCTGTTGCTTGCTGGCGGATTGCAGAATGTCTTGGCTGGGTTGGTTTCGACATGGCAGACGTTTTCTGTTTACGTCGACCCCCTGGACTTCCTCGGTGCGGGTGGCGCATCCGCATTGCTTGGCTTTGGTGTCGCCTACGGTCTGGCGGGGGAGAGCTTGAGTGCCGCTGCGATGAATGCGGCACGCAGCGGAACAATTGGAGCCTTATTTTCCGCTTCATCCGCTTTTGGCTTTGGGGCGCTCGCCGGGTTTGTGGTGTGCCGACTCGCAAGCGCGTTGGCGAAGAGGCATAGCGTCTTGGCTGGGGATCGACTGGCGATTGACGAGAACTCGTATCGCCTTCTTGTTCAGGAACTCAGCGGAGGCAACATCCACGTACAGGATCTGCTCAAGAGAGCTGAACCAAGGTGGATTCAACCCGATCGAGCGCCACCCTCTGATCTGAAGTCGATTGTGCTCCCATATTCTGCCGGTACGCTTCCGAATCGCGTGAGTACACTCGAGTGCAGGCCACGGGTTCTGAGTGCCAATCGCGTTGATATTCAGCCAGGATGCTTGGCACTCGCAGATGACCCCCCCGATCTGCTCTCGATTTATAGGGCGGCAAGGGAGAACAGGGCAAATTGAGTCAGAGAACGACTTGTTGAGACATTGCGACTGGTCGGCTCGGTATCGTGAAGCTCCTCCGGAACTTCGGCGAACCCCTGAACAAGTCGGATCGGGTAGTCCGTGGGACACTGGTGGGACACTCAGCCGCAGAAAGTGGCAACAAGTGAGAAAAGAGATGTACCACACACCAAGAAGTGACGCGCTCCGTTGCCGATCTAGCGGTTCTTGGCCGCCCTCATGGAGTCGTTCCCCGGGATATTTGTCGCCTCGACCAATTTGATGGATGGGCTCGACCAGGCTTCGCTCCGGCGCTTCGACCTGAAGGTCAAGTCCGACTTCCTGCGGACGGAACAGGCGTGGGCGCTGTTGCAGCGCCACTGCGAGGTGCAGGGACTCGAGGCACCGACAGCCAGCCAGGCACCGGCGCTTGCGGCGCTGACCAAGCTCACGCCGGGTGACTTCGCCGCTGTGGCGCGTCAACACCGGTTTCGGGAACGTCGGTCCGTCGCTGACTGGGTTGGTGCGCTGGCCGGCGAGTGTGGGATCAAGGGCGGGGCAAAGGCTGCGATTGGCTTCTGCTGAGCGGGGAAACCCGGCGCGACAACATGTGTCGCTTAGTTGTGTTCTCATTACATTCTGATCCATTGAGGAGCCTGTCTTGACCACGATTGAGCTGCCCACCGGCCTGATGCTGGTGCATGGCAATCACCCTGAACAACTGCGCGAGCTGGTGGTCACCTGGATGCGGCGCTACCCGGTCGCCCCGCTGGAGCGCGAGACGGTGCTCGTGCAGAGCAATGGCGTGGCGCAGTGGCTGCGCCTTGGACTGGCGGCTGATCCCGGCGCTGGGCTTGATGGCGGCTGTGGCATCGCGGCGGCGATCGAATTTGTCCTGCCGTCGACGTTCCTGTGGCGCATCTATCGCGCCGTGCTTGGGCGTGGTGAGGTACCGGAAACCTCAGCATTCGACAAGTCGCTGCTGACATGGCGGCTGATGCGGCTATTGCCGGTGCTTCTCAAAAATCCGGAGTACGCCCCGCTCGCGCGGTTCCTCGAAAGCGATGCTGACCGGCGCAAGCGTTCCCAGTTGGCGGAGCGGTTGGCTGACCTGTTCGACCAGTATCAGGTCTATCGTGCCGACTGGCTGGAGGCTTGGCAGGCGGGCGACGACGTGCTGATCGATGCCAAGGGCGCGCGGCGTCCACTGCCGGTAGAGCAGCGCTGGCAGGCCAGCCTGTGGCAGGCGCTGCTCGTCGATGTGGCGAGCGATGGCGGTGCAGGGATCTCCCGCAACGGGCGGGCGGCGGTCCATGCCGCGTTCCTGCGGAAGATCGCGGATGACGCTGAAGGTCGCCCCGGCACCGAAAGTCCGGCCGGACTGCCGCGACGGCTTATGGTCTTTGGCATCTCGGCCTTACCGCGGCAATCACTCGAAGTTCTCGCGGCCGTGGCGCGCTGGAGCCAGGTCCTGATGTGCGTGCACAACCCCTGCGAGCACTACTGGGCGGACATCGTCCCCGACCGGGAGTTGCTGCGTGCCACCGAGTTCCGGCAACAACGCCGCGCTCAGGGGCCGGCCGTGATCGCTGCGGAGAACCTGCACCTGCACGCGCATCCGCTGCTCGCCGCCTGGGGCAAGCAGGGGCGCGACTTCATCGGCCTCCTCGACGAGCACGACAGCGCGGCGGAACGCGCGAGCTACAGGCAGCACTTTGCCGAGATCCAGCAGCGCATCGATCTCTTTGCCAGCCCCGGCACGGACTGCCTGCTCAACCAGTTGCAGGACGACATCCGCGATCTGCGCCCGCTCGCGGAATCGAAGGCGCACTGGCCTGCGGTCGCGCCAGACGACCTCTCGATCCGGTTCCATATCGCTCACAGCCCGCAACGGGAAGTGGAGATCCTCCACGACCATTTGCTGGCGGCGTTCAACGCCGATCCGACGCTGCGCCCTCGCGAGGTGGTGGTCATGGTCCCGGACATCGAGGCCTACACGCCGCATATCGAGGCTGTCTTTGGTCTCATCGACCGCGAAGATCGGCGCTTCATCCCGTTCAGCATTGCCGACCAGGGCCAGCGTCACCACGACCCGCTGGTGAATGCGCTGGCCAAGCTGCTCGAGCTGCCCAACTCGCGCCTGGCGGCGAGCGATGTCCTCGACCTGATCGAGGTGCCCGCACTGCGTGCCCGGTTCGCGATCGCGGACCACGACCTGCCTCTGCTGCAGCGCTGGATCCGCGGCGCGCAGGTGCGCTGGGGCCTGCACGCCCGGCATCGCAAAAGTCTCGACCTGCCCGACGCGCCCGAGGCCAACAGCTGGCAATTCGGCTTGAAGCGCATGCTGCTCGGCTATGCGACCGGCGCCACCGGTGGCGCCTGGCACGACATCGAGCCGTTCGACGAGATCGGCGGTCTCGATGCGGCCGCGCTCGGGCCGCTGGTGCAATTGCTCGATCGCCTGGACGCCGCCTGGGCGCTGTTCCGCACGGAGGCCACGCCGACCGAGTGGTGTGCCCGGCTGCGATCGCTGCTGGCGGACTTCTTCCTCGCGGAAGAGGAGGCCGATGCCTATACCCTGCAGCGGCTCGACCAGGCGCTCACCCGCTGGCTGGACGCGTGTACCCAAGGGAGGCTGGAGGACCCGCTGCCGCTGACGGTGATGGGCGAACACTGGCTTGCCCAGCTCGAGGAGGGCGGCCTGACGCGGCGCTTCTTCGCCGGTGCGGTGACCTTCGCCACGCTCATGCCGATGCGCGCCATCCCGTTCCGCCAGGTTTGTCTCCTGGGCTTGAACGACGGCGATTACCCGCGCACGCGGGTGCCGATGGACTTCGACCTGATGGGTCACGACTACCGCCCGGGCGATCGGTCCCGGCGCGAGGACGATCGCTACCTGTTCCTCGAAGCGCTGCTGTCGGCGCGCGAGCGCCTGCTGATCTCGTGGGTCGGGCGGTCGATCACCGACAACACGGTGCGGCCGCCGTCGGTGCTGGTCGGGCAGCTGCGTGATCATCTGGCCGCGGGCTGGCGCCTTGCCGGGCACGAGAGCGAAGTCGGCGCGCTGCTCGACATGCTGACCGTCGCCCATCGGCTGCAGCCGTTCAGTCCGGCCTACTTTCCGCCGACTCCGGAGGGCTCGGCGCTCTTCACCTACGCCCGGGAATGGCGCAGCCCCGACCGCGTTTCCGTGGGAGCCGTCCCACTCATGCCGGCCAAACTTGAGCCGATGGCACGCACCGAGTCGTTGAACCTTGCCGATCTCGGCAACTTTCTGAAGGATCCGGTGAAAGCCTTCTTTCGGAGCCGATTGAAGGTCTCGTTCGACATCGACGATCCGGCCGGGGACGACCAGGAGCCGTTTGCGCTGGACGGTCTGCAGAAGTGGGCGCTGTGGAACGAACTGATCGCCGACCAGGCTGAGGCGCTCGCCGCCGGCGGCTCGCGGGAAGACACGCTGGCCGCGGGCCTCAAGGGCCTGGCGCGACGAGGGCAGCTCGCCGCGGGTTCGTTTGGTGGATTCATGGCCGCCGAGCTCGAAAAGCCGATGGCGAACATGTTCGATCGCTACCTCGAGGGTCTGGCCGCGTGGCCGACGCCGAACCTGCACGATGAGGAGGTGCGCTACCACAGCGCCGTCGCCGGGTTGGAGATCGTCGACTGGCTGCGCGACCTGCGTTGCGATGCGAGTGGCAGGCGTGGCCGGGTGGTGCTCCTGACCAGCGACGCGTTCAAGAACAGGAAATGCCAGCGCCACCACCTGATCAAACACTGGGTCGCGCATCTCGCGGGCCATCTTGGGGGCGAACCGATGACGACGCTGGTCGTCAGCAAGGCTGGCGACGTCCAGCTCGAGCCGCTGAATTCCGATGTCGCCCGCGCGAAGATCGAAACGCTGCTCGCTGCCTGGAACAAGGGGATGTGCCGTCCGTTGCCGCTGGCGGTGAAGACGGCGTTCGCGTGGCTGGAGGATCCGGACAAGGGTCGGAGCACCTACGAGGGCGGCTACAACACTGACGGTGAAGTCGGATCGAGCCGCTATCTGCAGCGCACCTGGCCCGACTACGAGACGCTGACCGCGGGCGGCGAATTCGAAGCCCTGGCGACGGACCTGCTCGGTGCGCTGTTCATTGCGACCAAGGGCAAGGGGAAGGAAAACGACCCACTCGAAGGAGTCACGGCATGACCGCGACATCGCTCGACCCGCTCGAGTTTCCCCTGCGCGGCAGCCGCCTGATCGAGGCCAGCGCCGGCACCGGCAAGACCTGGACCATCGCCGCGCTCTACTTGCGGCTGGTCCTCGGTCACGGCGGCGATGCGGCGTTCCCCCGATCGCTGACGCCGCCGGAGATCCTGGTCGTCACCTTCACCGACGCTGCGACCAAGGAGTTGCGCGACCGCATCCGCGCCCGGCTGGCCGAGGCCGCCCGCTACTTCAGTGGCGGCGTGAGCCTGAGCGCGGTTGACGACTTCCTGCGCGACCTCCGCGCGCAATACCCATCCGACGCCTGGCCGGCTTGCGCGCGCAAACTGCAGCTCGCCGCCGAGTGGATGGACGAGGCGGCCGTGTCCACCATCCACGGCTGGTGCAACCGCATGCTGCGCGAGCATGCCTTCGACAGCGACGCGCTGTTCACGCAGCGGCTCGAGCCCGACCAGAAGGAGTTGCTCAGGGAAGTCGCCCGCGATTACTGGCGTGCCTTCATGTACCCGCTGGACGCGGAAGCAGCCAAGGAAGTGTGGGAGTGGTGGAAGTCGCCGGCTGCGTTGCTGGACGAAATCGAGCGTCTGCTGCCGCATGCGAAGCTGTTGGCGCCGGCGGCAGCCCCGGTGGTGGCCATTGCCGCGGCGAAGCGAGAGACGCTGCGTCAACTCAATCCGCTGAAGGCGCCCTGGCTGCAGTGGTGCAACGAACTTCGCCAGCTCTTCGATGATTCCCAGAGCAAGAAGCTGTTCAGCGGCCAGAAGCTCAACAGCCGGAACCGCGGCAATTGGTTGGACGCTATCAAGGCCTGGGCCGAAGATCCGGGGTTCGCTCCGCTGGTCCTGACGGATGCCGCCTGGTGGCGCCTTTCGCCCGAGGGCATCGCCGAGATCTGGACGGTCGGCACGCCGCCCGCGCATCCCGCTTTCGCGGCCCTTGCCGCCTTGCGTCCACAGCTGGCTGCACTGCCGACCGCCCGCAACGACATCCTCTGCCACGCCGCGCACGAGGTGGTGAAGCGCTTTGCCGCGGCGCAGGAACGCCTTGCCCAGATGGGTTTCAACGAGCTCCTCACGCGGCTCGACGCGGCGCTGGCGGGGCCGAACGGCGCTCGATTGGCGGCGACGATCCGGACTCAGTTTCCGGTCGCGATGATCGACGAGTTCCAGGATACCGATGCCATCCAGTACCGGATCTTCAACGCTGTCTACCAGGTCGAGGACAACGACCAGGGTACGGCGATCGTGCTCATCGGCGATCCGAAGCAGGCGATCTACGCCTTTCGCGGGGCCGACATCTACACCTATCTGGAGGCGCGCAAGAAGACCCCGGGACGGCAGTACACCTTGAGCTGCAATTTCCGCTCGACCCACGCGCAGGTCGCGGCGAGCAATCGCTGCTTCGAAATGGCGGAGTGCCGGGCGGGGGAGGGCGCGTTCCAGTTTCGTCGCGACGGCGACGACCCGGTGCACTTCGTCGCGGCGACCGCGAACGGACGCCAGGATGCGCTGACCGCCGAGGGTGCGGCTGTGGCGGCCATGACTGTTTGGCGCCTGCCGATGCCGGAGAATGGCGAACCGATGAGCAAGACCGCCTACCGCGACGTGATGGCCGACATCTGCGCCAGTGAGATGGTGCGGCTGCTGAACCTCGGTCACGATAATCAGGCCGGCTTTGCGGGCGAAGACACAATGCGCGCGCTGCGCCCCGCCGACATGGCGGTGCTGGTGAATACCGGGACCGAGGCGAACCTGATCCGCCGGGCCCTGGCCGACCGGAACGTGCGCAGCGTGTACCTGTCCGACCGGGATTCCGTGTTCCAGCGGCCGGAGGCCTTCGACCTGCAGCTGTGGCTCACTGCCTGTGCGGAACCCGACGACGGTCGCGCGCTGCGCGCGGCGATGGCGACCACCACACTTGGGCTTGGCTGGGCGGCGCTGGACCGGCTCAACCACGAGGAGATCGCGTGGGACGACGCCGTGCTGCAGTTTCGCGGCTACCGCGAGTGCTGGCGGCGACAAGGGGTGCTGCCGATGCTGCGGCGCCTGCTCCATGACTTCGCGGTCCCGACCCGCCTGCTTGCACAGGGCGGCTCGGGCGAGCGCAGCCTGACCGATGTGCTGCATCTGGCCGAACTGCTGCAGCAGGTGAGCACGCTGCTCGACGGCGAACACGCGCTGATTCGTTACCTCGCTGAACAACGCAACGACGAGAACGAAGGCGGGGAGGGCAGCCAGATCCGCCTGGAAAGCGATGCGGACCTGGTCCAGGTCATCACCATCCACAAGTCCAAGGGGCTCGAATACCCGCTGGTATTCCTGCCGTTCGCCTGCGCGTTCCGGGCAATCAAGGCCGAGGACCATGCGCTCAAGTGGCACGACGGCACGGGCGCGTTGCACGTCGAGCTGGTGAATGATGACACTGTCGTGAGTCGTGCCGATCGCGAGCGACTCGGCGAGGATCTGCGCAAGTTCTACGTCGCGGTGACGCGCGCCCGCTATGCCACGTGGCTCGGCGTGGCGCCGGTCAATGAACTCGAGCGCAGCGCTTTCGGCTACCTGATCGGCGGGGACGCGCAGAGTGGTGTCGATACCTTGGCCAATGGTCATCCCGAAATCACGGTCGTCGATTTGCCCTCCGTCCACAGCGATAGGTTCCGGGGTGTTGCGCAGCTCGCCCGGGAGGGCAGCGCTCGCGTACCCATCCGCACGGTGCCGGAGCACTGGTGGATCGCCAGCTATTCGGCGCTATCCACCGAAGCCACACCCGTCGCCTTGGGCAGCGCCGAGACACCGGAGGAAGACCAGTACCGCGAGGCGGCCGCGGCAGAGTCCGTTACGCCGCCGGTTACTCCAGCGACCCCGCTCGTCGCGGTAGCGGCCCGGCCCTCCGTCGGCCTGCTGCACGACTTCCCGGGCGGAGCCTCCGCCGGCCTCTTCTTTCACAGCCTCCTCGAACGGATGGCCGACCAGGGCTTCGGCCAAGTCGCTGTCGATCCCGTTTGGCTGCGCGAAACCATCGCCCGGCGCTGCGCGGTCCGCGGCTGGGAGCGCTGGATCGAACCGCTGGCGAAGTGGGCGCAGCATTTCCTGCAAATGCCGTTGACGAACCAGCCGCCATTCACGCTGGCCCAGACCAGCGCCGATCGCGTCGTCGCCGAGATGGAATTCTGGGTGGCGGTGGACGAGGTTGATCTGCGCCAACTCGATGATCTGGTCTGTCGCCACATTCAGGTCGGTGCCGATCGGCCAGCACTGAAGAGGGGGCAGCTCAACGGCATGCTCAAGGGCTTCATCGACCTGATCGTTGAGCACGAGGGGCTCTATTACGTGCTCGACTACAAGTCGAATCGCCTCGGCCAGGACGATGCCGCCTATTCAGTCGAGGCGATGGCGAAGGACGTCCTGAGCCATCGCTACGATCTGCAGTACGTGCTCTACCTGTTGGCATTGCATCGCCTGCTGCGGCTGCGGTTGCCCGGGTACGACTACGACCAGCACATCGGCGGCGCCATCTACCTCTACCTGCGGGGCAGCCAGGCGCCCGGTTGCGGCCTGCACGCCGACCGTCCTCCGCGCGCGTTGATCGAAGCCCTCGATCGACTCTTCACCCGCAGTTCTGCGAAGGAGGCAGCATGAACGGCCTGAGCGACACGGTCAGCACGCTGGCGCTGATCGAGCGCTGGACCCGGCACGGCTGGCTGCGTGCGCTGGATGGTGCCTTCGCTAATTTCCTCGTGCGCGAGGAGCCGACCGCGGCGCCGCTGCTGATCCTGGGGGCGGCTCTGACCAGTCACCAGCTTGGCCGGGGTCATCCCTGTCTCGATCTGGGCCAGACTCTGGACGACCCGGACTTCGCGTTGTCGTTGCCGCCGGAAAGCGGCCGGGACGCAACTGAAATGGCGCCGCCGCTGCCGTCGACAGTGCTGAAAGGTGTGACCCTCGCCGACTGGCAAGCCGCGCTGGTGGCCCCGGAGTTGGTCAGCGCCGGTCCAGGAAACACGCCGCTGGTCATCGCGGGATCCCGTCTCTACCTGCGCCGTTACTGGCAGTATGAGCATTCGATATGGGCCGGGATTGAGGCGCGCTTGGGTCAGACCTTGCCGCTGCGCGAAGACGTGCTGAGTGCCGCGCTGACGGTCCTGTTCCCGCCGGTGCCTGGGATACCCGGACCGGACTGGCAGAAGCTCGGTTGTGCGCTGGCGGCGCGCAGTGCTTTCGCCATCGTGACCGGTGGCCCGGGAACGGGCAAGACGACGACGGTCGTGCGACTGCTGGCGGTGTTGCAGGCGATGGCGTTGGCAATGCCGCCGCCGCGTCCCTTGCGCATCCGCCTCGCCGCGCCCACGGGCAAGGCGGCGGCTCGCCTGAAGGAGGCGATCGCCAAAGCGCTGGCGGGCCTGCCCCGCAACCAGTTCGCCCTTGGCGGCGCGATTGTGGACGCAATTCCGACGAAAGCGACGACGTTGCACCGCCTTCTCGGCAGCCGCCCCGACACTCGGCACTTCACGCACCACGCTGGCAATCCGCTGCCGGTGGACGTGCTGGTGGTGGATGAGGCCTCCATGATCGATCTGGAGATGCTCGCGGCGGTGCTGGCCGCATTGCCGGCGACAGCGCGCCTCATTCTGCTTGGCGACAAGGATCAACTGGCCTCGGTCGAGGCCGGCGCGGTGCTCGGCGAACTGTGCCGCCGGGCAGAGCAGGGCCATTACACGCCCGACACCGCCGCCTGGCTGGACGGGTTGGTCGGGAAGCTCCCGCCCAAACTCGTCGATTCGGCCGGAACATCGCTCGACCAGACGGTCGCAATGCTGCGCCACAGTTTCCGCTTCAACGAAACGAGCGGGATCGGCCGACTGGCCAAGGCGGTCAATTCCGGCGATGTCCAGGCATTGGAACGAGTGTTGGCCCACGGCCATGCCGACCTGGCACGCGTGCAACTGGGCGGCACGGAGGCCACGGAGGGCAAGAGCGAAGCGATGCTACGCCGCCTCGTCATCAACGACATAGCGTTCGATTGCTCAGTTGCGGATGCGGCGGCAATGCCCGAGCGGCCGGTGGGTTATCGCTATTACCTGACCGCCATGAAGGGGGCTCGCCCCCAACCCGGCGCCAGCCAGGTGGATATCGACCGCTGGGCTGCCAAAGTGCTCGCAGCGCACGAACAGTTCCAACTACTCTCTCCGCTGCGCCGCGGACCCTGGGGCGTCGAGGGGCTCAACCAGCGGATCTCCGATTGGCTGCACAGCGAGGGACTGATTGCCGCCGCGGAGGGTTGGTACGCCGGACGCCCGGTGCTGGTGACCCGCAACGACTATGGACTCGGGCTGATGAACGGCGACATCGGCATCACCCTCGAACTGCCCACGGTCGGAAGCGCTGGCCCTCTGCGTGTGGCCTTTCCGGCCGGGGACGGCAACGGTGGGATCAAGTGGGTGCAGCCAAGTCGTCTGCAGGCCGTGGAAACGGTCTATGCGCTGACGGTGCACAAGGCGCAGGGGTCCGAGTTCACGCATGCGGCGATGGTGCTTCCCGACCGGATCAATCCGATCCTGACACGAGAGCTGGTCTATACGGGAATCACCCGGTCCAGCCGCTGGTTTAGCCTCGTCGAAGCGGGGAAGCCGGCCGTGCTGGAACAGGCGGTGCGGCGGCGGGTGCTGAGGCTTAGCGGGTTGCTCACTGGGTCCGGAAAGTAAACCTGGTTGACCACATCTTCCGGGTGGACGCCGAATTGGTGCCACCCCCCGATCGCCGCCCTGCTGCCTTGCCCGTCAGGTCGACGATCCTGCCCTGCTGCATGTCGACGACATTCAACACGCCGCGCCGCCATCCATGGAAGTCCACTTTCGCGCGTCCCAGCGCCGGGTAGGCCTCCCAGAAGCCCTCACGCCCCAGAAAATCCGGCAGCTCGGAGTCGACTCCCATTCCGGCGCCGGCCGCGACGACAAGCGCGTCAGCCTCCTCGATCAGCGCCGCAGCGCGCTCGACGGACGCAAGAATGGACAATGAATATTGAGGCATCGGGCCTCGGTGACTCTTACCTGGCGATGCGCTCATCCCAGACGAGGCAGGTCTCGTTTGGCAAATGCGCTATCGCCCAGGCCGCAAAGTTGGACAACGAGTCCTACCGTTTCCGCCACAGCACCGCGACCGCCAAGTCGCGGATCAAGTCGCGGGAACAGAGCAAGCGATCCAAGGCGTCGACCGAGGAGGCCCCGTTCTGCCATCCATCGACTACACTTGACCACGCGCCGCCCAAAGCTGGGCGGCAGCCCACCCTGGGTCATTCTTCAACGCGCACCCCTGGGGTAACTTTAGACGCGCGCCGACAGGAGTGGGATCGATGAGGCTCGTTCATACTTCTGATTGGCACCTCGGGCACACACTGCATGACTTCTCCCGGAGGACCGAGCACCTGGCGTTCTTCAAGTGGTTGCTCAGGCGGCTGGAAGCGCTTGCGGCCGACGCGCTGCTGGTCGCGGGCGATATATTCGATACCTCGAATCCATCGGCCGAAGCGCAGGCCGACCTCTACGAGTTCCTGGCGGCGGCGCACGGGCGCGTGCCCGGACTCGACATCGTGCTCGTTGGCGGTAATCACGACTCGGCATCGCGCCTGGATGCGCCCGAACCGCTACTGCGTGCCTTTGACGTTCGCGTCGTCGGTAGCCTGCCGCGTGGCGGCAACGGCTCCGTCGACTACGCGCGGCTCATCGTGCCACTGAAGGACAAGGCTGGCATCGAAGCGGTGAAGGTCGTCGCGATGCCCTTTCTCCGCCCCGCCGACCTGCCGGTCATCAGGAACGAAGGCGTCGATGCCCTGATCGAAGGTGTGCGCCGCGTGTATTCAGAAGCGATCGCACATGCCGAGCGCGAGCGCGTGCCGGGCCAGGCCTTGCTGGCGATGGGCCACCTGTACATGACTGGCACCAAGATCTCGGAGCTCTCGGAGCGCAAGATCCTCAGCGGCAACCAGCACGCGCTGCCCGCCGACATTTTCCCCGGCTCGCTGGCCTACGTGGCCCTTGGTCACCTGCATCTGGCGCAGGAAGTCTCCCGGGAGTCGATCCGCTACTCGGGCTCACCGATTCCGCTGTCGATGGCGGAGATCGGTTACCCGCACCAAATCTGCGTCGTGGACATCGACGACGGAAATCTCGTGTCGGTCGCGCACGAGCTTATCCCCCGCAAGGTGGAACTGCTTCGGGTGCCGGCCGATCCCAAGCGGTTGGAAGAAGTCGAGACCGCCTTGGCGGCCATGGCGAGCCGCGCGAACCTGCCGCCTGACGAACAACCGATTCTCGAAGTGCCCGTGTTGCTGGTACAGCCGGAGCCCGCGTTGCGCGCAAGGATCGAGAAGGCGCTGGAGGGCAAAGGCGTGCGGCTCGCGCGCATCTCCACTTGGTACACCGGGAACGGCCAGGCGCTGGCCGACTCGTTGCCCAAGACGACGCTGCAGGACCTGCAGCCCGAGGACGTGTTGCGCCAGCGCTGGGCGCGCGAGCACGAGGGCGAGCCTCCGGCCGACTTGTTGGCTGCCTTTCACCAGTTGCTTGGCGAGGCCCAGGCCGACCCGGAGGCAACATGAAGATTCTCCGGATCGGCGGACGCAACCTTGCAAGCTTGGCCGGCAACTTCGACCTCGACTTCGAGACTGGCCCGCTCGCCGGGGCGGGCCTGTTTGCGATTTCCGGACCCACAGGTGCAGGGAAGAGCACACTTCTTGATGCGCTGAGTTTGGCGCTGTACGACCGCACACCCCGGCTGGAGTCGAACTCAGGCTACCAGATTCCCGACGGACCGGACGAATTGCTGGGCGTGCACGACCCCCGCAACTTGCTGCGACGTGGTGCGGGCGAAGGCCTGGCCGAGGTCCGATTCATCGGTACTGATGGACGCCGCTATCGGGCGAACTGGTCGGTGCGGCGTGCGCGCAACAAGGCAGGAGGCAAGCTTCAGCAGTCGGAGATACAGCTGCTGGATGACGAGTCTGGGCAGCCACTGGGGCGCACCAAGACCGAAGTGCTCGAGGCCACGGAACGAGCGGTTGGCCTGACCTTCGACCAGTTCCGCCGCTCGATCCTGCTCGCGCAAGGCGACTTCGCGGCCTTCCTCAAGGCCAAGAGCGATGAGCGCTCCGAGCTTCTGGAACGCATGACCGGCACGGAACTCTACAGCGCCGTATCGAAACGTGCCTATGCCCGGGCCAAGGAGATCGAGGAGTCGCTTCGCCTTCAGGAAGACGCAGTAAAGGCCCTCCCGATCATGGACACCCAGACCCGTGCCGCACTCCTGGCGAGCGTTGCCGAACTTGGCCAGATCATCGCCAACACAGCAAGCCGGCTCGGTGGTCTGCGCGAGCAGAAGACTTGGCGGACCAAGGCAGCCGAGATCCGGCAGAAGCTCGACCAAGCGCGTGAGAGTTCGGTCGCGGCCACGCGCCGGTGGACCGAGGCCGAGCCGCGGCGTCGAGCGCTGGCCGACATTGAACGAGTGCAGCCCCTGCGTGCTGTCGACAAGGAAGCGACACGAACGGCCGAAGAGCTCGGTGCCGCCCAAATGCATCTGGGCTCTGCCGAGGTCGCCTTGGTGCAGGCCCGGACCGAAGATGAGCGCGCGGCAGCGGCACTCGCGCAGGCATTGAAGGACCAGCACCGGCGACGCAACGAGGTGGTATCGACCAAGCCGCAGATCGACACTGCGAAGTCCCTGGATCAGGCGATTGCCGAGAAGACTGGGACCATCGAGGCCACGGACAAGAAGCTGGCGGAGGCCAACAGCGGGCTTGCGGCTCTGGAAAAGGAAGGACGGACTCTGACCGATCGACGCGAGACCGTCTCATCGGCGCTGGAAGAGCTGACGGCCTGGGTGAAGTCGAATGGCACAGTCGTTGCGCTTGCTAAGGGATGGAACGAGGGCGTTGCGCCACAGTTAAGGGCATTCGAGCAGACGCATGCCGGTTGGAAGACGCAACTCACAGCCCTGCCTGCCCTGCAGCTGACCCACGAAGATGCGGTCGTCGCCCAGACACAGGCACAGCGGGAGTTGACCGCGGCCGAAGCTTTGGTCAAGACCGCGCTGGAACGCGTACGGACCGCCGAGGCCGCCGAAGCGGAGCACCCGACCGGAAATATTGCCGAGCGACGGACTGCACTCGAAGCTCTGCGCATCCAGTTCGCGAAGCTTGAGCAGCAGCGCGACCGGGCTGCAAAGGCAGACAAGGATTGCACGAATCGCCAAGCCGAGGCGGCTAAGGCCAGGAAGGAAACAACGGACGCCGAAACGCAGGCCGGCCAGGCCGCAGCGGCCCGTCGCGAGGTCGAGCAGCAGTTGGCCGGAACCGACCTCCTGCTCGAACGGCTCGGCCTCGATGCACACCGTGCCCGGCTCATCGACGGCGAGCCATGCCCCTTGTGCGGATCGACGCACCACCCTGGCACGGGTCCGATCAAAACGACGACTGCCGCTCTTGAAGAACAGAAGCGGACGCAGACCGAGCGTCGTACCGAGTTGCAGAACCGGGAGGCCGCGGAGACGGCGCGCGCCGAGGCTCGAACCAGTCGGGTACTTGAACTGGAGAAGGAGATTGATCGCTGGCAAGCCGAATTGGGCGATGCGGCAGCTCAGTGGAAGACGTTCGGTGGCGCAGGCGATCCGGCGGGCCTCGAATCCAAAGACTGGCTGGAAGCGAGAGAGCTCGATCTGAACGCAGAGGCCAAGGCCATTGCCGAACAGGAGCAAGCCTTGGGGCAGCTTCGCAAGTCGGCGGCGGAGGCCCGCAAGTCGCAGGGAGAAGCGGTCGGCCGCGCCGAAAAGGCGCGCAGCGCGCTCACGGCGGCCGAGGGCGTCGTGGCTTCGGCGCTCGAGAAGCGCAGGCACGCGACCGCGGATGTGGACGCCTTCCGGAAAGTGCTCGATGGAACGCTCGTGAACCTCGCCGTGGCTCTTGGCGAGTTCGATGGCTGGCAGGTCGACCTCGAAGCAGACCCGAAGGCCTTCACTTCGAAATGGACTGCGCGAATCGATGAAGCCAGGCAACACGCGCAGATTTACGAGAGCAACAGGAAGCAGTTGACCGAGATCGATACACAGCGGGAAGTGCAGGCCAATCTGCTGAAGCAATCGACGCAACAGCGGGATACCCTCGTTGCCGACCGCAATCAGCTAGCTGCCGACCGCAGCGCACTGCTGGCAAAGCGGCAGGAAGTCCTTCAAGGCAGGCCAGCGACTGAGGTCGAGGCTTCGTTGCAAGCGGCGCTCAAGGCTTGTGATCAAGCCCAGGACGTCGCGTCGGAACAGGCCAAGCGAACACGGGAAGATGTCGCCAAGAAACAAGAGGCGCACAAGATCGCTCAACGATCTGTCGACAAAGCCGTTCAGGCAAAGGAACTCACTGCGAACGCGCTTGCAAAAGCTCTTTCTACCGCGGAGCTCGACGCTGGGACGCTGCGCACCCTGCTCGTGCATGAGGAGCAGTGGGTCGGTCAGGAGCGGGCAGCGTTAAGTGAAGTCGATCGCCAGCGTTCCATCGAATGCAATTCCCTCGAAGAGCGGCAGAAAGACCTCTTGGCACACGAAGCGCAACCGGCCCCTGCAGCACCTTTGCCTGACATCGAAGCGAACATCGTGACCTTGGAGACGCAGCACGGCAAGCAAAGCCAGCAACTCGGCGCGGCGAAGCAGCGGCTCGACCAAGACAACGAGAATCGTGAATTGGGCGCGGCCAAGGCCCGCGAGTTGGCGCAGGCGCGCAAAGAGGCGACGGTCTGGCAACAACTCGACACGCTGATCGGGTCGGCCGATGGGAAGAAGTTCCGCAAGTTCGCCCAGAGCATGACGATGGAGCTGCTGATTGCGCATGCCAACGCCGAACTGGCAAGCCTCGCACCTCGCTACTTACTGCAACGGGTGAAGACCCAGGATCTGGAACTTCAGGCGGTTGATCGTGACATGGGCGACGAGATCCGATCGACTGCATCGCTCTCTGGAGGGGAGACCTTCCTCGTCTCGCTGGCACTTGCGCTGGGCCTGTCGTCGCTGGCCTCAGAGAAGGTGCGGATCGAATCGCTTTTTATCGACGAGGGCTTTGGGTCGCTGGACTCGAAGACGCTGGAGACCGCGCTGTCGGCACTCGACTCGGTCCAGTCTGCCGGACGAAAGGTGGGCTTGATCTCGCACGTCCCGGGACTTGCCGAGCGTATCGGAGTCCAAGTACTGGTAGAACGTCAAGGCCATGGCGCGAGCACCGTGCGGGTCATCGGTGGCGCCGTGTAGGCGTAACAAGTATGTCCACTTTCCCGACGTCAGGCATTGGTAATCACGCGCAACCGCTCCTCCAGCTCTGACCAATGCCGTTCGATCGGCTCGTCCCCCACCATCGCCGCCCACGTAGCCGGCCGGGGGGGACGATGAACGAGTTCTCTGCCTCGTGTGATGCCGATATAGACGAGAATGCGCCGCAGCATCATTTGGTGCTACGTGGCAATCGGGATCGCGAGGATCGGGTACGCTGGGCTGCACCTGAAGGTGAACGAAGCGAAGACTGCGGTGGCCAGGGTCTTCGGCCGGAGGTTTCTCGGCTACCGTTTTCGGCGACGGTCTGGGGATGAGGTCAAACGGGCCGTTGCGCGTAAGGCTTTGGACACGTTCAAGCAGCGTATTCGGTGGCTGACTCGTCGGAACTGTGGACGCAGCTTGCCGGAGTCGCCGAACGGCTCCGCGGCTACTTGCCCGGTTGGAGGGAGTACTTCCGGCTGGCGCAAACGCCAAGGACGTTCCGCGCCCTCGACGAATGGCTGCGTCACCGGCTACGGGCGATTCAACCCAACCAGTGGCGACGAGGCAAGACGACTTATCGGGCCCTGCGGGCACTGGGTGCGACCGAGGCACATGCGGCGAAGGTGGCGGGCCATACCCGTCAGGTAATCTGACCGCCCCTATCCCGATCTCGAGGGGCTTGCGTGCCTCGCTTGCTCCAGCCGAAGCCGTGCTCCGGATCAACCGGTGCCCGATCATCCCTCCACATACAGCTTCGCCGTCTTCCCCGACTGCGCCGCAACTGCTTTCGCGATTTCGAGCGGCTCCAATACCTTCACGTTGTCGCCGCAACCGAGCAGCCAGCGCAGCAGTTGTCCCGCCTTGGGTACGGTGACGCTCACGCGGCAGTCGAACAGGTTGCCCGCGGGCTCATCAATGATCTGCTGATCCCGTCCCATCGGGCACTCGCGCAACAGGTCGGCGACGTAGCCGCGGGCGAGCATTGCAAGTTGGGTCATCTCGCCGCTGCTGAAATTGACCTGGCCCGTGCGCTCGGCCTCGTCCAGGTCGAAGCCTGGCGCCACGCGCACCGGCTCATCGCCGACGCTGGCGCTGGTGAAACGGTGCAGGACGTACATCCGGACAGGCTCCGTTTCCTCGTTCTTGAGCGCGAAGACGTAGAAGCGTGGCCCCCGATGAAGTGCAGCTTGCAGGTGCAGAGTCGGGCGGGTTTGCTTGCCTGCTTTGTCGCGATAGACTGCGTTCAGTGTCTTTCCTTCCATGAGAGCCTGGAGGATGGCCGCAAGGACCGCGGGATCGAATGCGGCCGGTAGCAGGCGCAGGGTGTCGGGAACGATCCTGAATTTGCTGTCGCTCAGGCGTACGCCCGCATCCGGGTCCTGAAGCCGCTTGATGGCGGCTTCGAGTTTCTTGTGCGGAAGCACCGACTCGAGATGGTCCTCGATGTGCCCGACGGTGTAGGCCCACAACAGCGAATCGAACTCGTCTTCGTCCTCGGAAGCGGGGCGCAGGTAGAGATTGGGCCTGGCCTTGACGTCGCCGACGACGGCGCGACCTTCCTCGATGAGATCTTTAAGCTCGCGCTCGAGCTTGCGGCGGTTCGCGCCATCGCTCTTGCTTCTGGGGAAGTACTCCTCGAAGCTGCTGCAGATATCGGCGGCTTTCAGGCCGGGCATCTTGCCGCCTTGCAGGGGCAGGATCTCGACGATCGCGCGTTGAAGGTTGATACGGTTGATGTGCTTGGCGGTCATGGCCATATCCCGTGGATGGACGCAGCTAGCATACGAGATGTCCCGGCGGATGCGAATATTCCAGCGGGCGCACTTCCCGAATCAGGACGATCTTGATCGGACGGCATATTGATGGTGCCTGGTCGTCAGCGCCATGACAAACTGCCGCGGAACTGCCTCGGGAATGGTTGGCACGTCGACTTCACGCTGCGATGATCGCAATTTCTCCCCACGGCGGCGGGTCTGATTCGTCGTCCGGCATCACCCACAGCACGGGGAAGCCCGGCGGCGACTCGGGGATCGGGCCAAAGCCGTCGGTCAGGTAGACGAGGCAGGCCGGCGGGTCTTTGGCGGCGAGTTCGAACGGTGGCCTGAGGTCGGTGCCGCCGCCACCGAGAATCGACATGAACTCGGGCCCGTCCACGTCGTCCGTTGCGCTCAACGTGCGGACCCGCGAGATTTCGGCGTCGCACTCCACCAGCGTGATCTCGATGCGATCGAATTCCCCGACGAGCCCCCTGACTTCGCTCATGAACCGCGGCAGCACCTCCGAAGTGCTGCCGCTGGTGTCGATGGCAACCATCACCCGCAGCAGTTGACCTCTCATCCCTGGCAACCACAGCTTGCGATAGATGTGGCGACGCGACGGTGGATGCCAGGATCTCGCTCCGCCATAGGTCCGCTGGACAAAGCGCTGCAGCAGGGTGCGCCACGGCAGGCTGGGGCGCAGCAAGGAGTCGACCAGGCATTCCAGCCGTTCGGGCAAGTTTCCCCGTCCCTTGGACCGGTTCACGGCCGTGGCAAGGCGCTCCTGCCAGTCGCGCTTCAGCGCCTCGCCGCCGGCCTGGGGGGTGAAGTCCGGGTCCTGCACCTGCGCTGCGTCCGCTGACATCGGGGCGTCGCCTGACGCCGGCCGCCCGAATGCTGCGCCCCCGGGCGCGTGGTCATCGAACTGGACCATGCCAGCGGTGGGCGGCGCATCCGTCCCGTGCAGCCAGTCGTAGACGGCTTCCGCGCTTTCGCCGTCCAACCAGCCGAAGTAGACGGCGTCCCCCGGCATCGCAAGGCCGTCGCGCTGCAACAGCGCGTTGACCTCGTGGTCGGCTGCCAGATTCCAGGCGTGGGGGTCGCGGTCGAACCGCCTGACGAAGTGTCCGGCGACGCAGTGCCACACCTCGTGGGCGAGCACGAACAGCCTCGCGTCGGGGCTCAGGGCGGCGAGGAATCCGATGTGCGCAAAAATGCGTCGACCATCGGTCGCGGCGGAGCGCAGGCGCGAGTCCACCACCGGAATGACGTCGAGCTGCAACGCCAGGGACGCGGTGAACGGATGGTGCAGCAACAGCCGCGTTCGATCCTCTTCCAGAACTCGACGCCAGCGCTCTTTCGCTGCGGCTTCCTCGTTGGAGGGGCACCTGATCCGCAAGGTCTGGGGTTCCGGAGATGCCCCTGCGATCCGGTCGGTTGCGGTTGCCGGGAGGGGGGCAGGTGTGCCGGTCATGTCCCGGCAGCCGCGAGCGCGCGCGCCAGTTCGCCGGCATCCGCGTTGGCGACGGCGCGGGTCCGGGCACCATCCTCGTCGGTCACTGCGTGCGGGAATTGGTGCGCCATCACGGACCCGTGGCGCTCCCGCCAGCCTTCGTACGCCTGGCTCTCGAACAGCAGGCGGACCCGATCGGGGTCCTGGTCGTCCTCGAGCTGCTGCATGGCGTCCATCATCGCCATGACGGCGAAGTCGCTCGGCAACTGCATGCCGATCCGCAGGAAATTCGTCATCCAATCCTTTCGTTCGGCCTCCGGTGCGCGCCAGACGTGATGGGCTAGCGCGGCGCAAAGGGCATAGCGCTGATCGGCACGTTCGGGCAGCTTGACGACGAGATCGCCCCGCAGCAGCCTGGTGACATCCGGAACCTCGCCGGCCAGCTTCCTGAATGCCAGGAATTCGGTGCCGGCACCACGTCCGACCAAACCGTGGACGATCAGCGCCAGTGCGGTTTCGCTCAGGCTTGCGCCGTGCTCGACGGTCAGTGCCACCCGCTCCCAGCTTCGTGGGCTTGGCCAGCCACGCTCAAGGTCCCCTTCCATGCGGAAGAAGCACTCGGGACGAAACCGCAGGAAGGCGATGACGTCCGGATGCAGCGCGCGCCGGATTGCCCAGTGGCACCAGGGGTCGAGGTCGGCACGCAGTTCGAGGTGACAGAAGCGGTTCGCAAGCGCGCTCGACAGCGTCATCGCCGCCGCCCGATCGCCGCTGCGGTTGCCTGCTGCGCAGACCATCCAGCCCGGCGGCACGCGGTAGAGGTCGCCCAACCGGCGATCCAGGATGAACTCGTAGGCCGCCACCTGAAGCGTCCGGTCGGCGGCCGTAAGCTCGTCGAACAGCACAATGCCCCGACTGGCGGGATCGCGCGGCCATTCGGACGACAGCAGCCAGCGCACCTGATCCCCTTCCGGGACGGGCAGTCCTCTGAGGTCCACGGGCTCGCGCTGCGCGAGGCGAATGTCGATGAAGCCGATCCCCAGGTCGGCGCACAGGTCGCGAATCACCGAGCTCTTGCCGACGCCGGGTGGCCCCCACAGCATCACCGGGGCGACGTTGACCGCCTGGTCCGGATTGCTCCACAGGGTTCGGATCTGGTGCTCCAGCACTTGACGCGTCTCTTCGATGTTGGCGGTGAGGTGGTTCACGGCGAGGTTTCCTCGGGTTCTGGGGCGTTTACGCGTACGCGGGAGGCGGGAGCATGTGGTCGCAGCGTCGGGATCTGCATTCAGTGCATCGCCTCTGCTGGCAGGCGGCCGCTCATCACCAGGATTCGGGCAGCGGTCCTGAACTGATTCACGGTCATGCTGCCGGGGCGATCGGGCGGGTGCGCGATCAGGTCGAGCAACCGGATGCGCGTGGCCGTTGGTTGGCGTTCGATTTCGTCGGCCATCACTTCCAGCACGGCCTGCCGCGAACCGTGTCGATTGACGTAACCCTGGGCCGCTTCGACCAGCGTGCCGGATTCCTCGGCGCCGTCCCGCCGGCTGCGCAGAAACGATGCGACCGCCGGGTCAAGCGAAGCCGCGAGATTCGGCGTCGTCGCGCTCTCCGTTGCGCACCTGCAGAGATCCACAAGGAACTCGTTGGTCACGGTTTGCGACAGCTGCGGCGCCCGGAAGAGCCAGGGCACCAGGGCCTTCGCGGCGCTCCCGAGGCTGACGAGGTCGCGCGCCATCACGACCTGATAGTCTTGCGCGGCGGGCAGGCCACGGCAGCCCTGCCAGATGCGCCAGTCGGCGCGCCACGCGTCGGCGCCCAGATCGTCCGGCAGATCCCATGCCCAGCTTTGCAGTGCACGCGCGAGGTGCCGCGGTTCCGGTTGCACCGTAGGACCCGGGTCGCGCAGGAGGTGCCGGGCATAGAGATCCGTTCGAGCCCGCCATGTGGCTTCCGGGTCCAGCCCGGCGGCAAGCAGACTGTCCAGCACCTGCAGCGCCAACGGCGCGTGCGCACGGTCGCTTGCCAGTGGCAGCAGCTCCCGCAGCTGCCGCCACATATCCCAGTCGCCAGCCAGGCAACGCTGCTCCAGGTTCTTCAGCAGGCCCCGGTCGACGAAGACTCTGGCCACGCCGATCAGTGCGGGTGGGACTCTGCCCTCGCAGCTGACCCGGCAACCGTGCACCAGCGACACGTTGTCGAGCCGTGCGCAGCGAAGCAACTGCAGATCGCAACTGTAGGCAACGCGCAGACTGCCGATGTCGCTGTCCGCCACGATCATTTCGTCGCAGCGCCAGTCCACATGCAGTTCCAGCCTTGTGCCGCTGCCGTCCTTGACCTGCAGCTGCCGGCCCCGGGCGTTGCCGCGGATGGCGCTGAGGCGCGGGCTTCCGCCGACCAGGAGGTGCGCCAGGGCGCCGTTGAGTTCGATCGACTCCAGTTGCGGCGCGTCGAGTATCTCGAGCGTATCGGCAGCGTCACCGGTCCAGACAAGATGCTGCATACCGTCGACAGCCACGAGCAGCATGGTGCGCACGCCCGGCGAAACCCGGAGCGTCACATCGGGCGGGCAGGAGCTGGTGCCGACCAGCACCTGGAGCGCGGCGACGGGTTGGCCGCTCGCCGGCGCCGCGGCGTCGACCGCGGTGATGCAGGCACCCTGCCAGAGCGTGCCGCGGGGCGCCCGGCTGAGAAAACGGCCAGCGGTCCAGCAGCCGTCCAGTTGCTCGACGCCGCCTTCCAGTGCCAGTTCCGGCGCCGCCGCCCCACCGTCGACGTGCACAAAGGCCGCCCCGTGCGGGGGCAATCGGACGGTGCGCAACTGCGGGCAGCCGATTATCGTCAGGTGCAGCTCGGCCGCGGCGTCACGCAGATCCAGCACGCAAAGATCGGGCGAGTCGTGAAGGTCCAGGGCGCGCAATCGCGCGCAGGCGAGGGTCAGGATCGATTGGCCGACGGGCGCGGACAACGACACGCCGCCCTGCGCGTCGAGCAAGTCGGCGATTTGCGACGGGGTGCCGGCTACGATGTTGACGGAGCCTGTGATTTCGCCGTGCGACGAAACGAATTCCAGCCCACCGTTCCCGATCCCTCTCTCCATGCCCTCACCCTGGTTGGCCTGCCGGTCGCTCAAGCCTTGAGTGTGCGCCGGCGCAGCGACAGAACCTGACGCCACGCGGTGTTGCGATCACGATGGCACCAGACTCGCCGGGACGGGCCTCATATCCCATGCGACAAGGCTCGAGGTGGCCCATCGTGAGCCAGGCGGATAGACTTGCTGTCCGGGAGGCCACCCGCGATCCCGACCACGTTCCCAAGGCGCCCGACTGTGGACAGATCCGATCGTTTTTACAGGATTGTGAAGCTCCTGCGAGAGAAAGCGGTCGTCACGACTAGGCAATTCACGGATGAACTCGAAGTTTCGCTCGCCACTTTCAAGCGGGACCTCGAATACCTCAAGAGCACGTTCAACGCGCCGATCGAGTATGACCGGGACAAGGGCGGCTATACGCTGACGGGTAGCGTCAATCTCGGGCCGACGTTCGAGTTGCCGGGGCTCTGGTTCAACCCGTCGGAGATCTACGCGCTGATGACCATGCGGCAACTGCTGGCCGACATTCAGCCCGGGCTGCTGGAGCCGAGCATCCAGCCGCTCATGGCTCGGCTGGAAAAGCTGCTCGACCGCAGCACGGACTACCGGCTTGCCGACATCGAGAACCGCGTTCACGTCGAACGCATCGGCGGGCGCGCCCCTGACAACGCGACATTCCAGACCTCCGCGTCCGCACTGCTGGAGCGCAAGCGATTGCGGCTCGGGCACTTCAATCGCGCGAGTGGGCAGCACACCGCGCGCACCGTGTCGCCCCAGCGTCTCACCTACTATCGGTCGACGTGGTATCTCGACACCTGGTGCCACCTGCGCGAGGGCATCCGCAGCTTCGCGCTCGACGCGATCGGGAAGGCCGAGAAGCTCGACGATGCGGCGAAGGAGGTGTCCGCGGAGGACCTGGAAGCGGTGATCTCGGCCGGCTACGGAATCTATTCCGGCAAGGACGTGTTATGGGCCGTCCTGCGCTTCAATCCCGTCTCGGCGCGCTGGGTCGCGCACGAGCAATGGCACAAGGACCAGCGCAGCCGGTTCGAACCCGATGGCACGTACATCCTGGAAGTTCCCTACTCGGCCGACGAAGAGCTGATCATGGACGTGCTTCGCCACGGCGCGAACGTCGAGGTCGCGGCGCCGCCCGAACTCCGCCAGCGCGTGGCGGCGCGGCACGATGCCGCCGCTCGAATGTACGAAAGGCATTCTGCGTAGCTCACGCCATGAGCCGCGGGCCGTGCAAACTGTTCTTCATGGCGGGCGAGAAGGCGCGCCCGCGTATCGGAGGACACGATGAACACCCTTTCGCACACCCTTGCCGGCCTGAAGCTCGGCGAGACCACCGCATTCCGGAACCTGGCTGTCGTTCCGCTGCTCGCGGACGCTGACGTAGGCGCGGACTATCTCACGCTGGACGAGGCGCTCGAATCGGGCGCCGCGCACATCACCGAGGTCTCCGAGTCGGGCAGCGTCCCCGAGCTGAGCTTCGTCAACGATTCCGACCGCAGGATCCTGCTCGTCGACGGCGAGGAGCTCGTCGGTGCGCGGCAGAATCGCATCCTCAACCTGACCATCCTGGTCGGCAGGCACCAGAAGGTCGTCATCCCCGTCTCCTGCGTGGAGCGCGGCCGCTGGTCGTATCGCTCACGCGAGTTCGGATCGGCCAAGCGCAGCCTGTACGCGAACGCCCGCGCGGCGAAGATGCAGGATGTATCGACAGGGATGCGCGAGACCGGTTCGCGGGCAAGCGATCAAAGGCGGGTCTGGGCGAACATCGAGCGCAAGCAACGCGCGATGGAGGTCGATTCGCCCACCGAGGCGATGAGCGACATCTACACGCATCGGGAGGGCGACCTGGCGAGCTACGAATCCGCGTTCGAAGCTCAGTCCAAGCAGGTTGGCGCGCTGTTCGCCATCAACGGCAAGGTTCGCGGTGTCGAGCTTTTCGACAGTTCGGCCACGTTCGCGAAGTTCCTGCGCAAGGTGCTCGGCAGCTACGCACTCGATGCGGTCGAAGAACAGTCGTCAGGCGCGACCAAGCTCCCGACGGATGTCGACGTGCGTGCGTTCCTCGCCAAGTTGCAGCTGGCGCCGGAGTCCCGGTTCGAGGCGCTGGCCGAGGGAGTGGATGTGCGCTTCGAGAGCGAGGACACTGCGGCGGCAGCGCTGGTCGTCGATACCAAGGTGGTTCACCTCGCGGCATTCGCGGTGCCCGCAGAGGGCTGATTCGGAGGTTTCATGGGGACGATCGCGAGTGATGCCTTCGTCTCCATCGTCGGCAGGGGCGGCTGGACGGCGTCAAACAGCATTTCCGGGTGAACGATATTCATCCTGGCACGGACGCCTCGCTCCTTGAACGGCGCGAACTGGCAGCGCGGCATCAGGTTCTCGGCCTCGACGGCTCGTCGAGGCCGAGGCGTGTGCGTTAGTAGTCCGGCCACGCGGATCGACAGAGGCATCTTCTCCGCCGGTGCCGTGTCGGCAGCCCCGGACGATCGATTCTTCCTTTTCGTGCTCATGGATCGGGCCTCCAGTCCATGCGGCCATTCTCCACTCACACCACGGTGACTTCCACCACCGTCCCCTCGCTCGCCCACCAGCACCGCCGCTCAGGCAGTACGACGGCGAGCAGCCCTTCGCCGTGGTCCGACGTCGCCGACACGCAGACGCGGCGCGACGCCGAAAACACCCACCTATCCCGAAGCTGCGTGTGGCCGCTCACGACCACCCGCTCCCAGGCGGAGTCGTTCAGCGTGGCAAGGCCCTTGTTGCGGATCGCGTCGGGGAGGTGCAGCCGTTCTCCGGGAAGTGCCTTGGCATCGAGCCCGGGGCGCTGGCGATCGATGGAACCCAGGTGCAGGCCGGCGTGCACGCAGAAATGCTCGCCGTCATCGTAGAACCAGGGCAGCGAGGCCAGGAAGCGGAAGTGTGCCGGCGGGAAGGCATCCCGGAAGCTCTCGAGGCCGTCCGCGCCATACGCTTCTGGCGTGGCGCCCCCCGTGCTCCAGTAGCGCGCCTTCCAATGTTCGTACCATTGCCCATCCGGCTCCTCCGCGGGCCAGCCCAGCGCTCGCAGTAGCGCCAAGTCGTGGTTCCCGAGGATGGGAAAGAAGCGGTCGGGTCGCTCGGCCTTGAGCGCGACCAGTCGATCCAACAGGGCGGGTATCTGGGGGCCGTTGTCGACATAGTCGCCCAGCGTCACAATGCGGGCCGTCGGGTACAACTGGTCGATCTTCGCCAGGATCTGCTCGAACAGGTCGAGATGTCCGTGCAGGTCCCCGATCACGACCAGCGGCGAATTCCTGGGCGGCACGGCGTCGGCTTGGGCGAGCAATCGATCCGCAAGGCCCTCGATCTCGGCCCGTTGGGGCAATGTTGCCAGCCACATTGGCGGGATGGCCTTGGTGCCACCGGCCGCGCCGAGCAGTGCCCCGGTCAGGCAGGCAACCGAGTCGGAGTCTCCCTCGATTCGCGCCGCCTTTTCTACCGCGAGCCCGAGATCGTCGTGCCAGCGCAGCGCAGCGGCGACCGCGAGTCCCAGCGCACTGCCAGAACGCCAGCCTCCGTCGCCCGGCGGAATGCACTCCTCGTCCAACCATTCTTCTCCGCGACGAGCCCAGGCGATGGCGGCCAGCAAGCTCTCGGCAACGTTACCTCCCTGCCCCCAGGGCCCCTGCAGCCCGCGAATCGCCTCTTCGACCCAAGCGCGGTTCCAGACACCGGTTTCCAACACCTTTCTCACCAGCCACGCACCGGCCATTGCCGCCTCCTGTGCGTCGGGATGCGCGTGGGTGACCACCGCTGAGATGCGGGCCGCCTCCAGCAGTTCCGCGCCGCGATAGGCGAGGGCCAGAGGTACGACACGCATCACCGCGCCGCAACCATCGGACGACGCAACGCCGCTCTGTCGCCAGTCGCGAGTGCGCTCGAACGCGCGGGCGCCGGCGATGCAGGTCGAACCGGGCGCGGTCGATGGTGTCAGGGGGTCGTGCAGCCAGCGGACAAACGCGTTGCCCGTGGCGGTGCCGAAACGGCCGTGGTCGAGCGATCCCGGGCCGTGCGCGAGGATGGCGTCGCCCAAGTAAAGCGACATGTGGGTGTCGTCGGTCCAATGGCCGAGCACCACCTCTTGGGTTCGCACGCTGCGGTCCTCCACGAACTCCAGCGGTGCGCCATAGCGATCTCCGCAAGCGTGGGCGAGCAGCGCAGCGCGGGCGCGGTCAGGAAAGCTGGGGTCGACGGACTGGGTTGCGTTCAAGATGATCGTTCTCCATTTCGGGGTCTCGGCAGGCGACTGGGGAGGCGCGAATGCCGGCAAAGCGCCGGTCACTTGAATCCCTTCCACGTCGGGTCCCAGCTATCGATCGGCCGTCGACAGGTCTGCCTGGCGACGGGCGGTCGGGAAAGCAAGCAAGCTTGCGGCGTGGCACGAACAGGGAAGGAGGCCGCAGCGCCCGTGGCTCGGCGCCCCTTCGACATGGTGAGCGCGATCAAGAAGACTGATGTGCGCCGAGCAGGTCTTGATCAGAATAACTGAGGGTCTACAGGGGGGTCGCCCTCAGAGAACTTGACTGGCAAGCTCCCCGAGGGCGAG
>CAIWHR010000075.1 GCA_903912485.1 uncultured beta proteobacterium | reverse complement strand
GATCCCCGGCGCCCCTCAAGCAATTTGCAAATCAGCGTGTCCCAAAGCCACCACGGGTGAACCACCCATCTATCGCCCGCCGACCCTCACCGAATGTGCAAATCACGACATCAAACAAAGTGATCGCGCTCATGCCGGCAGCCAAGCCGCTGCTTCGCAACCGCATGCGCAGCTCATCGACGACGCGCGACCCGACGCCTGCATAACGCGCCGAGACATGGAAAGGAGTCACGGCTTCGGCCTCCGCGGCGCGGGCGATGGCCCCCGCCGCCGCGCAGTCAGGTGGGACTTCCGCGTGGCGCGCGCCGCATCCTCGTCCAGGAACATTGCCTCGATGAACAGCAGATAGAAGTGGCCTGATGCGGTCGGTTGGCCAAGAACGCGATATCGTGTCAAGCTGCGGTCGAATTCAATCTCTCCCATCGGAGGTCAAAATGAGTCACGCGTCAATGCTGAAAGCGAGACGGCAGCGCCAACAAACGAGGAAACTTCTCGACGGCGCAGCCAAGCAGGCCAAACGGCTGGCGAAGGAAGCACTGGCCGGGCCGGCCGTGAAGAAGGAAAAGGTGAAGAAGGAAAGGGTGAAGAAGGAAAAGGTACCGACGGAAAAAGTGAAAAAGGTCAAGCTGACCAAGGAGGAGCTTGGCAGGCAAGACGCGAAGAAGAACACCGCGGGCGCCGGGAAGAAAGGCTCTTAGCAGGCTTTCTCGACGCAGAACCGAGGCTGTTGGTTGCGTGGAATCGCGCCGCTCCTGCATGTCGGAAGCGGCGGCGGCGCCCCGGAAGCGTTGCCGGCTACGGGTTCTTGCGGCGATCCAGCAGGACGGCGCCGGCCGCGGCCAGGAGCCCGGCCAGCGCGACCAAAGCCAGTTTCGACGTTGCAGGCACCGCGCAGGCCGGCACGACCCCCTTCACCTCCTCCTGGGATCCGCAGACCACGCTCTGCCCCTGCGCGTTGCCGGCCAACGAGAAGGCGGCGACCAGAAGGGCTGCGGGAACGATCTTCCGGCTCTTACGCATGACGCACCTCACGGTTGAAATGGTCGGCGAACTATAGCTTGGGGTCGCCCGGGCTGCAAATCGCGGTCGCGCAAGACGGCGACATTCGGACCGAAGCCGTTCCCCCTCCGGTCACCGTCGGTTCGACGGGCGCATTTTCCAAGCAGGGAGCCGTCGGTTGCGCATGTCCGCGCCGATGCTTTGACGGGAACACTGCTTTCATGCAACGACACCTGAAATTTCTGCTTTCAGCCCTCCTTGCCATGGGTTGGGGTGCCATCTGCGCGGCAGCCGACCCTGTTCTGGTGGTTGGACACAAGAATCCCGACACGGATTCGATGGTATCCGCCATCGCCGTGGCGCACCTGAAGACACGGCAAGGCATCCCGGCAGTTGCGATTGCCCAGGGCCCCCCGAACCTGGAGACCCGGTTTGTGCTGGACCGCTTCAAGCTGGCCACGCCGCCTGTTCTGCGGAGCGTTGCCGGCCGGCGCGTCATCCTGGTCGATCACTCCGACTATCCCCTGGCACCGGATGACCTGACCAAGGGCGAGGTGGTCGGCCTCGTGGATCATCACAAGCTGGGCGGCCTCGCGACCGACAAGCCGATCGAGGTCTGGGTGTTCCCTGTCGGGTGTACGAATACCGTGGTGGCGCGGATGTACGCCGCCGCGGGCATCGCCATTCCCAACGACATCGCGGGCGCCATGCTGAGCGCGATCATCTCGGATACCCTGTTGTTCAAGTCTCCCACGACGACTCAGGAGGACCGGGACGCCGCGGCCCGACTGGCCGGCATCGCGGGAATCGCGGATATCGAGGCGTTCGGGCTCAAGCAGTTGGCGACCAGATCGGAAATCGCCGGCATGTCCGGCGCGGACCTTCTGCACGCGGACTTGAAGACATTCGACATGCATGGACACAAGGTCGGCGTCGCCCAGTTGGAATTGATGGACGGCTCCCTTCTGGCCCCCCGAAAGGATGACCTGCTCGCGGCGATGAGAAAGCTCAAGGGGGAGGGCTACCACAGCATCCTGCTGATGTTGACCGACATCACGCGGCAGGGGACGGACCTGCTCGTGGTTTCTGACGACGTCGGCATCATCGAGACAGCGCTGGGACTCAAGTCGCCAGGCAGCTCGGCATGGCTGCCCGGCGTGGTGAGTCGGAAGCAGCAGGTTATCCCGAGCCTGGAAAAGGCTTTCGAGTAGGACGGTCCGCGCTTCTTCCACCGGATCAATACATAGGTCCCCGGTGCCGCGCAGATGGGAAATGGGCCTTTGTCGGGCGCACACGGCCGATGTCCGGACGCCACCTGCTCGGCGGATTCAGCGGAGTGTCGGTCGGCTCACGGTCGCGGCGCGGCGCCACGCCCAGCGGGAGCGCCGGCGCCCCGGCCGTGGCCAAGTGGGTCGCGCTGCTGCCGCGTTCGGGCCGGCACCATCGAACTCGACGTGCCGACGCGCAGGCACCGCACCCCGCGCGTCGACGCCCATGCGGCGCCCGCTGCACCGGGGCATCCGGCAGGCGGGTTCGGGCACCGAATCCGGACCCGCGGCGACGCTATGGGCGGGAGCGGGTCGTCACCTGCAACACGGCCTGCACCGGCGCGGCCGCAGGGAGGGTGGGGCTCGTCGTCGGACACAGAATCTTGTAGCTGATCGGGCGACTCAGGTTCTGCCCCGTCGAATTGCTGTTGTACGCCGTGCACTTGGCCCCGTTGGCCCCGTTCATGGCGAAAAATCCGATGAACGAAATGTGGACTTCGAAGATTCCGTCGTTGAGGAAGTCCTCCACGCCACAGGTAAAGCCGAGCGGCTCGGCATTGTTCGAGCAGGACAATGCGAGATCGGCGGCAATCCCTGGGCCCAAGACGAACGCGCCACCCGTCCAGGCTTGAGCACCCGGTCCCGCCAGCCCTTGCGTCCCGGTGGCACCGGTGGCACCGGTGGCACCGGTCGCGCCGGTCGCGCCCTGAACGCCCTGCGCTCCGGTGGCACCGGTCACGCCCGTGGCACCCGTCACGCCGGTGACGCCGGTGACGCCCTGAGCGCCCTGCACTCCGGTGGCACCGGTGACGCCCTGGATGCCCTGCGCGCCCGTCGCTCCGGTGGCGCCGGTCACGCCCTGGATGCCCTGCGCGCCCGTCGCTCCGGTGGCTCCGGTGGCTCCGGTGGCTCCGGTGGCTCCGGTGGCGCCGATGGCGCCCGTCACGCCCTGAACGCCCTGCGCTCCGGTGGCACCGGTCGCGCCCGTGGCTCCGGTCGCGCCCGAGGGCACCGCCGCGCATTTCGTCAACTGCCCGGCCGCGTCGTAACAGACGAACGCCCCGGTCGCCCCCGTCGTCGGCAGCCCCGGCACGTAGACCTCGCCCGACGCCTTCACCCGGAATTGCGGCGTGCCGCCGGTGTCCTTCACCACGAACGAGCCACCGGCGTTCGGCGTCACCTCGACATCCGCCGCCTGCAGCCCGCCCGCCGTCGCCGTCGCCACCAGCGCCAGCACCAGAGCCGGTATCCGGCGTTGTTGTCCGTTACGCATCACTGCTCCTGTGTCCATCGTTGGTTGCCGCTCGCCGCCCGCCCGCCACGGCACCGTTTCAACGCCTGCCGACCGCTCGCCGCAGCGTCAGCCCGCCCAGCCCCGCCAGCCCCAGCATCAGCAGCGCCAGCGCCCACGGCCCCGTCACCGGCACCGGCGGCGCGCAGTTCGACACCGACACCGCCGCACCGTTGATCGTCACGTCGCTCGCCTCGATCTCGCCGTTCGGCACGCACACCCTCGACTGCGGCCCGGCCGAAACGATCTTCAGCGGCGCCCCCGGCGCCCCCTTCAGCACCAGCTTGCACGTCGCCCACGTCGTCCCGCCCGGAAACGACAGCGTCGCCCCCGGCGCGTCCACCTCCAGCGTGCAGAACCGGTTGTCGCCCGCGATCACCAGCGACGACGTGCACGCACCGGTCATCTTCACCGTGCTGCTCCCCGCCTCGAACGTCCCCGCGTTGTTCCACGTCCCCGACACCAGGAACGTCGCCGCGTCGCCCTGCAGCAGCCCGCCCTGGATCTGCACGTTGCCCAGACCCGCCCCAACCCCCGTCTGGCCCAGCAGCGTCCCGTTCACCGCCAGCGTCCCGCAGTTCAACTGCGTCCTGCCGCTGCCCAG
>CAIWHR010000074.1 GCA_903912485.1 uncultured beta proteobacterium | reverse complement strand
CCAGCTTACGTCCGCTCCGCCGGCGGCGGAAGATCCCCCACCGCATCACCTCGCATTGCCTTGCCGCGTCGCCTCACTGCGCGGTGAGACATTCCGCGAGAAAGAGGCCGGTGGATCACGAAGAAAAGAGAGAGACAACAAGGGGCCGTGGAGCAGTTCTACCAGGACCTTTCGTCCGAGTATGAGGTCGCGAAGCGGGAATGGAGGACCGAAGAGCGGTTAAGCGAGCGCTATGGATGATCGACGGCGCTAGCAGCGGAGACTGCACGTTCCACAACGTCGTCAATTGCCTATGAAGGACGGCAAGATGGAACATCCATCAGCCGGCCCTGCCTGTTGCTGTCGGGGCCTTGGTCGACGACGCCAGGCACGATTCCTCGAAGGCTTCGATGTCGACCTGCCGGTAGCGGGCGCGACCATAGAGCTTCAGGAACTTCGGGCCGATGCCGACCATGTGCTAGCGTTCGAGCGAAGCCTCGCTGATGCCCCAACGAGTTGCGAGCTGACGCTGATTGAAGTGAGCGACATCCATCTAGCTCTCCTGCGAACGAGTTGGCGGGGGTCCATGAAGGCGCCGTTCGACGCGGGAGCCAAGGTGTAGCACGTGATCGCAAGGCGCCGGATTGGGTGGAAATGGGTGTCGTCCTTGTTGTAGCGTGACAGAAGTGCGTAAGGCGTCCGGTGTTTCGAGTATTTCGACTATTCGTTTGTTTCGTTTATAATGCCTCCTCGAACGGTGTCTGAAGGATCCAGGAGGTTGCCATGACCACTCTCTCTCCCCCCCATTCGTTGCCGACGGCCGAAGAGGTTGCCATCGCTCGTGAGAGCGGTCGCGCACTGTCGACCTACCTGCAGACCCGTGCCGAAACCCAGCAGATCGAGATCTTCGACGACAACGGCGCGGCCCACCCGGTTCGCGTTCCGGTGTCGGCACTTCGGCTGCTGGTGGACGTCCTGACCGAGATCGGCGAGGGCAACGCGGTCAGCATATTCCCGATCCACGCCGAGCTGACGACACAGGATGCAGCCGACGTGCTCAACGTTTCTCGCCCGTTCCTTGTGCAGCTTCTGGAGCATGGCGCGATCCCGTTTCATAAGATCGGCACGCACCGTCGTGTCCGCTACAAGGACGTCATTGCGTACAAGGAGCGCATCGATGCAGAGCGCAGCAAGGCGCTCGATGCACTCGCTGAGCAGGGTCAGGCGCTCAAGATGGGATACGAATGAATGAGTTCGACCTTCACCGTCATCTACGACGCGTGCGTGCTCTACCCAGCGCCACTGCGCGACTTCTTGATGCGCCTTGCGCTGACCGATTTGTACCGTGCACGTTGGACGGACCTGATCCATGATGAGTGGACGCGCAACGTTCTGAAGCTGCGGCCCGACCTGAGGACCGAAAGCCTGGAGCGCACGCGGTCGCTGATGAACGCACACGTGCGGGACAGCCTTGTCACTGGATTCGAGCATCTGATCCCTGCTGTCGATTTGCCGGACGCCGATGACCGGCATGTGTTGGCCGCGGCAATTCACGGCGGCGCAAGCCTGATCGTGACCTTCAACCTGAAGGACTTCCCGCCGGAGCGACTCAAACCGTACAACTTGGCTGCCCAGCACCCAGACGAGTTCATCGTTGATCTCCTCGATCTGCATGCGGCCCGAGTGTGCGAGGCGGCGGCCAATCATCGTCGGGCATTGAAGTACCCACCCAAGACGGCCGACGAGTATCTCGAAACGTTGCTCAAGCAGGGTCTGACGCAGACCGTTGGCCAGTTGCGGGAGTGGAAGGCGGCGATCTGATTGCAGACTCGAGTTCGATTCCGCAGGTGAGAATCGAACGACGCGTCGCTTCGGCGCCGCGAGGCACCTGCCAGTTGCCCGACGCGACCATTCCGGCAGAATTGTGCGCCAAGCGCCCGAGGACATTTCCGCAATTAGGGGACAAACACCCGAAGCCTTCCTAACGTGTTGAGATATCGAGTTTGTTTCCAGGGTGCGACTGCACCACCATTTGAAAAAGGACCAGAGACTTCTCTGGTCCTTTTTTATGGCGTTAACCTTTGGATTTGCAAGGGTTTTTTGCAAGGTGTCGGTGAGCGCCGACCCCAGAAAGTTGCCGCTCTTGGCCACCGCACCGTGTTCGTTATGCAGCGCCTCGCGGTGAGCGCCGACCCCAGAAAGTTGCCGCTCTTGGCCCGATACCCCCGGATTTCTCTCTCTGTTCTCCGTTTGGCTCGTGAGCGTTCACGAGGGGCGGTTCAATGTTTTCAGGGGTTACCGGCAGGGGGTTAGACAAGAAGATTGGTCAGGCAAAGGTGCCTTCGCCGGGATTCTATCTGTCCGAGGTCGCGGGCGATCGGTCTGGCGGTCGACGCCGGCTGATGTGCGGTCCGGGGGCATGTATCCGCGCGGGGCTGAACTGAGACTGACCATTCGCGGATGGTGACAATCAGTCGGGCGGCGGCCATCACGAGACGTTCGACGGATCGATCTGTAGGACCGGTCTGACTGTAAGGAGCCGCTCGCCGCCGTTCGCCGAACTGACAGCATGCAAGTGGTCGGCCGAAGTCAGGCGCCGTGCCTTCTACGACAAGTCCCCGAGTCGGGTCGGGTACTGGACTCGGCTGGTCGGTCATCATCGGCATGATTGTGGCTGCGTGGTCGTCGTCACCGCCTGGTGGACGGCGTCAAGCATCATGGCCGCCGGCCAAGACAATTGTCGGTGCGCCGGTCGAACGAGCGCGAGCGCGTTGCGGGTCGCGCCGGATGCTCCGGCCTACATCCGCTGGAACCCGACTAGCCCCGCCTTGGCGTCGAATAGATAGTCGTAGTCGACGATCAGCGACCGTCCGGTGTTGATCGAGAACGTACCTGCATTCTTGATCGTCACGGCACTCGGCGACTCCGCTCCGGCGCCGAGGACGAACGACCAGTCGAGCATCGAGCCCGCCTGCGTGGTGATCCTGACCGCGGTTCCGCTGGGCGCGGCGGTCGCGCCAGCCGGAACGATCCCGCCGAGGGTCTTGTCGCTGGGGCCCCACAGGATCATCTCCGGAACCCCGGTGTCGACCAGCATCCCGCCGCACTCCTGCGTGAACGCGGGGGTGTTGGGCAGCGTGATGCAGCCCGTGAGCGAACCCGCGACCCAGTCGCCGTTCCCGGACGTCGAGGGCGAGAGCTGAACCGTCTGGAAATTGGCCGAGCGCACCGCCGTGATCCCGATCTGCAGATTCGGGCTCGACTGGGTCGAAAGGACGTACCCCGGATGCATCGTCCCCGCCTGGACTTCCGCCATCTGGAGTAGGACGTTCATCGTCGGATCTCCCATCCCACGACCGTAGCCGACGCCCATCATCCCGCCGTTGAACGACGGGCTGTCGATCGCGCAGAACGAGATCGGAACCGTTGTCGGGGGCGGATTGACGTCGCCACCGGTCGTCGAACCGAGCAACGCGACGGTGCCGGTTGCCTTGTGCCCGGTCAATGTCGTGCCGTCGCTGACGTAGGTGGTGCTGCAGGTCTCGGTGGTCGAGATCTGCGCCGAGCTTCCGACCGCGCTCCGGGGGACGTTGAGTCCAAGCGACCCGGTATCGAGCTGCACTTCGTGCGGGGTTCCGCCGGCGATGCTTGCGTACAGGCCGTAGCTCTTGTTGAGGAACTTCAGCGTGTAGCTGACCTCCGCGCTGCCTGGCGACGTGCACACGGTGCCGGGCGGCGCGAAGACCTGGCGCGTGATTGTCTTGCTTGCGGCTACGCCGTTCAGGGTGTAGGCGAATGTCGCGCTGTTGCCATTGGCAAACGTCGCGATCGCCGTGCCGACCTCCGTCTCCACCACGGCAGCGGTGTCCCAGGGCGTTGCGTCGAACGGCGGCGCAGTCACGGTAGAGATTGGCCCGGAATAGACGCCGGAGGCTGTTTTGTTCAGCACCGCCACCAGCCACCACGGCTTGCCTTGGGCGTCGTAGGTGTACCAAGTCGCGAAAAGCGTGTCGCTCTGGTGGCTGAAACTGACGCCCCAGCCGGACTCGCTCGCGTTCCACCAGAGGTCCGTGTAGTTAGTCGCCAGCGCAAGATTCTGCTGTGCGCCCCAGACGCAGGTAGGCAGCACACCGAAGACCTGGGGAACGATCGTCTTCGTCTGCGACACACCGTTGACCGTGTATGCAAGCGTCCCATGCGACGGATCGGTGAAGGCGGCGGTCATCGTACCGACATTGGTTTCCACCGGCGCCGGAGCGAACGGCAACGCCGTGTACGGAGGTCCCGTGACGGTGGAGATCGGGCCCGAATACAAGCCGGTCGCGCTCTTGTGCAATTCGGCGATCAGCCACCACGGACTGCCTTGTGCATCGTAAGTGAACCAGGTCGCGAAGATGATGTCGCCCTGGTGTGCGAAGCTGATTCCCCAACCCGATTCGTTCGGGTTCCACCACAAGCCCTGGAAGTTCGCGCTTGCGGTGGTCGTCGAGTTCGGCATGAAGCCGATGATTCCGTGATCGATGTCGAAGAGCACGTCGTACTGGTAGAACAGGCCGACCCCCGAGTTCAGGCTTCCAGCGCTGGTCCCGCTGTCGATGCCGACGCGATCGACGTAGAGCGTGTTGCCCGTGGGCTTGATCTGCCAGTTCAGGCTCTGCGCCGCGGCCGAACTGCCGGGAGGCGGCGTTCCGGGCGCCTGCGTGGCGAAGCTCGCGCCGACCGCGATCTGCGTTCCATCGCTGGAGAGAACGGTCTTGGGTGGGTTGACGTCGGTCCCGATCGTGAAGTGCGTGCCCTGCCCGCCGCTGTCGACGATCAGGTTGGCCTGCGTCGTGTAGGTTGCCGTCTCGGTGGCGACGGCATAGGTCGCCGTGGCCTGCGCCTCGGGGTAGAGCGTGACTGTAGTGCCGTTGTCGTTGGTCGCCGTGCCCGTTGCCGGACTCATCTTGATCAGGATCGGGAACAGGCTGATCGCGGTCGGTGTGAGACCGACGGTGAGCGTGGGCGAGGTCGAAGCGCTTCCCCCGGTGTGGATGATGAATCCGCGGGTCAGGCCGCTCGCGAGCGGGATCTGGCCGAGCACGCTGCCGAGGCTGCCGTTCTTCGCCGCGGTCTGGAACAGCCCGGCGCCCATCGTGCCGAAGAACAGGTGACTGGTCGGGCTCTCGGGCGCGATCGGCGTGGCGACGCCGGCCACGACGTTGTCGATGTCGGCGCTCCATCCCGAGTACGGCTGGTTGGTGATGACCCCCATCCGGATATTGGGCACGACCAGTGGATTGCCGGTGGCGTCCGTGAACGTGACCGTGGTGTTCGCAATGTTCCCCTGGTAGGCCAACGCGCCGTTGCCGTAGGAAATGTCGAACGTCGACGAGGAGACCGTTCCGGAGATGAGCCCCGTCCAAGCCGACGTGGTCCCGCGAGCCGTAAAGAAGCCCGACGAGCCGGTGTCCAGCAGATAGGTGAAGGCGTTGGGATTGGTGCCGAGCTTGACCGAGACTCCGAGTTGCCCGGTTTGCGGTTCATTGAGCAGCGGAATGACCGTCTGCGCGGAACCCGCGCCACTGAACGCGAGCATGAAGAGCAGCATCGGGCCGAGGATCCGGGGCATCGCATGCAAGCCAGGCAATACCGGGTGCAGACGCCCAGCGACAACTCGGACCGATCCAATCGTGATCATCACGCTCTCCTTGGACAGCGGGGACAGAGTTCCCCGTGGGCGCTCGAGGCTGCCGAAGAACTCCGAGCGTGGCAGGGGTGAGGCTCGCGCGCCATCGAAAGCCGTATCCTGGGCGCTTCCCTGCTTCGGACACCCCGTCGCTGCGCATATCGGCGCCCCAAGATTGCACACCGCCACCGGATCCCGAAGATATTGCGCTTGCCCTTCCGGCCGGCTTTGTCCTGGATCAACCGCGGCGGAAACACGGTTCACTGCGGCGGACCAGGCGCAACTGAAGTCGGAGGAGTGAGCGCCAAGCCGGTTTGCCCGTACTCAATCCGTGTGCGCTGGTCCTCCCACAGCGCCGGCGGATCGACCGCCAGGTCGAACAGCGTGATCTGGTCCGGCAGGTCGGCATCGAGGATGGCGGCGACGATGTCCGGCGCCAGCGTGGTCAGGTTGACCATCCGGCTGACGTAGCTGTTGTCGACCTTCTCTCCGCCTCTACCCGCCCGTCCAGGTCGAAGTCCGGAAGCACGGAAATCGACATCCTTACAGAACAACGTGTTACGTCCGGACCGATCGAGCGAGTTCTTCCGCGGCATTGGGTGGCGGACGGAACCAGTCCGATCCGTCGAGAAGTGTTTCAACGGGTTCGCGGGCTCGGCCTCGTCGGCGCTGGATCCTGGAGATCTTCCCGCCGAAGGGGGAAACGGACGTCCAGAACTGTGTCTGTCCGTCGCACTCACCGACGACGAGGTCAAGCAGTTCGACGCGTTGCTGACGCACCGCACCAAGCTCAAGAAGCAGGGCACCCTATATCGCGGCGGAGAGCGCTTTAACGCGCTGTACGCGGTCCAGTTCGGTTCGCTCAAGACCGCGGTGCTCGCCGAAGATGGCCGGGAGCAAGTGATTGGCTATCACATGCGGGGCGACATTATCGGGTTCGACGGCATCGACAACAACCAGCACCACGCCGGGGCAATCGCGCTCGAAGATACCGAAGTCTGCGCGTTGCCGTTCGACAGCATCACAAATCTCGCGCGCTCCATCCCCGCACTGCAGAAAAATCTCCACCATGTGCTTTCCATGGAACTTTCGCGCGTCCAGAGCTATCTCGGACTCAAGCTCGAGACCGTGAGCCGGAAATTCACTCGGCTCCATCAAGATGGTCTGATCCATGTGCAGGGTCGCTCGGTGAAGCTGCTCGACCCGGTCGCGTTGAAGCGGTTCGTCGGCCAATGCGACATGACAGAACAAATGCGTCGATCTCCCGCAGGGCCTTCCATGGCAAGCGGATAGCCGTCATCGATTAATCAAGGTCGAGCACGGTTGATCTTGGTCGCAACCCGCAGGCCTCGGGAATTCCTCGAAACCAGGTGCTACCATTGGCTCCGGGTAGCTGGACCAATTTGAAATTTTGGAGTCCCGTGATGACGCACCGCTTGCTCAGTCTGATGGCTCCTGTCTTGGTGGTTGGGGCGCTACTTTCGGCGTGCAACTCCGACAGCAATTCAAATTCCGCCGGGCCGGGTGAGCCGGGCGGGCCGGCGACTTACATGATGATTGGCACGTCGGTAACTCTGAGCACTACAACACCGTACCAGTTCTGGACCGAGGTCGTCGGCTGTCCTGTCGGAGTCACCAATTGTGGCACGACCAAGAACGCCCAGGTGCTCTACAGCGTGGGTAGCTCGAGCCTCAAGGATGACTTCAAGAACGGCATCTATGTGACGTCGATGGCTGACGTCAGCAGTACCCTATTCGTCGGCCTCTCGAAGGAGGGGAACGCTGGCGGCCAGATCCTTTCGTGCGGCACCCAGGCCAATCCGGCCACCTGTACTGCGGTGGATACCTTCGGGTCTTCGGTGCTGTCGCTGGCCCCTTTCGGCTCGACGCTTTACGCGGGAACTTCTGGTGGCTCGATGCTTTCGTGTGATGTCAGCGGATCCAACAACTGCGTCACCTTGAACTCCTTCGGTTCTGGGGTCAACGCGCTTGCCACCGACGGAACCGCGTACATCTACGCCGGCACCAACGCTGGGTCGCTGATGCAATGTCCGGCCGGGAAGGCAAACGCCTGCATCACCTTGACGAGCGTTACAGGACCGATCAACAGCGTGGCGTATCTGAACGGATACATCTACGTGGCGACCCAGCCCGGCGGGCTGTACATGTACCAGCTCGCGACGAACTCCACCACCACCTTGCAATCGCTAGACCCGTCGTCGCAGATTCAACAGCTCATCGCCGTGCCGTCCAATTACTCCGGCAATCCTGCGGTCTACGGCGTGTCCTACGCCGGCTGGCTGGCAATGTGGGCGCCGGGAGCGACCAACGCGACCGTTCTGACCAGCGCTGCTGTCGGCTGCAGCAACTACGTGGGCTTTGCCTACGACGGCAGCAGCACGTTCTACATGCTCGCGGGGATTGCCAATAACGTCTGTACGTACTCGCAGGCGACCGGCACGCTTTCCGTGGCGGCCAGTGTCGGAGCGATGCCCACGGCAATCTCCGCTTTTTGAGGTTTCGCGTCCGAACTGCTTGCCCGCTTGCGTCAAGAGCGTGCCACCCCTCCTCGCCCTCGATCAAGGCCCAGAACGATGGCGTGAGCAATCTACGGTGGCGTAGCGTTGCTGCGGTGGCGACCAGCGTTTTGCGCTGTCGTTACAGCGTCCGGAGGCGGCGGGCGGAAACGACGGCGTAGCGGCGAGGGTGTCCGGCACGAGCGTGGTCAGGTTGACCATCCGGCTGACGTAACTGTTGTCGATCTTCTCTCCGCCTCTACCCCCCGTCCAGGTCGAAGTCCGGAAGCACGGAAATCGACATCCTTACAGAACAACGTGTTATGTCCGGACCGATCGAGCGAGTTTTTCCGCAGCATTGGGTGGCGGACGGAACCAGTCCGATCCGCGGAGGCGCGTGGCAGCGGGTACGCTGGCTTGACCTCATCTTGGGAGGATCGAGGAGATCTCCCACCGGCGGGAAGGAGGACCCCCGCATGCGACTCGGAGCGCAGGAATCGACCCCGTTGCCCGAACGCCGTACCGCGCCGTTCACGACAGCAGTGCAGCGCTATGTAAAGCTCGACCATGCGTCGATCGCCTTGCCGCCTTCGAAGCGGGTCATGCGCCACATGACGACGTCGCGCGCGACCGCCAGGCTGATGAGGCGCTGGCACACCGTCGCCAGCGACATGCCCGTCTCTTTGGCGATTTCACGGGCGGGCCGCCGGCTTCGCTTTTTCAGGCATTTCAGGATTTCAACCACGGTTCATGTCCTTCAAATTGGCTCTGTTGAAATTCAAGTGGGTTGCCGGGCATGAGGGTTGATCGCGTGGAAATCGAGCTTGCCTGCGATCAGGAAGATGACCGTCCGGATGGTGGACAGGCGGGTGAAGCCACGGGCGCGGCGCTTGGCGGCCTGGAACAAGCCATTGATGGCTTCGAGGAAGCCGTTGGTCTGGCGGGTCTGCGCCCAAGCGACGATGCACTCGATGTGACGGCGCACCAGAGCGGCGACTTCCTTCATTGGCTCGACCTTGCTGCGCATGACACAGGTACACCAGTGTTCGAGCATGGCGCGAACGACGTTGATCTGCTTGCGCTCGAGGATCTCGCGCAACCGCTCCTTGTACAGCCAGGCGCGAGCCGTGCGCACGGTGGTGATCTTGGCGATCAAAGCGTCGAGGTCGGCGACTGCGTCAGGCTGCAATTTGGAGCGATCCTTGAGCAGCGACCAGCGCATGCCCTTGAGGGACTTGTCGGTGCGCTGCTCGATGCGGCGCATCTTGTCGACCGCGACGCTTGCATGCCAGATGACGTGGAATTTGTCGAACGTGATGCGGGCGTTGGGAAGTTCCTCGCTGACGCCCTTGATGAAGGCTGGCGACATGTCGATGCTCACCGACTCGATTTGCTCGGGCGGGCAACCGTGGTCGGCAAGATCGGCCGCCAGCGCCTTGATGGTCGCCGCATCACGCCCCTCGGTGACGAACAGTACCCGGCGTTCAACGGCGTCGGCCGCCAGGGTGACGTAGTCGTGACCGCGGGCACGCGATGTCTCGTCGATGGCCAGCGCCTTCACCTCGCTGAAGTCGGCCAGGCCCAAGGCGATCTCGACATAGCGATTGCACACCGCCGTCACCCGGTGCGCCGACTCGCCAACGATGCGCGCCACCGCGGCAAACGGCATCTGCTGCGCCAGCATCAGGATCATCGCTTCGAACAACAGCGTGAAGCCAGACAAGCGACCCGCGAAATCCGGTTCGACCAGCCGTACCGACCCGTTGGGCAGCTTCACCCGGGGCGCACGCACCTGCAGCTTGCACTCGTGCTGGAAGAAGTTCAGGTGCCGGTAGGTCTTGGTCACCGTGTCATGCACCGGATGTACGCCTTCGTAACCCGACACCGCAAATCGGCTACCCGGGGTGAAGTCGATCACTACCGTCAGCACCCTTGCCGGCTCATCGAAATCCACCGACGCCACAGACCACGGCGCAGCAATTCCAAGCGCCGCCTCAAACACCTTGGCCGTCATCTCAGCACCTCAATTCGCTGTTCAACATGACGCAATACTACCCACTCGGAATTCAAGAGAGGCT
>CAIWHR010000073.1 GCA_903912485.1 uncultured beta proteobacterium | reverse complement strand
GGTGTCGAACGTGCTCTGCGCCGGGCGTGCGCGCGCCGCCGCCGCCGCGGGCGCCGCGTCGGCCGCAAAGCCGACTGCCGGGGTGAAGGCGAAGGCCGCCGCCAGCGCGGCGAGAACTGCCCGCCGCAGCGCCATCCAGCCGATAGGTGTGGTCATTGACGGCCCCTGTTGGCGGGCTGCGCGTTCCCCGGCGCTGCGCCGCGATTGTGCGACTGCGCGGCGGCCGGGGCGGAAACCGGCGACGGCCGCTGCTGCATCGCGGCCCGGCTCTGTGCGCCGCGGTCCGCCTCGCGCTGCACCTGCGGCCGCGATTCCGGCCGATACGCAGGCTGCGGGCGGCTCATCGCCGACGACTGCTGCGGCGCGGGCCGGGCGGCGACCGCCGGCTGCGGCATCGGACGCGCGGTCGGGACCGACGGCCGCGCCGAAGGCTGCGGCCGCGTGCCCGCAGTCGACGGCTGCGGCGACGGCCGCGTCCCGCCGTTGGCGCCGGGCACGGGACGATCGAAACCGCCGGGAGACGGTCGCGTTCCCGGGCCCGACGGCTGCGGCGACGGCCGCGTCCCGCCGTTGGCTCCGGGCAGCGGACGATTGCCCGCCCCCGGCGACGGCCGCGTTCCACCGTTGGCGCCGGGCACCGGCCGCGCGCCCTGACCCGGCGACGGCCGCGTGCCCTGCTGATCGCGGCCGCGGTACGCTTCGCGCGTCTGGACCCCGGCCTGGTTGGTCGGCCGGTACTTGTTGCCGGTGTTGACGTCGCGATACGCGACGCCGCGCCGATGCTCGGGGGCGTGCGACCAGTTTCCGTTGTTGTTGCCGTAGCGCTCGCGGTACTGCGGCCGGTTCAGCCACGCGTTGTTGTTGTTGATCGTGACGTTGATGTTGCTGCGGCCCCAGTTCGGCCGGCACCAGCCCCAGTTGTTGTAGGTGGTGGCCCACGCCGCGCCCCAGACGAACCCGGCGAACCCGTTGTACCAGTAGGGCGACGCCGGCGGATAGCCCCAGATCGGCGGCGGATACCAGTACCAGGGGCGGTAGGCGGGAGCCCACCACGTGCCGTAGATCACCTCGGGGTTGTACACCGGCACGTAGACGACCTGCGGCTGCGCCGGCTCGATGACGATCGCCTGATCCTGCACGACGACGCGCTGCTGCTCGGTCGTCACCAGGTTGCCCGCCTGCTGCGCGCGCTGGCGCAGCTGCTGCACGGTGGCCATCACCGCCGCCTCGTTGGCGAGAAATGCGTCGCCCAGCCGCTGCGTCCACTCGAGCTTCTCGCTCATCATGTCGACGACCTGCGGGAAGGCGCACAGCGACAGCACGCTGGGGTCCCACTGCTTGCCCGCCAGCGCGTCGTCGAGCGCCGGCCCCCTGAGGTTCGGGTTGGCCTTGACGAACCGCGCCGCTTCGACGATCTCGAGCGGGTACGTCGCAGCCATCAGCACCTGCGACAGCAGCTGGTCCGGGTAGAGCGCGACCGGCGCCAGCAGCGAGTCGAGGAAGTCCTGCGACATCGCCGGCGGCGCCTGCCCCTGCTCGGACGTTTGCGCCGCGGCCGGTGCCGCCAGCGCCAGCAGTGCAAACGCCGCCGCGACCGCGAGTCTTCGTGGAAGATTCATGAGCGCTCCTGTTATCGCTGACAACGCGCGCTCCGCCGCGGCGGTTGACGCGCCGTTCGGCCGGAGCCGACATGCGCGGCGCCGCCGCCGGCGAACGCCGCCGGCGCCGCGCTAGGCGGGCGCGCCCACCGACGGCAGGCCGGCCAGCGCCATCGCGAGCTCGCCCTCGTCGTATTCGAGGTCCTGCAGCTTGCCGCCGAAGTAGTCGATGTACGCCTGCATGTCGAAATGACCGTGCCCGCACAGGTTGAACAGGATCGCGCGCGACGTGCCTTCCTCGCGGCAGCGGATCGCCTCGTCGATCGCGCCCTTGACCGCGTGGTTGGCCTCGGGCGCCGGCAGGATGCCTTCGGCGCGCGCGAACATCACGCCCGCGTCGAAGCACTTGGTCTGGTGGTGCGCGACGGCGGTGATCAGCCCCAGCTCCTTCAGGTGCGACACCATCGGCGCCATGCCGTGGTAGCGCAGCCCGCCGGCGTGGAAGCCCGGCGGCGTGAACGTCGAGCCCAGCGTGTGCATCTTGGTCAGCGGCGTCAGGTGCGCGGTGTCGCCGAAATCGTAGGCGTAGGGGCCGCGGGTCAGGCTGGGGCAGGCGGCGGGCTCGACGGCGATGACGTCGACCTTGCGCCCGCCGCGCAGCTGCGCGCCGATGAAAGGGAACGCGATGCCGGCGAAGTTCGATCCGCCGCCGGTGCAGCCGACGATGACGTCGGGGTAGTCGTCGGCCATCTCGAGCTGCAGGAGCGCCTCCTGCCCGATCACCGTCTGGTGCAGCAGCACATGGTTGAGCACGCTGCCCAGCGCGTACTTGGTGTCGTCGCGCCCCGCCGCCACCTCGACCGCCTCCGAGATCGCGATGCCGAGGCTGCCCGGGTGATCGGGGCGCTGCGCGAGGATCCCGCGGCCCGACTGCGTCTCGGTCGACGGCGACGCGATGCAGCGCGCGCCGTAGGTCTCCATCAGCGCGCGGCGGTAGGGCTTCTGGTCGTACGACACGCGGACCATGAACACCTGCACGTCGATCCCGAACAGCGCGCCGGCGAACGCCAGCGAGCTGCCCCACTGGCCGGCGCCGGTCTCGGTCACCAGCTTCTTCACCCCCGCCTGCTGATTGTAGAAAGCCTGAGGCACGGCGGTGTTGGGCTTGTGGCTGCCGGCGGGCGAAACGCCCTCGTACTTGTAATAGATGCGCGCCGGCGTCTGCAGCAGCTTCTCCAGCCTGCGCGCGCGGTACAGCGGCGCCGGCCGCCACTGCCGGTAGACGTCGCGCACCGGCTCGGGGATGTCGATCTCGCGCTCGGTCGACACCTCCTGCAGGATGAGCTCCATCGGGAACAGCGGCGCGAGGTCGTCGGGACCGACCGGCTGGTGCGTGCCCGGATGCAGCACCGGCGGCAGCGGCGTCGGCAGGTCGGCCTGGAGGTTGTACCAGGCTTTGGGCATCCTCGATTCCTCGAGGACGTACTTGACGGTGTCGTTCACGCTCGCTCCCTTGTCTTCGATGCCGGCCGCGTGCGCGGCGCTTGGCGCGGCCTGAATTCTACTCCGCCAGCCAGGCCGCGAGATCGCGCTTGAGCTTGAGCATGTCGGCCTCGCGCGTGTACATCATGTGCCCCGCGTCGTAGTAGTGGTGCGAGACGCGGGAGAGCACGTCCGGCGGCACGTCGAGCTGCGCGAGCGACCAGTCGCTGGCGCTGTACGGCGTTCCGAGGTCGTAGTGGCCGCTCGCCACCAGCACCCGCAGGTGCGGGTTGCGGCGCAGCGCGCGCGACAGGTCGGGACTGGTGGAGGCGTAGCTGTTGCCCGTCGCGTCGCCGCGGCTCCAGTTCCACTGCTTGTGCGCCTCGTGCGACAGCACTTCGTAGCGGGCCTGCGTGTCGACGCCGAGCTCTTCGCTCATGTACGCGTGCGCCGCCATCGTGTACGGCGCGGCGATCGCCTCGATGCCCGGGTCGAACTCCCAGTCGCGCGACCGGCTGGCGGCCATCGGTCCGGTGACCCGCGCCTCCAGGCGCCCGACGATCAGGCCGCGATCGCGCAGCAGTTCGAAAAAGAACGTCTGGTCGCTGACGCGCAGGTTCTTCTCGTCGACCAGCGCGGGAGCGAGCCCGGTGAGCTCGGCCACGCGCCTGACGACGCGGCGCCGCGCCGTCGCCGACAGCCGCGCCCCGGCGTGCAGCGCGGCCAGGTAGTCGTCGGCGACGAACTGCTCGGCGGCCGCACGCGCCGCCTCGGGCGACGCGGCGAGGCGGCCCTTGAGCCTGCCGTGGTACTGCGCAACCGACGCGAACGCGGGCAGGAACAGCGCGTACGGCAGGTCGTTGCGCGGCGCGAAGACGAGGCTCTGCAGGTCCATCGCGCACGACACCAGGATCAGCCCCGACAGCGCGACGCCGACGTCCTGCAGGCGGTCGGCGAGCGCCGCGCCGCGCGTGGTGCCGTAGCTCTCGCCCGCCACGTAGACGGGCGAGCTCCAGCGCCGGTGCCGCCCGAGCCAGGCGCGGATGCACTCGGCCAGCGCGGCGACGTCGCCGTCGACCGAGAGCATCTTCTTGCGGACTTCCTCGCTGGCGGTGATCGAGTAGCCGGTGTGCGGCGGATCGATGAACACGAGGTCGAAGTGCTCGAACCACGACTCCTGGTTGTCGGTGACCGCGTAGGGCGGCGGCGGCATCGTGCCGTCCTCGCGGATGACCACCCGCTTCGGGCCGAGCGCGCCCAGATGCAGCCAGATCGACGCGGATCCGGGCCCGCCGTTGAACACGAAACACACCGGACGCGTCCCCGGCTCGGCGCCGTCCAGAAAGTAGGATGTCGTGAAGACCGCGGCTTCGGGCTCGTCGCGCTTGTCGTCGACTCCGCCCGCGGTCACGGGAACGAAGGCCGCGACGGCGCGGTACTTCAGCGTGCGGCCGGCAAGCGCGAGGCTTCCTTCGCTGTTGCAGGGCGCGGCGGCGAGCAGCTTGTCGACCTTGTCGCGCAACCGCTTTTTCGCGTCGTCGGTGGGAGGGACGGCGGTCGTTTCGCTCATCGGAGGGCTCGCAGGAGAAGACGCGCAGTATTTCGGGATTGACCGCCACGGTCAAGCGCGGCGCGCCACGGCGAATCGCGCGCCGCCGGGCCCGCCGTGTATGATGCGCGCGCACCGTCAGGACCCACGCTCCGAAGGAGATATGCATGAAAACCGCCGCTGCCGCGACCAATCCGTCGTCTGTCGAACCCGCCCCCGCTTCGTCGCCGCCGACGCGGAGCGCGCGGCACGCGCTGGCCGTCGCCGCCGCGTTCATCGCCGCCGCGACGCTGCCGGCGACCGCGATCGCGCAGGCTGGCGCGGCCGGCGCGATGTCGAGTTCCGCCTCCGTTTCCGGCCTGGCGACCTTCAATTCGAATCTCGACGGCAACGGCGGCTCGTTCGACTGGTCGGGTGCGATCGCGAGCGCCTCGCTCAAGCGGCAGTTGAGCCCCGAGTGGTCGATCGGCTTCAACGTCGGCTACCAGTACGAGCGCTGGTCGTTCTCTTCGAACTCGGCGTTCGGCAGCCAGGCGCCCTGGGGCACGATCAACCGGCCCGGCGTCGGCTTCAACCTCGGCTACCAGGTGCAGCCGGACCTCGGCCTGTTCATCGCCCCGCAGTTCGCGTGGGATTACGAGACCGGCGCCAGCCAGAGCGGGCAGAACTTCGGCGCCGTCGTCGGCGCGACCAAGTTCTTCTCGCGCGGCCTCGTCCTGGGCCTCGGCGCCGGCGTCTTTCGCCAGATCGACGAGACCAAGGTCTTCCCGTTCGTCATCGTGAACTGGCAGATCGACGACAAGTGGAAGCTCGCCAACCCGTTTCGCGCCGGACCGGCCGGCGGCGCGGGGCTCGAACTCGTCTACGCGATCGACGACAACTGGGAGGCGGCCGGCGGCGGCACCTATCGGCAGTACCGCTTCCGGCTGAAGGACTCGGGGCCCAACGCCAACGGCATCGGCCAGAACCAGGCGATCCCGCTGTTCGCGCGGCTGACGCGCAAGCTGGGTCCGCGCGGCCACCTCGACCTGTACGCCGGCGCCGCCGTCGCCGGCACGCTCAAGCTGCAGGACCCGAACGGCAACACGCTGGTCTCGTCCGACTACAACGCCGCGCCGTTCGTCGCGCTGACGCTCGCCGGCGAATTCTGACCGCGGCGCCGGGCTCGCGCAGCGGCAGGGAGCAGTTCGCGCTCGGGGCGACCCTTCGCGCTCACGCCTGCGCGTCGTCCCAGCCGACGCGCATCCGCACGAAGCGCGCGATGTGGTGGATCGCCAGCGCCGCCTCGGGCAGGAACTCGGCGATCTGGAAGACGTGCGGCACCGCCGGCCAGAGCTCGAGCTCGACGTCGACGCCGGCGGCGTGCGCGCTGTCGGCGCCGCGGATCGCCTCGTCGCGCAGCATCTCGGTGCTGCCGGCCTGCAGGAACAGCGGCGGAAAGCCGCGGAAATCGGCGAACAGCGGCGAGACCTCGGGATCGGTGTACTGGTGGGGTGAGGTCACGTAGCAGCGGCGCAGCACCAGCAGCGTGCTCAGCTGCAGCATCGGATCGTGGCCGTCGTAGTGCGCCATGCTGGGGCTGGTGAGCGTGCAGTCGAGCGCCGGCGACAGCAGCACCGCGCAGCCCGGCAGCGGCTCGCCGGCCACCTTGGCCCGGTGGATCGTCACCAGCGCCAGGTTGCCGCCGGCCGAGTCGCCGACGATCACCACGCTCGCGGGGCGATTGCCCTGCGCCAGCAGCCCGCGGTACGCCTCGTGGCAATCGTCGGTCGCCGCCGGAAACGGGTTTTCCGGCGCCAGCCGGTAGTCGGGGATCAGCGCGCGGGCGCGCAGACGCCGGCACAGCCGCGACGCCAGACCGGCGTGCGCGTTGGGGAAGCGGAAGGCGAACGAGCCGCCGTGCAGGTAGAGGATGACGCGCTCGGGCCGGCTCTCGGGCACGGTGATCCACTCGGACGCCACGCCGCCGCAGTCGACCGGCGTGCGCAGCACGTCGCGATCGACGGGGAAGTAGCGGGCGTCGAACTTCTCGTACTCGAGCCGCAGCGCGGCGATGTCCGATTCGAGCGTGATCCGCGAGCGCATCGTCAGCCGCAACAGCGCGTTCAGCGCGTGCGTACGCCAGCTGGGACGCAGCTCGATGGTGCGGCGGTAGTCGGCGTGGCGGCGCATCGGCGTCGTCTCCTGCGTACAGGCTACCCGAATTCGCGCGGGCCGGGCGTCCGGCGCGCGACACCCGGCGCGCGCGGGCCCCTGCCTCGCGCCGTCGCGATTAGACGACCTGCTCTAATTCGCTGGACCAGAATGACATCCGTGGTTGGGCGTTGCCGCTTGCTTCCACAAGCTGCGACGGCCGGCCCCGGTTGTTTCGTCCTCCCCTGTGACTTCCTCCTCCTCCTGGAAGCCGCAGTCTCCGCCCCGCTGCAGCATTGCGGGGCGTTTTTTTTGGGTTCTGCCGTCAAGGCGGCATTGCGCCCGGCCCACTGCAACCGCGGAAACCGTCGTCGCCTGTACCGCCGGCAGCTACAAGCTGACCTTCACGTCGTCGCCGCTGACGGCCACGCCGGAGGGCAGCACGATCACGCTGGCCACAGGCACCACCACCTACTTCACGGTTGCAGTCCCGGCAACCGCCGCCGGCACCGCGTTCAGCTTCACCGGCGCCGTGATGTCGGCCATATCGACGGTGCCTGTGCCGTCCCTCGATGCGGCAGCACTGTTGGCGCTGAGCGCGATCCTGGGCGTGCAGGGATGGGCGGCCCTGGCAAGGCGCCGCTTGAAATGGCACTTGCGCGTCACTACGGATAACGTGACGCAGGGGCTGGAAGCGGCGGTCACCGAAGCGTGTCTTCGGCCCATTGCGCGAATTGGTCGAGGTCGGCCAGGAACCGCATCGTGTCCTCGTAGGCGAACCGGCGTACCCCGTATTGCACTTCGTCCTTCTTGCCGAGGAATCGCTTGAAGCGACTCTCTTGCTCGTCAGGCAGGGTGTTGCCCAGCACGGCGCGGAGCAACTTCGGAGCAAGGGCATGGTCCTGCTGGTTGACCACGAGGCCCTTCTTGGCGGTGATGGCATCGGCGTAGGCGATGGCCGCAAGAATGGCAAGACTCCCTGCCGGGGCGCAGTTCCGGCCCTCGCTGGCGAGGTCCAGTGCGTCCTGCGCCGTCCGGTGGTAGTCGCGGGCAGCGGCGAGCCGCCCCTGCCAATAGTCGCCGGTCACCGACTTGCGGGAGCCTTGCCGCGTCATCGCGGAACTCCCGGTTTCCTGCGCAGCTGGGCGAGATACCGCTGCGGCGGGACCGCCTTCAGTACTCGGGCGTCACGCACGACCTCGGCCCACCATGGGCCGTCAGCCCGCACCTGGATGTCGGTGGGCGTCAGAGCCACGATGGAGATGGCCGCATGGTAGCGGTCCTCGAGGGGGTGCATGGCATCGCGGACGGCCTGGGCGGTTCGCTCGATGTCACCGTCAACCGCGATGGCGATGTCGACATCGCTGCCGGGGCGGTCTTCGCCGCGGGCTGTGCTCCCGTAAAGCCAAGCAGCCTTCACAAGGTCGAACTTGGCGAGAGTGCTGCGTAGCTGCCGCGACAGGGACTCCCATTGGTCGTGCTCAGCTTCGAATAGCGTGGTCAGTGCTCCGGCCAAGGGATGGGTGTGGTTCAGGGCGAACAGGGAAGAGCGTGCCCCTCCCATGACTGTGACTATCCCTTGGCTGGCCAGCCCTTCGACAGACCGGCGCGCGCCCGCGAGCGTCAGGCCGCTTCCCTCTGCCAATTGCGCTGCGGCGAGTGCGCCGCCATGCCGCGCCAACACCCGGAGGACGCGGACATTGCCGCCGGTGCCGAGGATGGCGGTCAGGGGGTACCGCTGATGGCTTTGCGGGTTGGATGGCTGCATGGCGAGCCCCTTTCTGAGGCGAGTATGCACGCTGACAAAGAGATACTCAAGTAATCTTAAAGATACATGAGTATCTATTAGGCCGGCCGCGCCAAGTTTACTTTGCGATCCCCAAGAACACGGCCAAACACCGCTCGATCTCCACCAGGGCATCCCGGTCGATCCGGCCGATAACTTGCCCAACCTTGTCGCGCATCACGGTCATGGCCTTGTCCACCATCACCTGCGAAGGCTGCCGCAAGCCGTTCTCTGCGCTCGGCTGGACGGTGACGCGCGGCAGCGGCGCGGCAACGAGCCTGCTCGTCACCAGCAAGACCGTAACGCTCGCGTGTTCGTTGAACGGATCGGCCTGAATCACCAGGGCGGGCTTTGGCTTGCCAAAGTCGCCCTGTACGGCGAGGGTAACGAATTCGCCGCGCCTCATTCCGTCGTCCAGTCGTCCACGTCCACCAAGGCTTCATCCATGAACTGCTGGAGGCCATCGTCGGCCAAATCGGCCTGCGCCACGAGACGACTCTGGCGGCGGCATTCTTCCGCAAAACCTGGGCGGCGGGTATCCGGCACCCAGATTTGCACCGGGCGCAATCCCGCCATGCGCAGCGCGTCGCGGTGCCTTTGAACGCGTTCATTGACGCGTGTGGTTCCCATGGGGCGCTCCATAAACCGGTAGTTACATGTAAGAGCGGCGGACGCGCACCAACACCCGTACCGAGGTCGCTCTAGAAGGAACTGTCCTGCGTCATCAGGGTCAGCCGTGGAAATCCGGCGGTCCGACGAGACCGTGATTGCCAATGACTCACAAGTATGATTAAGTAAGCATCCAGTCCCCGTCGAGGCTCGTCATGTCCACCATCGAACGTCTGACCATCACCATGCCGGCCGATCTCGCGGCCGTGGTCAAGGCCGCAGTGGCCGGCGGTGACTACGCTTCCACCAGCGAGGTGATGCGTGAAGCGCTGCGCGACTGGAAGATGAAGCGCGCGCTGCAGCAGCAGGGGTTCGCCGCCTTGCAGAAGGCCATCGAACTGGGGCTCGCCGACGCGGCGGCCGGCCGGATCGAGGATTTCAGCGTCGCCGACCTCATCGCCAAGGGGAAACAGCTATTGGCGTCCCGCTCACCCTCCGGCTGACCGAGAGCGCGGCCACCGACCTGGCCGAAGCCTGGGCCTATCTCGCGCTGGAAGCGTCCGAAGCCACCGCCAACCGGTTCCTGCACCAACTGCACGAGGCGCTGCACGGCTTGCAACGCTCGCCCCGCATCGGCGTGAAGCGCGAAGCCCTGGCGACAGGGCTGCGCGTTCTTTTCTTCGGCGACTACGGCATCTACTACACGCTGCAGGAGGGCGCCCTGGTGGTGGTGCGCGTGCTGCACGGCGCCCGCGACATCGACGCCCTCGCCGATCGCGGCGGATTCACTGCGACATGACCTCGCCCCCCATCGCGGTCCAGACCCTCGAGCCGACGTTGCCGGCGTTGATCTCCACGGCCGGGGACCGGGCATCGCGCCGCGACATCGAGTTCTTCACCGCCCAGATCCGGAACGTGCACACCCGCAAGGCGTACCTGACCGCCATCGACCGTTTCACCCCCTGGTGCGCCGGCCACGGCCTGGACGATCTGGCCGCGCTGCAGCCGGTGCACGTCGCAACCTACGTTGAAGGACTGCACGCCCAGCTCGCTCACCGTCGGTGAAACAACACCTGGCGGCGATCAAGCGCCTGCTGGACTACCTCGGCACCGGCGGCGTGCTGCCATTCAACCCGGCGACCGCCGTGCGCGGCCCCCGCCACAGGGTCAAGCGCGGCGATGTCGGCATCGTGATCGAGCGCGTTGGTAGCGGCGGTGGCGCGCAGCGCGTGCGGCCCCACGGAAGCACTGCACTTCCTGGCCGACAATGGATTGCTCGACCGAAGCCAAGTACTCGACGGACTTCCCCATCCGTCCGGCGCCAACGCCGAGCGCATCGCATACTTCCCCGGTAGGAATCCCATGGGGAGCTATCAGCGAAGACCAATCCAGACAAATTGGACGAAGCTCGTCACGCCCTTCTCTCGGCAAGGTGATCGCATTCGCCTAACGCTTTACGGAGCGCCAGGCTCTGGCGTGACATCTCGGAGAGACGGGGCTCTGATGGCATCGCGCGCAGCATCGCTCGCGGGATACACTGGTCCTGTGTTCGACCTAGCCAATCAGCAAGACGGCATTCCGTGTGTGAGCGGCGATCCGAAACTGCTCTTCTTCAGCCGGTTTGAAGGTGCCTCTTCTTTGTCGTCCGTTTTCTTCTGAGCAGCGTCTTTGACGCGTCTTCTTTGGGGTTGATGTCCGTCTTCTTCAGACTGTGCCGGCGGGCGTGCGCGTAGCCGATGGGGCTGTTTTGCTCGACCCCGTCGAGGAGCGGCCATGGCGCAATCCGGACAGCGCAAGTGCTTGTGTTGCGGGTTGTTTTTCGATCTCGACCATCGCAACCGTAAGCGTCAACGGTACTGCTCGGCCAGCGCCTGTCGGCGCGCCAGCAAGGCCGCCAGTCAGGCCACCTGGTTGGCCCAATCCCAGAACAGCGCGTACTTCCGCGACCCCGTGCATGTCGCTCGCGTGCAAGCCTGGCGCGTCGCCCATCCCGGGTATGGCCGCGGCAGACGCCGCACGCCGTGTGCGTTACAAGATGGCTTGATCGTGCAAGTACCGGAGTCGATTGAGGAATCTGCCAATGGTGGTGAGCGCGCTGCGGCCCCCCCCGTGCTGGCGTTACAAGATCCCTTGACCACGCTGGCGCCAGCATTGGCGGGGCTGATCGCGCATTTGTTCGAGCTGACGTTACAAGAGGACATGGCCAGCACCACCCGGCGCCTTGTACAACTCGGGCACGACGTGATCAACCGGGGGCGTGGTGAAGACAGTCAAACGAGTCTTGCAACCGCAGCGGCTGCGCCGGGTGCCGGAGCAGTTCAGCTGGATTGACCACGCCCTTGTGCAGCGCCACCTGATCGACCGTTGCGACGCGCGGGCGGCGGCGCTGTATCTGTTCCTGGTCACGGTGGCCGATGCGCAGGGCCTGAGCTACTACGGCAGCTGCTCGCTGATGCAGCGGTTGCACCTGAGCGCCGCGGAGCTCGGCGCGGCGCGCCAGCAACTCATCGAGCTCGAGCTCGTCGCGTATCAAGCGCCGCTGTACCAGGTGCTGGCCATTGCCGGGGGCACCGTCGCGCCGCGTACGGCGCCGACACCACCGACAACGACATCGGCACCCGCGGCGCGCGACGCCGGCGGCCCGGTGAGCCTGGCGCAACTGCTTGGACCACTGGAGCAACGCCGTGGTCGACTATGAGACCTTCTGTCAAATCCGCGACCACCTGGGTCGCCAGCAGCTCACCGTGGCGCAGACTGCGCGGGCGCTCGGCCTGCACCCGCGCACCGTCGCCAAGTGGGCCGGCGAGCAGTTCCGGGCCCGCGTCGGCGTTGTGCGCGCCAGCAAGCTCGATGCCTTCAAGGGCCAGATCGTGCGCTGGCTCGATACCCACCCGTACAGCGCGCAGCAGATCTTCCAGCGCCTGGGCGAGGCCGGTTATGAGGGCGGCGTCAGCATCGTCAAGGACTACGTGCATCGCATCCGGCCGCGCCACCAGGAGGCCTTCCTCAAGCTCGACTTCACCGCGGGCGAGGCCGCCCAGGTCGACTGGGGCGAATGGGGAACCATCGGCGTGGGCTCCACCCGCCGGCGCCTGAGCTTCTTCCTGATGGTGCTGTGCTACAGCCGACGCATGTACCTGGAGTTCACCGTCTCGCAGCAGATGGAGTTCTTTCTGAACTGCCATGAGAACGCATTTGCCACCTTTGGCGGCGTGCCTGGTCGCCTCATGATCGATAACCTGAAGTCCGCCGTGTTGCAGCGCCTGGTCGGCGTTGCCCCGGTGTTCAATCCGAAGTACCTCGACTTCTCCAAGCACTGGGGCTTCCAGATCTCCCCTTGCAACCTGCGCGCCGGCAATGAGAAGGGACGGGTCGAGAATGGGGTCGGCTTCGTCAAGAAGAATCTGCTGGCCGGCCTGGAGTTGCC
>CAIWHR010000072.1 GCA_903912485.1 uncultured beta proteobacterium | reverse complement strand
GCGGCGCCCGTCGGGGGTGTCGCGGGCGCGCCGCCGGCCGCTGCCGGCGCCGGGGAGCCCGCCTCCAGCGCGCGCATCCTCGCATCGAGATCGATGTAGAGGTCGCGCTGGCGCTTCTGCGCCTCGTCCTGCTCGTGCGCCAGCACTTCGAGCTGGCCGCGCAGCCGCGCGGTGTCGCCCTTGAGCATCTCGACCTGGTTGAAGAGTTCGACCAGACCCTGACTCTTCAGCTGCGCCTCGAGTGCGGCGATGCGGTCCTCCAGCTGCTTCTGGACCTGCGTCAGCCGCTGGTTGGTCGCATCGACGCGCTTGCGCGCCTCCTCGTCGTCGAACAGCGCCGCGCGCACGGGCGCCGCGGCAAGCGCCGCGAGGGCGAGCGCCGCGGCGAGCGCGCGGACGCCGGAAGCGCGCAGCATCACTCGCCGACGTAGGTGATTTCGACCCGGCGGTTCTGCGCCCACGCCGACTCGTCGTGGCCTTCGGCCTTCGGCTTCTCCTTGCCGAAGCTGACGGTCTCGACCTGCATGTCGGGGGCGCCCAGGAGCTGCATCAGCTTCTTCACGGCGTCGGCGCGCTTCTGCCCCAGCGCGATGTTGTACTCGCGGCTGCCGCGCTCGTCGGCGTGACCCTGCAGCGCGACGCGCGCCGCCTTGTTCGCCTGCAGGTACCGTGCGTGCGCTTCGACGACCGGCCGGAACTCGTCCTTGACCGCGAAGCTGTCGTAGTCGAAGTAGACGATGCGCTTCGACAGGATGTTTCTCGGATCCTTCAGCGCGGGGGACAGGCCGTTGGCCGTGCCGCTGACGGGCGTCGTCTGGATCCCGCTGGTCGATGTCCCGCCGGCGCCGCCGGTGCCGCCGGTGCCTCCCACGCTCGCGACGGTAGCGGCCGGCTCGTCGATCTGTGCCGGCGCCTGCGTCTCGGTGCTCTTGCAGCCGACGACGAGCGTCGCGACCAATGCCGCGATGATCCATTTACGCATGAATGTGTCTCCTGAAGGATGTGCCGTCGGCGCCGCAATCCGATCAACGCTGCAGCGGGCCCCACGCGGGTTCTCGTACGTCGGTGGCCGGCGCGGACAGCCGCTGCTTGACGCGGCCGTCGGAGGATACTGCGGCCAATATACCACGCCCCCCCTGCTCGGCCGCGTACAGGACGAGCCTCGAATTCGGCGACACGGAGGGGCTTTCGTCGAGCGCGCCCGAGGTCAGCACCTGCACCTGCCGCGTCGCGTAATCCTGGATCGCGACGTTGAAGCGGCCGCCGTCGCGGCGCACGAAGACGAAGCCCTTGCCGTCGGGCGTGGCGCGCGCCGACACGTTGTAGCTGCCGTCGAAGGTGAGCCGCTCGACCGCGTTGCTGGCGAGGTTCAGCCGGTAGATCTGCGGCGTGCCGCCGCGGTCCGACGTGAACAGCAGCGACTTCCCGTCGGGCGCGAAGTTGGCCTCGGTGTCGATGCCCTGCGACGTGAGGATGCGCTGCGCGCCGGTGCCGTCGGCGTTGATGAGGAAGATCTGCGAGCCGCCGTCCTTGGTCAGCGTGACGGCCAGCCGGCGGCCGTCGGGCGACCACGCCGGCGCGCTGTTGCTGCCGCGAAAGTTGGCGAGCACCTGCCGCTGCCCGGTCGCCAGCGACTGGATGTAGACGACGGGCTTCTTGTTCTCGAGCGAGACGTAGGCGATCCGCGTGCCGTCGGGCGCCCACGCGGGCGAGAGCAGCGGTTCGTTGGAAGTGACCACCGTCTGCGGGTTGTAGCCGTCGGCCTCGGCCACGTGCAGCTGGAAACGCGTGCCCTGCTTGGCGATGTACGCGATGCGCGTCGAGAACACGCCGACGTCGCCGGTCAGCTTCTCGTAGATGACGTCGGCGATCCGGTGCGCGGTCGCGCGGAACTGCGCGGGCGCCACCGTGTACGTCATCGACGCGAGTTCGGCCTGTCGGCCGGTGTCGACCAGCGAGAACTTCACCTCGACGCGGCCGTCGCCCAGCGTGCGCATCGACCCGACGACCACGGCGTCGGCACCGCGCGCGCGCCAGTCGCCGCTCTTGACGTCGTCCGCGCGGACGGGGCGCGGCAGGATGCCGGCGTAATCGACCAGCCGGAACAGCCCGCTGCGCGTGAGGTCGGCGCCGACGATGCCGGTGATGCCGAGCGGCCACGTGCTCTCGTTCTCGAACGGAACGATCGCGATCGGGAGCGTGGTTCCCGCGCCGCCGACGATCTCTATCGCGAGCTGCGCGCGCGCCGTTGCGGGAGCGAGCAGCGCGAAGGCGGCGAACGGAAGCAGAAAGCCGATGATGCGGATGAAACGCGACAAGGAGTTCCCCTGCGGAAGTGAAGCGACGGCGGTGTGCCGCCGTTTCTCGCGGCAATTATAGCCAACGGTCTGCGGCGACCGGGTCGGGCCCGCGGCGGTCGCCGCGGTTCAATGCGGCGACACCGTGGTGGCAAATCCGAAAGCGTTCTCCAGCCGCTGCGCAACGCCGCGCGCTTCGTCGCGGTCGGCGTAAGGCCCCACGTAAACCCGGAACAGACCGTTCACCTGCCGAATCTTCGGTTCGACCTCGGCCGCGGTCAGTTGGTTCTGCACGTGCTCGAGAAAATTCTGCGCGTTGGCGTAGCTGCCGAAGGCGCCCATCTGCACGGCGAACCCGCTCGCCGCCCCGGTGACGGGCATCGGCTCGGGCGGCGACGCCGGCGGCGTCGGGGCGGGCGCGCCGGCCAGCGGGGGCAGCGGCGCCGCCGCGATCAGCGTCGCGGCGCCGGGAATGATCGCCTCGACGTCGACTTCGCCGCTGCCCTTCTGCGCGATGCCGAGGCGGTGCGCCGCGGCGTACGACAGGTCGATGACGCGATCGTGGAGGAAGGGCCCGCGGTCGTTGACGCGCACGACCACGCTCCTGCCGCTCGCGACGCTGGTCACGCGCGCGAACGAAGGCAGCGGCAGCGTCGGGTGCGCGGCGGTCATCGCGTACATGTCGTAGACCTCGCCGGTGGACGTCTTCTCGCCGTGGAACTTGCGGCCGTACCACGACGCGACGCCGCGCTCCTTGTAGGGCCGCAGCGACGTCGCCGGAACGTACTCGCGGCCGAACACGGTGTAGGGGCGGTTGGCGAAACGGTGCAGCGCCTCGGCGCGCGGCACCGCGTCGGCGATCGCGTCGAGATTCGCGGGGATGTTCCCGCCGGGCCCGTCGTCCTTGTAATAACCGGGTTTCGACGGCGCCGGCGCCCCCGGCGAGTCCTTGCGCGGGGGGCTGCTGCAGGCGGCGAGCGCGGCGGCGGCGGCAAAGGCGAGGCAGCGATGGAGGCGCATGCGCTGGGCGGCGGGCAGGGTAAACGGCGTATTATCGGCCGGTTGGCACGGCCGCGCCGCTTTCGAGGCGGCGCCCCCCGCGACGGCGCGTCTGTGCAAGAATGCGCATTGACGCTGCGATCGGCGAGGGCCTCCGGTCGCGAGCGATTCCTGGGCGGGAGGAGCAGCAGCGCAGCGGGCGCGCATCTTCCCTTGACTGCGAACAACTGCCTGTTGGCGAAGAGGTGACACGTTGGCCAAGCCGAATTTCGAATACCAGAAGCGCCAGAAGGAACTCGAGAAGAAGAAGAAGAAGGAGGAAAAGCTGCAGCGGAGGCAGGAGAAGAAGGTTGTCCCCGGAGAGGGGGCCGCCGAAGCCGCGCCGGAAGCGGGCGTTCCGGCCGCCGACAAGACGTCCTGAGCGCGCCGCGGCACGCGCCCGCAAGGGCCGGCCGCACCGTCGCATCCGATGGCATCGACCTCACGTCCGCCCGACAACGCGCGCCTCGACCGCATCGTCGCCGAGGCCCGGCGCGCCCGCGACCTGCGCGAGACGACGTACCGCGAGCGCGCGCTGGCGATCTATCCGTGGATCTGCGGCCGCTGCGCGCGCGAGTTCGATCGCGCGAACGTGGTGCAGCTGACCGTGCATCACCGCGATCACAATCACGACAACAATCCGCCCGACGGCAGCAATTGGGAACTGCTTTGCGTGTACTGCCACGACAACGAGCACTCGCGGCAGCGGGACTCGGCGGGGCGGACCGATCCGGTCGGCGGCGGCGAGGACCGCGCGACGCACAAGCCGTTCGCGGGCCTCGAAGCCTTGCTGAAGCGCAGGGAATGACCGCACTGCCGATCCCGCTGCCGCGACCCCCCTTGGAGAATTGACATGACGCTGTGCCCCGTTGCGATTGCCGTAGGCTGCAAGAAGTGCCCGATCTTCGGCGTCTGTCCGGTGAAAGGCATCATCGGCGACTACAAGAAGGAAGAGGAAGCGAAGCCCAAGGCGGCGCCGGCCAAGCCCAGGCAGGCCCGGAAGACGAAATAATCCGCCGCCGCCGGCGACGCGCCGACGGTTGCCACCGAAAGCGCGGAGGCGCCGCCGGTCCCGGCCGACGGGCGCGGGCAAGGGAGACTTGTCGATGAGGTACGCAGCCATCACCGGTTGGGGGAAGTGCATGCCCCCGGCCATTCTCAGCAACACCGATCTGGCGACGTTTCTGCCGACCGACGACGAGTGGATCGCCAGCCGCACCGGCATCCACGAGCGTCGCGTGTCGCACGTGTCGGCGCATGCGCTGGCGTCGGTGGCCGGCGCACGCGCGCTCGCCTGCGCCGACCTGCCCGCGGCCGAACTCGAACTCATCGTCTACGGCAGCTGTTCCAACGACGAGCAGATTCCCAATTCGGCATCGGGAGTGCAGTTCACGCTGGGGGCAGGCAAGGCCGCGGCGATGGACGTCAATACCGCGTGCACGAGCTTCCTGTACGCGCTGTCGACGGCGACGGCGATGATCCGCACCGGCGTCGTGAAGAACGCGCTGGTCATCGGCGTCGAGGTGATCTCGCCGTTCATGGATTGGCCCAACCGCAACGTGTCGGTGCTGTTCGGAGACGGCGCCGCTGCGGTCGTGCTGCAGGCGTCCGACGAGCCGCAGGGATTGCTCGGCGAGCGGCTGGGCTGCTACGCCGAGGCCCGCCATACGCTGCGCGTGCGCGGCGCCGGGTTCACCTACGCCAGGGGAACCGTCGTCTTCGGCGACACGCTATGGGACTTCGACGGCAGGGAGATCTTCAAGCAGGCGGTCGTCGGCATGACCGAGGCGTCGACCGAGGTGCTGGCGAAGTGCGGGCACACCGTCGCCGACGTCGACCTCGTGGTCCCGCACCAGGCCAATCTGCGCATCATCGAATCGGTCGCCAAGCGCATCGGCGCGCCGATGGACCGCGTGTTCCTGACGATCGCCCGCTACGGCAACATGTCGGCCGCCACGGTCCCCGTCGCGCTCGTCGACGCGCTCGAGGAAGGGCGCGTCAAACCGGGCGCGCTGATCCTGATGCCGGCGTTCGGCGGCGGGCTGACGTGGTGCTCGCACCTCGTGCGCTGGGGCGAGCGCACCGCGCCGCTCGCCGTGTCCGACGCCGAACTGCCGCCGTGCACGCGCAGCGCGCTGGAGATGGTGCGCGAATTCATGGCCCGGCACGAGCCGGCCGGCCGCTCCAACGAGGGGTTGATGGCGCCGGTCCTGCCCGACGACGCCGCCGTTGCGGCACCGGGGTTGGACGCTGCTTCCGCCTGAACCGATCGTAGCCCGGGCTCCGCCGCCACCGGCGTCTGCCCTGGGCGCGAACCGCGTCCCGGCGGAGCCCGGGGCAGGCGCTTGGTGGAGGCACCGACGCTGCGCATCGCCGATGCTGGCGTCTGGTGGAGGCACCGACGCTGCGCATCGCCGATGCTGGCGTCTGGTGGCGGCACCCACCCCGGGTTGCGCCGGGATGTCTCGGGGCCGGCGGCGAGGGTTTCGTGGCGGCGCAACCCGGGGCGGCCCGGCAGCGGCAGCTTCCGCGATGGCGATCAGGTCGCGACCAGATTGCGGTGCGCCTGCACGCTCATCAGGATGCCGAGCCCGATGAACAGCGACACCAGCGCCGTGCCGCCGTACGACACCAGCGGCAGCGGCACGCCGACCACCGGCAGGATGCCGCTCACCATGCCCATGTTGACGAAGGCGTAGGTGAAGAACATCAGCGTCACCGCGCCGGCCATCAGCCTTCCGAACAGCGTCGACGCGCTGGCGGTGATCATCACGCCGCGCCCGATCAGCAGCAGGTAGAGGACGAGCAGCACCGCGTTGCCGATCAGCCCGAACTCCTCGCCGTACACCGCGAAGATGAAGTCGGTGTGGCGTTCGGGCAGGAAGTCGAGATGCGTCTGCGTGCCGTTCAGCCAGCCCTTGCCGACGGCGCCGCCCGAGCCCAGCGCGATCGACGCCTGCGACGAGTGGTAGCCGGCGCCGAGCGGGTCGCGCGCCGGGTCGAGAAAGGTGAGGATGCGTTCACGCTGGTAGTCGACGAGATGCGCCCATACCAGCGGCGCGGCCGCGACGCCGGCGGCGCCGAGCCCGACGATGATCTTCCACGACAGGCCGGCGAGGTAGAGCACGTAGAAGCCGGAGGCGCCGATCAGCAGCGCGGTGCCGAGATCCGGCTGCCGCTTGATGAGGTAGACCGGCACGACGATCAGCGCCGCCGCGATCGCGAAGTCCCTCCAGCCGATGCGGCCCTCGAATTTCTGGAAGTACCACGCCAGCATCAGCGGCAGTGCGATCTTCATCAGCTCCGACGGCTGGAAGCGCGCGAACCCCAGGTTGAGCCAGCGGCGCGAGCCGTTGACGACGGTGCCGAACAGCGCGACGCTGATCAGCATCAGGACCCCCGCGACGTACAGCGGCACCGCGCCGCGCGAGAGCGTCTGCGGCGGGACGTTGGCGACGACCCACATCAGCACCAGCGAAAACGCGAGGCTGGTCGCCTGCGTCGACACGCGCGCCAGATTCTGGTCGGTGGCCGAGAACAGCGTCACCAGTCCGATGCCGACGATCGACAGCGCCACCGCCAGCAGGAAGCCGTCGATGCGCCGTGCGAGCACCTCCCACGCCTTGGCGAAGAAGTTCACCATGCCGTGCCGCCCCCCGCCGTCGGTTCAGTCGCTCTCATCTTCGTCTCCCGCGGCGGCGACGGGCAGCGCGGGGCCGCCTCCGCCCTTGCCGGTCAGGTAATGGTCGAACACCTTGCGCGCGACGGGCGCCGCGGCCTGCGCACCGAAGCCGCCGTTCTCGACCAGCACCGCGATGGCGATCCTCGGCTTGTCCGCCGGGGCGTAGGCGATGAACCACGCGTGGTCGCGCAGCCGCTCGTCGATCTTCGACGCCGAGTACTTCTCGCCCTTGAGCGAATAGACCTGCGCGGTCCCGGTCTTGCCCGCGCTCACGTACGGCGCCTTCGAGAACGCCGCGGCGGCGGTGCCTTCACGGTTGACGCCGACCAGCGCGTTCCGGATCACCGCGAGGTGTTCGGGCTTCACCGGAAGCGTCCCCGACGACTCGCGCACCACCTCGCGGACTTCGCCGCTGCGCAGGCTGCGGAACGTCTTGACGAGGTGCGGGCGGAAGGCGACGCCGTCGTTGGCGACGGTCGCGATCGCGTGCGCAAGCTGGAGCGGCGTGAACGCGTTGTAGCCCTGGCCGATTCCCGCCGAAATGCTGTCGCCGAGATACCACTTGCGGTGCTCGTCGCGGTAGTTCTTCCCGGCGAAGCGCTGCCGCTTCCACTCGCGCGACGGCAGGATGCCGGTCAGCTCGCCCTCGATGTCGATGCCGGTCTTCTGGCCGAAGCCCAGCTGCGACATGAAGCGCGACGTGTCGTCGATGTCCGTTTCGCTGCCGAGGATGTAATAGTAGGTGTCGCAGGAGGCGACGATCGACTTGTACATGTCGACGCTGCCGTGACCGCCCGGCTTGTCGTCCATGAAGCGGTGCGCGGCGCCGGGCAGCTGGAAGAATCCGGGGTCGTAGATGACCTGGCCCGGCGTGCGCTTGCCCGAGGTCAGCGCGCCGAGCGCCAGGAACGGCTTGATCGTCGACCCCGGCGGATACGCGCCGCGCAGCGGGCGGTTCAGCAGCGGCTTGTCGGGCGACTCGTTCAGCAGTTCCCAGTTCGCGGTGTCGATGCCGTCGACGAACAGGTTCGGGTCGAAGCCGGGCTTGGACACGAACGCCAGCACGTCGCCGTTGACGGGATCGATCGCGACCAGGCCGCCGCGGCGCGGGCCGAACGCTTCTTCGGCCACCTGCTGCAGTCGGATGTCGAGCGAGAGCCGGACGTCGTTGCCGGCCGTCGGCGGCGAGCGCGCCAGCGTGCGCACCGCGCGGCCGCCGGCGTCGACCTCGACCTGCTCGACGCCGGTGGTGCCGTGCAGCTCGCGCTCGTACGACAGTTCGACGCCGACCTTGCCGATGTAGTCGGAACCCTTGTAGTTGGCCGTCTCTTCCCACTCGTCGATCCGCTGCACGTCGCGGTCGTTGATGCGGCCGATGTAGCCGACGACGTGCGAGGCGATCTCGCCGAACGGATATTGCCGGAACAGCCGCGCCTTGATCTCGACGCCGGGAAACCGGTAGCGGTTGACGGCGAAGCGCGCGACCTCGTCGTCGGTGAGCCGGGTGCGCAGCGGCAGGCTCTCGAAGTTCCTGGACTCCTCGAGCAGCTTCTTGAACCGCTTGCGGTCGCGCGGCTGCACGTCGACGATGGTCGCGAGCGCGTCGATGGTCTCGTCGAGGTTCTTCACGCGCGAGGGCTGGATCTCGAGCGTGTACGCCGAGTAGCTCTGCGCGAGCACGACGCCGTTGCGGTCGGTGATCACGCCGCGGTTGGGCACGATCGGCACGATCGCGATGCGATTGGTCTCGGCCAGCGTCTGGTAGTAGCGATGCTGGACGACCTGCAGGTAGACGAAGCGCGCGAACAGCGCGCCGAACGCCAGCACGACCAGGAAGCTCGCGACACCGAGGCGCCGCTTGAACAGGAACAGCTTGCGCTCGGCGCTGCGCAGTTCGGGCGAATTGAGGCCGCTGCCGGCGCCGTACGCCCGCCGCCGCGAGGAAAAGAGGAGCCGCCGCGCCATCAGGAGTCGAGGGGCGCTGCGGTCACAGGTCCGAAGCGGAGGTGACCGGGCGCTGCGGCCATTGCAGCAGCACGGAAAGCGCGGGCCACAGCAACGCCCCCGACAGCGGCGGCACCACGTAGGTCCAGCGCGGCAGCGGGGCGCCGCCGACGACGCGGATCAGCAGCACGATGCCGGCGCACAGCGCGAGCAGCACGGCGACCTGCGCCGCCTGCTGCCACAGCGGGAACCGCAGCACGCGGCGCCGGAAGTACTCGGCGCCGTAGGCGAGCACCGCGTAGGCGAGCGCGTGCTGGCCGAACAGCGTCGCGTCGCCGACGTCCATCAGCAGCCCGAGCAGCCAGGCGGTGCCCACGCCGACGTAGCGCGGTGCCTGGATGCACCAGTAGAGCAGCAGCAGCGCCAGGAAATCGGGCTTCAGCGCCCCGGCGACCCCGCCGAACGGCAGCAGGTTGCCGACGAACCCGAGCGCCAGCGTGAGCAGGACGAACCACGCGGCGGCCGGCCGCAGGATCTCCTCGGGGCTGGCCGGGTACAGCGGCGACGCTCGCGGCAGCGCCATCAGCCGCCCCTCCGGGACTTGCTCCGGCCGCCCTTCTTCGTGGTGTCGGCTTCGGCCGGCTCGTCGGGTCGCGGCGGCAGCGCGGCGGCCGAGCCGAGCACCAGCAGGTGCATGCTGCGGTCGACTCCGGCCAGCGGCCGGGTCGTGATGCGCGCGAACATCTGGCCGGTGTCGCGCTCGAGGGTGACGACGCGGGCGACGGCGAGCCCCGCCGGATACGTGCCGTCGATGCCCGACGTGACCAGGAGGTCGCCCACCTCGACGTCGGCATTGGGCGCCGTGAAGCGCAATTCCGGCAGGCGTCCGGTGCCCGAACCGTACAGCACCGAACGCACGCCGGTCCGCACCACCTTGACCGGCACCGCGTGGTCCTTGTCGGTGACCAGCGTCACCTCGGCCATGAACGGGAACACGCGGGTGACCTGGCCGACGACGCCGTCGACGTCGATCACCGCCTCGCCGGGCACGATGCCCGAGTCGGCGCCCTTGTCGACGAAGACCTTCTGCGCAAACGGGTCGCGCCCGGTGTAGAGCACCTCGACGGTGGTCGCCGCCGCGGCGTAGCGCTCGCGCAGCGCGAGCAGCGCCTTCAGTTCGGCACCGTCCTTCTGCAGCCGCGCAAACCCCTGGACCGCGGGCGCCTGCTCGACCAGGAGCCGCTTCAGCGCCGCGTTGTCGTCGGCGAGTTCACGCTGCGAGCTGAAGTACGTTCCGACGTACGACAGCGCTTCCGCCGGCACCTGCACGACGCGCAGCAGAGGGTAGAGCACGCTGGTCGCCACCAGGCGGACGTTTTCGAGGTAGCGGAAGCGGGTGTCGGCGAACAGCAGCGCGATCGACAGCAGGCCGAAGAAGGCGAGCCGAGCGAGCGGCGAAGGCCCGCGATGGAAAAATGCCGGCGGTTCGGCCGGGAGGGGGCGCATACCTCCTTCAGTCCGACGTGAAGATCGTCGCCAGCTTTTCCATGTTTTCGAGCGCCTTGCCGCAGCCGCGCACGACGCAGGTCAGCGGGTCGTCGGCGACGATCACCGGGAGCCCCGTCTCTTCCATCAGCAGGCGGTCGACGTCGCGCAGCAGCGCGCCGCCGCCGGTGAGCACCATCCCGGCCTCGGCGATGTCGGCGCCGAGCTCGGGGGGCGTGCGTTCGAGCGCGCTCTTCACCGCCGAGACGATGCTGTTCAGCGGATCGGTCAGCGCCTCGAGGATCTCGTTCGACGACACGGTGAAGCTGCGCGGTATCCCCTCGGCGAGGTTGCGGCCCTTCACCTCCATCTCCTTGACTTCGGAGCCGGGGAACGCCGAGCCGATCGTCTTCTTGATCATCTCGGCCGTCGTCTCGCCGATCAGCATCCCGTAGTTGCGGCGGATGTAGTTGACGATCGCCTCGTCGAACTTGTCGCCGCCGACGCGCACGCTGCCCGAATACACCATCCCGCCCAGCGAGATCACGCCGACCTCGGTGGTGCCGCCGCCGATGTCGACGACCATCGACCCGGTTGCGTCGGAGATCGGCAGGTCGGCGCCGATGGCCGCGGCCATCGGCTCCTCGATCAGGTAGACCTTCGACGCGCCGGCGCCCAGCGCCGATTCGCGGATCGCGCGGCGCTCGACCTGCGTCGACCCGCAGGGGACGCAGATGATGATGCGGGGGCTGGGCGAGAACAGGCGCGAATCGAGCACCTTCTTGATGAACTGCTTGAGCATCTGCTCGGTCACGGTGAAGTCGGCGATGACGCCGTCCTTCATCGGCCGGATCGCCGTGATGTTGCCCGGCGTGCGGCCCAGCATCTGCTTCGCGGCGAGCCCCACTTCCTGGATCACGCGCTTGCCGTTGGGCCCGCCTTCCTGCCGGATCGCGACCACCGACGGCTCGTTGAGCACGATGCCCTTGCCCCGGACGTAGATCAGCGTGTTGGCGGTGCCGAGATCGATCGCCAGATCGCTGGAAAAATAGCCTTTGAAAAACTGGAACATGAAAACGGTGGCCTGACGGATGTTCGGGACGGGGAAGCGAGCGGCGGGCGCGATGGTGGACGCGTAGCGGGTGCGGCTCGGAAATGTGGCGATATGATACCCTAACACGCTTTGCCGCTGCGCCGGTGCCGTCGGGAAATCCCCGGGAAAACCGCATGACGATCTCCCTCACCGACGTCCATCGCCTCGCCCATCTCGCACGCATCGAGATCGACGCCGGGCAGGCCGACGACGTGCGCGCCAAGCTCGACGCCATCTTCGCCATGATCGACCAGCTCAACGCGGTCGACACCGCCGGCGTGGTTCCGATGGCGCACGCGCAGGACCTCTGCCTGCCGCTGCGCCCCGACCGGGTCGCCGAAACCGATCGCCGCGAGTCGTACCAGCGCGTCGCACCCGCCGTCGAGGACGGCCTCTATCTGGTGCCGAAGGTGATCGAGTGAGCTACCCGGCGAGGGGCCCCGCGCCAGGCGCGACCATCGCCCAGCTTTCGCGCGCGCTCGGCGCCGGGGACATCAGCAGCGTCGAACTCACGCAGGCGCTGCTCGACCGGATCGCGCGGATCAACCCCGCGCTCAACGCGTTCGTCACCGTCGACGCCGACGGCGCGCTCGACGCCGCCCGTGCCGCCGACGCCCGCCGCGCAGCGGGCGACGCCGGGCCGCTGACCGGCATCCCGATCGCGCACAAGGACGTGCTGATGACTGCCGGCCTCAGGACCACCTGCGGCTCGCGGATGCTCGCCGATTTTGTCGCGCCCTACGACGCGCACGTCGTCACCGGCCTGAAGCGCGCGGGCACCGTCCTTCTCGGCAAGACCAACATGGACGAATTCGCGATGGGCTCGTCCAACGAGACCTCGCATTTCGGCCCGGTGAGGAACCCCTGGGACCTCGCCTGCGTCCCCGGCGGCAGCTCCGGCGGCTCGGCGGCGGCGGTCGCCGCGCGCCTCGTGCCCGGCGCCACCGGCACCGACACCGGCGGCTCGATCCGCCAGCCGGCGGCGCTGACCGGCATCTGCGGCCTGAAGCCCACGTACGGCATCTGCTCGCGCTACGGGCTGGTCGCGTTCGCGTCGAGCCTCGACCAGGCCGGCGCGTTCGCGCAGACCGCCGAGGACTGCGCGCTGCTGCTGTCGGCGATGGCCGGCCACGACGCGCGCGACTCGACGTCGCTCGAGCGCCCCGCCGAGGACTACACGCGGCTGCTGCACGACCGCGAGCCCGGGTCCGACGCGGCGCGACCGCTCGCCGGCGTGCGCATCGGCCTGCCGGACGAGTATTTCGGCGCCGGCACCGATCCCGAGGTTGCCCGCGCCGTCGACGCCGCGCTGGCCGAATTCCGCGCGCTGGGCGCGACGACCGTCGCCGTCGGGCTGCCCAACGTGAACCTCGCCGTGCCGGTGTACTACGTGATCGCGCCGGCGGAAGCGTCGTCGAACCTGTCGCGCTTCGACGGCGTCCGCTACGGCCACCGCGCCGCCACGTACACCGACCTCACCGACATGTACAAGAAGACGCGCGCCGAGGGCTTCGGCGCCGAGGTGCGGCGGCGGATCCTCGTCGGCACCTACGTGTTGTCGCACGGCTACTACGACGCGTACTACCTGAAGGCGCAGCAGGTCCGCCGGCTGATCGCCGACGATTTCCGCCGCGCGTACCGGAGCTGCGACGTGATCATGGGCCCGACGGCACCGTCGGCGGCGTTCCGGATCGGCGCCAAGTCCGACGACCCGGTCGAGATGTACCTGAACGACATCTTCACCGTCGCCGCCAACCTGACCGGCGCGCCGGCGATGTCGATCCCCTGCGGCTTCACCGCGGCCGGCCTGCCGGTCG
>CAIWHR010000071.1 GCA_903912485.1 uncultured beta proteobacterium | reverse complement strand
GGCCGCAGCGGCGGACGCCGCCGCCGGCGACGCCTGGCGCGCAGCGCTGGCGAACGTCGCCGCGTTCGCCTACGAGTCGATCACCACCGCGTATCTGGCGTACCCGTCGCCGGCGGCGCTGCCCGCGCCGATCGCGCGCCTCGACGATGCGCCGGGCCAGTGGGTGTTCGATCGCAGCGCGTCGCTGGCGGGCAGCGCCTGCGGCGGTGCGCGCGCGCTGCTCGCGGTCGTGATCAGCGCCAACGGGCCGCACGACCGGCAGGATCACGCCACGCTCGCCGCGACGATCGACGCGCAGCTGCGGCGGCTGTCGCCGGCGCTGCCGGCGCCGCTGTGGTCGCGCGTGTTCGCGGAACGACGTGCGACCTATGCCTGCACGCCCGCACTCGCACGCCCGACGGCGGGGCGCATCGGGCCGGGCGTCTACCTCGCCGGCGACTACACCGACGCCGTGCTTCCGCCGACGCTGGAAGCGGCGACGCGCAGCGGGGTGACTGCCGCGCGCGCGCTCGCCGCCGACCTCGGTCCACCCGGCGCGCCGTAGCCCGGGCTCCGCCGGCACCGGTGCCGGATGCGAGCCTCAAGCATGGCGCGGCGGAACCCGGGGGCTCCGCCGGCATCGGTGCCGGATGCGAGCCTCAAGGATGGCGCGGCGGAACCCGGGGGCTCCGCCGGCACCGGTGCCGGATGCGAGCCTCGAGCATGGCGCGGCGGAACCCGGGGGCGTCGCGGCCGTCGCGGCGACCACCCGGGCTTCGCTGGTCGGCGCCGGAGGCTGGCGGGCGTGGGTGGTGGAAGCGAAGCCCGGGCTACGGCGTCGGGGGCGGCGGAACCCGGGTTACGACGACGCTGCGGCGCGGCTGGTGCCGGGGCGGTTGCGCAGGATCTGCTGCTTCTCGCGGTTCCAGTCGCGCTCCTTCTCCGCGTGCCGCTTGTCGTGCTGCTTCTTGCCCTTGGCGAGGCCGATGTCGAGCTTGACCCGGCCCTTGCTGTAGTGGAGATTGATCGGCACCAGCGTATAGCCGGCGCGCTCGACCTGCCCGACCAACCGGTTGATTTCGCCGCGGTGGAGCAGCAGCTGCCGCGAACGCGTGGGGTCGGCATGGATGTGCGTCGACGCCGTCGGCAGCGGCGTGATGTGGGCGCCGATGAGAACGATCGCGCCGTTCTTCACGATCACGTAGGCCTCCTTCAGCTGCACGCGGCCGGCGCGGATCGCCTTCACTTCCCACCCCAGGAGCGACACGCCCGCCTCGAATTTCTCCTCGACGAAATAGTCGTGATACGCTTTTCTGTTGTCGACGATGCTCATTTCCACGCTCGATCACGGCCCTGTCCGTGGCAGGCTTCGGCCTTCCCCGCCGCCAGAACCCATTCCCGTCCGGCTCGCGGAGCCCGACACACAACCTGTCATTGTAACCATCCCCTCATGCAGCGCGTGAAGAAGTCGGTGCTGGTCCCCTACAGCGACGCCGCCATGTTCGACCTGGTCGACGGCATCGACCGCTATCCCGAGTTCCTGCCCTGGTGCGCGGACGCGACGATCCTGGCGACGCACGCTGCCGGCAAGACGGCGCGCATCGACATCAACTACCACGGCGTGCACGCGCACTTCACCACCGACAACGCCAACCGGCCGCCCCGGTCGATCGTGGTCACGTTGAACAGCGGCCCGTTCCGCCACCTGCACGGCGAATGGCGCTTCCACGCGCTGGCCGCCGACGCCTGCAAGGTCGAATTCGAGCTGGCGTACGAATTCTCGACGCATGTGCTGGAACGGGTCGTCGGCCCGGTGTTCGCGCACATCGCCAGCACCTTCATCGACGCCTTCGTCCGTCGCGCCGAGTCGCTCGGCAAGGCCGGAGCGTGAGCGGCGCCGCGGCGGCGATCGCGGTGACGGTGGTCTGGGCCACGCCGGACAGGCAGGACATCGTCGCGCTGACGCTCCCCGCCGGCGCGACCGTCGGCGAGGCCGTCGCCTGCTCGGGACTCGTCGAACGCCGCGGGATCGACCCCGGCGCCGTGTGCACCGGCGTCGGCGGCCGGCGGGTACGCATTGATGCCGTTCTGCGCGACGGCGACCGGGTCGAGATCCTCCGGCCGCTCGCCGTCGACCCGAAGGAAGCGCGGCGGCTGCGCGCCGCGTCCCGCAATCCGCGTCCGGCTGACCGCTGACCGCTGCGCGCCGGTCCGCCCGAGCGTCCCCGAACGGCCCTCGGACACCCCCCGAACTGCCCGGAACGACGCCTCGAACACCCCTGTTGCCGAAATGTCTCAATTCGGCGACAATCCTCGGGTGCAGCCGACCCCGCCCCGCCGTCGCCTCCGATTCGCCCTGCTCGCGGCAGGACTTCTGGCCACGGCTCCCCTCGCTGCCGCGCAGGACGCCCCGGGGCGCTCGCTCACCGAGGCGGCGACCGAAACGGTGAAGGACGTCGCGGCTTCCGCCTGGAACTCCGCGCAGGACCTCACCGTTTTCGCGCTGGGCCTGATCGGCGTCGACTACAAGTACGGCGGCAGCAACCCCGAGACGGGGCTCGACTGCAGCGGACTCGTCCGCTACGTGTTCCAGCAGGTGACCGGCGTGACGCTGCCGCGCACGGCGAAGGAAATGAGCCGGGTCGGCGACAAGATCGCGCTCGACGACATCAAGCCCGGCGACCTCGTGTTCTTCAACACCCGGCGTTTCGCGTTTTCGCACGTCGGCATCTACCTCGGCGACAACCGCTTCATCCACGCTCCGGCCCGCGGCCGCGAGGTCGAGGTCGCCACCTTCGACAAGAGCTTCTGGCAGAAGCGCTTCAACGGCGCCCGGCGGCTCGCCGGCGCGGTGCCCGGGCTCGTGCCTTCGCTGGTCAGCGAGGCGCGGGCCGCGCCGCTCGATTTCGCGCCGGCCGCTCCCGACGCCGCGCCCTAAGTACCGCGCCCGACCGGCGGCGCGTTGGCGTCGCCTAACCGCCCCGCTACTCCCGCGCTCCGGCCCGCTTCAGCGCCGCAACCAGCGCCTTGTCGTCGCTGCGCTTCGCCCAGTCGAGCGCGCTGGCGCCGTTCTGGTTGCGCAGGTTCGGGTCGGCGCCGCGAGCCAGCAGCAGCTCCGCCGTGGAAAAGCGCGCTTCGCGCACCGCCATCATCAGCGCCGTCGTGCCGTTGGGCGAGACCGCGTCGATGCGGGCGCCTTCGGCCAGCAGGTAGCGGATCGCGTCGTCGTGGCCGCCGGCGGCGGCGTAGGCCAGCGGCGTCCAGCCCGTCGGGTTGACCTCGGCGCCGCGCGCACGCAGCGCCTTGACCACTGCCAGATGGCCGTTGAGCGCGGCGAGCATCAGCGCCGTGTCGCCGTGCGCGTTGCGCTGGTCGACCTTGGCCTTCGCCGCCAGCAGCGCGTCGACGGTCGCCAGATAGCCCGCGCGCGCCGCGACGACGAGCGCCGGATCGCCGTTGCGGTCGACGGTGCCCGGGTCGATGCCGCGCGCGAGCAGCGCCTTTACCTGGTCCGCGCGATCGTTGGCGACGGCGAACACGAAATCCTCGTAAGCCTGCTGTGCGTGCGCCGGCAGCGGCAGCGCCGCGGCGGCCAGCGCCGCCAGTCCGGCGGCAACGGCGGACAGGAAACGGCGGCGTTCAGCGGTCATCGACATGGGCGGGCGAAGGAATCCGGAACAGGCGAAAGAAGTTGTCCGACGTCGCGCGCGCGATCGCCTCGACCGTCTCGCCGCGCAGGCGCGCGATCTCGGCGGCGACCAGCGGCACGTAGGCCGGCTCGTTGCGGCGCCCGCGGTGGGGAGCCGGCGCGAGGTACGGCGAATCGGTCTCGATCAGCAGGCGGTCGAGCGGTACGCGCCGCGCGACCTCCTTGACCGCGTGCGCGTTCCTGAACGTGACGATGCCGGAAAGCGAAATGTGGAACCCCAGGTCCAGCGCGGCGGCGGCGACGTCCCAGGTCTCGGTGAAGCAATGCATGACGCCGCCCGCCTCGCCCGCCGCTTCGTCGCGCAGGATCGACAGCGTGTCGGCGGCCGCGGCGCGCGTGTGAACGACCAGCGGCTTCGCGGCGGTCCGCGCCGCGCGGATGTGCGTGCGGAAGCGCTCGCGCTGCCAGTCGAGATCGCCGGTCAGCCGGTAGTAGTCGAGCCCGGTTTCGCCGATGGCGACGATCCTGGGCGCCGCCGCCATCGCGACCAGCTCGTCGACGCCGGGCTCCGGCGTGTCCTCGTAGTCGGGGTGGACGCCGACCGTCGCGTAGAGCTGCGGATGCGCGTCGGCCAGCGCGCGCACCGCGGGCCAGGCGGGGAGGTTGACCGCGATGCAGAGCGCGTGCGTGACCTGCGCCGCCGCCATCGCGGCGAGCACCGCCGGCATCTCGGCAGCGAAGTCGGGGAAGTCGAGGTGACAGTGCGAATCGACGAACACTCGCTACATCGTGTGCGTGGGGCGCGCCGACGCCATCGTCTGGCCGAGAAGCTTTTCGACCGTCGCCTTGGCGGCGGCGCCGGTCTCGTCCGGCGAAAACTGCACGCCGATCCCCTGCGTACGGTTGCCCTGCACGCCCTCGGGAGTGATCCAGACGATCCTGCCCTGCACGGCGATGCGGTTCGGGTCGTCCATCAGCGACAGCAGCATGAACACTTCCTCGCCGAGCTGGTACTGCCGCGGCGTCGGAATGAAGATGCCGCCGCCGCGCAGGAAAGGCATGTACGCCGCGTAGAGCGCCGCGCGCTCGCGGATGTTGAGCGACAGCACGCCGGGGCGCGCCGCGCCGGCGCCGTTCAGCGCCGCCTCCATCACGGTGCGGCCCGGCTTCTTGTCAACCATTTCCATGGTGCGCGAACAGCTCCCGGTAATCGATCAGCATCGCCTCGGCGACGAGTCGCGGCTGCAGCGGGTGCGCCAGCAGCGCCCGCTGCCGCAGCAGCGATTCATGATAGCGAAACGCTGCGATCGGCGCCACCCGCGCGGCAAGCTGCGCCATCTCCCGCGCAAAGTCCGGATTCCGGCGCGCGTCGCCGCCGGCGGCGACACGCGCCAGATCGGCCGTCCACG
>CAIWHR010000070.1 GCA_903912485.1 uncultured beta proteobacterium | reverse complement strand
GCGCGGACACGCCGAACGCCAGCGTCGCGGCGGCGAGGAAAACCTGGGGCAAACACTTGCGCATCATCGTGATCCTGTGAGTGACGGACAACCGCCATTGTCGCCACACCGCATGACAGACTGATGACAGCCGCCGCGCAGCGCCAAGGAAACCGGGCGGCGGCGGTCACATTTCTGTAACCTGAAGGAGCGAGAATACGAACCCCCGTGGGGCACCCGACCGCTGCCTCCGGACCATGGACTTCCGCCCCCACCGATGACCGCCCAACGACGCACCGAACGCGAAATCTCGCAGACCCTGCGTCTCGAACGCGTCGCGCGTAGCGTCGACGAACTGCGACGGGCGGCGCTCGCGGCCGAGCAGGAGTTTGCCGTCGAACTCGACGCCGTGGCACCGTCGATGCGCGAAAGCGCCTACAACCTCGTGCACTACCTCGCGGTGCGCCGGGTCGACGCGCGCGAGCTGCAGGACGAGCTCGCCAGGCTCGGCCTGAGCTCGCTGGGGCGCATGGAAGCGCATGTGATGGCCTCGCTGCAGGCGGTGCTCGAGGTGCTCTGCGCGCTGCGCAATCAACCGGTTCCGGCGGAGATCGCCGCCCCGCCGCCGGTCACGTTCCATACCGGCGACGCGCTGCTCGCCGCGCACGCGGAGGCGATCCTCGGGCCCGCGGGCCGCGACCGGGCGACGCGGATCATGGTGACGATGCCGGGCGAGGCGGCCGGCGAGCCGGCGCTGATCCGCGAACTGGTCGCGGCCGGCATGGAAGTCATGCGCATCAACTGCGCCCACGACAGCCCCAAGGTCTGGGAGCGCATGGTCAGGCACCTGCGCCGCGCCGAGCGCGAGACCGGCAGGCGCTGCGCACTGTCCTTCGATCTCGCCGGGCCGAAGCTGCGCACCGGCCCCGTCGAGCCCGGGCCCGCGGTCGCCAAGTGGCGCCCGGGGCGCGACACGATAGGCCGCGTGACCGAACCCGCGCGCGTGCGTCTGGTCGCCCGGATGCACGAGGCCGACGTCGACGACGCGACCATTCCGGTCGAGGGCGATCTGCTCGCGAAGGCGAAGCCCGGCGACACGGTCGATCTCGCCGACACCCGGCGCCGCAAACGCCTGCTGCGCGTGGTCAAGGTCGCCGCGGGCGAATGCCTGTGCGAGACCGACACCACCGCGTACGTCGTGCCGGGGACGCCGATGGCGCTGCGGCGCAAGGGGCGCGTCGTGGCGAAGGGCGTGGTCGGCGCGTTGCCCGCCGTCGAGCAGTGGATTCACCTGCGGCCCGGCGACATCCTCGACCTCGTGCGCGGCGAAATGCCCGGCCGCGATGCGGTTCACGACGACGACGGGCGCGTGGTCGAACCGGCGTTCGTATCCTGCGCGCTGCCCGAGGTGTTCGTCGGCGTGCGCGTCGGCGAGCCGATCCTCTTCGACGACGGCAGGATTCGCGGCGTGATCCGCGCCGTGGCCGAGGATCGCCTTCGGATCGAGATCACGGGCGCTGCGGGCGGCGCCGCGAAGCTCAAAGCCGAGAAGGGCATCAATCTGCCCGAGACCGAACTCGACCTGCCCGCACTGACGGCGAAGGACGTGGCCGACCTGGCGTTCGCGGCGAAGCACGCCAACATGGTCGCGCTGTCGTTCGTGCAGCGCCCCGACGACATCGAAGCGCTGCTCGCCGCGATCATGAGCCTGCACGCGCCGCGTCTGGGCATCGTGCTCAAGATCGAGACGCAGGCGGCGTTCAACCGCCTTCCCGCGCTGCTGCTCGCGTCGATGCGTCACCCGCCGGTGGCCGTGATGGTCGCGCGCGGCGACCTGGGCGTCGAGGTGGGCTTCGAGCGGCTGTCGGAGGTGCAGGAGGAGATCCTGTGGCTCTGCGAGGCGGCGCACGTCCCCGTGATCTGGGCGACGCAGGTGCTGGAATCGCTCGCCAAGGGCGGCATGCCGTCGCGCGCCGAAGTCACCGACGCCGGGATGAGCAGCCGCGCCGAGTGCGTGATGCTGAACAAGGGGCCCTATATCCGCGAGACGCTGCGCTTCCTTGTCGACGTGCTCGGGCGCATGGAGGAGCACCAGCACAAGAAGACGTCGCGGCTGCGAAAGCTGCGCGTCACCGATGCGCGCGCGCCGCGTCAGCCCCGGCTGCCGGCCGGCAAGCGGGGGCCGTAGCGCAGCTCGCGCATCAGGGCTTCCGGTCCTGCCAGTCCACCCAGTCCACCGGGTGAGCCCTGAGGTAGCCGCTCACGGCCGCGCCGACCGTCGGAAAGAACATCTCCTCGCCCAGCCGCGAGAAGAGTCCGAAGCGCTTGAGCTTGTCCTTGACCGGGCCCTTCATCTCGGCAAAGCACAGTTCGACGCTGGCGGCCTGCAGCGTCCTGTCGAGCTCGTTCAGCATGTCGGCGGCGGTGACGTCGACGCTCGTCACCGGCTCCGCGGCGATCACCAGCCGGCGCACGGGCGTCGGCGACGCGGCGACCGCATCCAGCACGCGGCTCTGGAAGAATTCGGCGTTGGCGAAGAACAGCGGAGCGTCCCAGCGGAACAGCACCAGGCCGGGGATACGGCGGGCGTCGGGATGGCGGACGACGTCGTGGTAGCCCTTGACTCCTTCGAGCCGACCCAGGACCGCCGAGTACGGGCGCCAGCCGTCCCAGACGAACTCGACGATCGCGATCACGATGGCGAGCCCGATGCCCGGAATCACGCCGAGCACGGCAACGCCCGCAAGGCAGGCGATCGACAGCCAGAATTCCCAGCGCTGGATGCGGTAGATGCGGCGCAGGTCGGCGACCTCGATCACGCCGATCGCCGAGGCGATCACCACCGCAGCCAACGCGGCCTTGGGCAGGTTCGCGAGCAGGTTCGGCGCCGCCTCCAGCAGTGCGGCCACCGCCAGCGCTCCGACCACGCAAGCCAGCTGCGTTCGGGCCCCGGCGTCCGCGGCAACCGGCGTCCGCGACGCGCTGCTGCTGACCGGGAAGCCCTGGAAGAATCCGGCGGCCAGATTGGCGGCGCCCAGCCCCACCATCTCCCGATTGGGGTCGACGAAGCCGCCGGTCCGTGCGGCGAAGGCGCGCGACAGGACGCTGGTGTCGGCGAAGGACACCAGCGCGACGGCGAGGCCTCCGACGAGCACCGGGACGAGATCGCCGCGCGCGATCGACGGGATGGCGAAGGCGGGCAGCCCCTGCGGCAGCACGCCCAGCACCGAAACGCCCGCCGCCGCGCCCAGGTCCAGCGCGCCGACGATGGCGGTGGCTCCCGCCACGGCGACCAGGATCCCCGGCAGACGCGCGCTGCGCCTGAGCAGCAGGATGGTCGCCAGCGTGCCCGCGCCGAGCGCCAGCGCGGTGCGGTTCGTCCTGCCGGCCAGCAGGCCCTCGACGAACGACGCGGTCGCGCCGACAAGGCCTTCGGCATCGACCGAGAAGCCGCACAGCGCCGGCAGCTGGCCCACCAGCACGGTGAGGGCTATGCCGTTCATGTAGCCGTAGCGGATCGGCTTGGAGAGGAGTTCGGTGACGAAGCCGAGACGGGCCAGGCCGGCGACGATGCACAGGCTGCCGGACACCACGGCCATCATTCCCGCCAGCGCGATGCTGCGCAGCGGGTCGCCTGCGGCGAGCGGCACGACGACGGCGAGGATGAGCGCGGCCAGCGAGGAGTCGGGTCCCAGAACGAACACGCGACTGGGCCCGAACAGCGCATACGCCAGCAGCGCGACGATGGTCGCGTAGAGGCCGCAGATGCCCGGCACGCCCGAAGCCACCGCGTAGGCGACACCGACCGGCACCAGCACCGTCGTCAGCACCAGGCCGGCGGCGACGTCGTGACGCAGCCAGGCGACGTCGTAGCCGCGCAGCGTCTGCAGCCCCGGCAGCCAGCGCAGCCGGCCCGTCGGAGCCGCATCCGCATTCCGGCGCACGGCGCGGCCGGGTTCCGGCAAGGGGGGCGCAGACGCGGGGTCGATCATTCGAGCGTCAGGTTCGCCTCCTTGATCAGCCTTGCGTAGCGCGTTGTCTCCTCGGCGAGATACCGGGAAAAATCGGCCGACGAATTCCCCACGCCTTCCGCACCCATCGCGGTGAACTTCTCCTTGATGTCCGGCGAAGCGACCATCTTTGCGATCTCTTCCTGAAGGCGCGCGACGACACCGGGCGGCGTGCCCGCCGGCACCATCAGGCCCGTCCAGCTGTCCGCCTCGAATCCGGGCAGCGTTTCGGCGACGGTGGGCAGATCCGGGGCCAGCGAAGTCCGCTTGGCGCCGGAAACGGCCAGCGCCACGACCTTGCCGGCCTTCACGTTCTGCAGCGCCGTCACGACGGTGTCGAAAAAGAGGTCGATGTGGCCGCCGAGCAGCGCCTGCATCGCGGGTGCTCCGCCGTTGTAGGGGACGTGCTGCATGTCCGTCTTCGACATCAGCTTCACCATCTCGGTCGCGAGGCCGCCGCTGGTGTTCGCGCCGAAGGAGCCGAAGTTGATCTTGCCCGGCTCGGCGCGGGCCTTTTTCAGGAACTCAGGGAATGTCCTGACGCCGAGCGAGGGGCTCGCGATCAGGATCAGCGGATAGCGGTTCACCATGGTCACCGGGGCGAGGTCCTTCACCGGATCGTAGGGCAGGCGCCCCGCCATCGTCGTGGGCGCCAGCGTGATCGCGGTCGGCGACGCAAGCAGCAGCGTGTAGCCGTCGGCCGGCGCCTTGGCGACCAGCGACGCGGCGAGCGTTCCCGCGGCTCCGGGCCGGTTCTCGACGACCACCGGCTGCCCCAGCGCCTGGCCCAGCCGTTCGGCCACGATCCGCGCCATGAGGTCCGACGCGCCTCCGGCGGGAAACCCCACCATGAGCTTGATCGGCCTGCCGGGCCACGCCGGCCCCTGCGCCCGCGCCTGTGCGAAGAGAACTCCTGTCGCTGCGACGGACAGCATGAGCATGCCGGGAACGAGGTGACGCAATGCGCGGGTGAAGCGGTTCATGGTGGTCTTCCGGTTGACGCGCCGGGGGTTGCGGAGCGCGGGTGGCGATGGCGGCCTGCGGGTCAGAAATACCCGCCCTTGCCGGTGATTTCTTCGATCGATTCGCCGCTTTCCACCCAGGCGAATATTCGTTCCTCGTTGGCCAGGATTTCCTCCGCCCGATCGAGGACCTCGAGCGCAATCCCCCGCGGAACGCAGACGGCGCCGTCGGCATCGCCCAATACGATGTCGCCCGGGCGCACGAACACGTCGCCGATGCGCACCGGCAGCTGGTAGTGCGTGATCTGGCACCGGCCGAGGCTGCCGTTCGGGCTGCGGTAGCGGTAATAGACCGGGAAGTCCTTCGCCAGAATCTGGGCGGTGTCGCGGATGCCGCCGTCGATCAGCGCGCCGCGGACGCCCTTGTTCACGACGGTGGCCGTCATCACGCCGCCCCACATCGTTGCCTGCGTGTCCCCGGAACTGTCCCAGACGACGAACGCATTCTCGGGCAGCGCGTCGAGCATCCGGCCGCGAATGGTCATTTCGCCGGTGACCTTGGTGTTGGGCGAGCTCTTCACGGTGAACGCAATGCCCGCCACCGTTCTCTCCGGCCGCAACGCGAGGAGCGAGCCCGGAAACGTACGGTCCAGAAGTGCGTACTCGCGCAGTACGTCGCTCACGACCGCCGTCTGCAGCTTCTCGTAGCGGCCGAGCAGTTCGGCGGCGGCGATCGGAAGCGGCGCCGGCTCGCCCGGCTCGTTGCGCTCGAGGAGGCGCTCGATCCGCATCATGCGGGGTACGTCGTTCGGGGGACGGTTCATCGGCTCCTTCCTCGGGGGTGGACTGCAACAAATCCCAAATATGAGACATACTGTCTCGTATGCAAAACTATAGCACCAACTCCCCCGAAAGCGGCACGCGCAGGACCGGCGCCCCGGCGCTGAGCCGGGGCCTGGCCGTCCTGCGCGAAATTGCGGCCTGTCCGGAAGGGGCGGGCGCGGCCGAACTCGCGCGGAAGCTGGGCATTCCGCGCGCCACGCTGTACCGCCTGCTGGCAACGCTGGTCGCCGGGGGCTTCGCGCAGCCGGCTCCTGGCCTCCCGGCGCGCTACGTGCTCGGCCCGGCGCTCGGCCGCATCGCCGGAACGCGCGAGCCGGAACGCGACCTCGTCGACCTCGCGCGACCGGTCATGGACGCGCTCGCCCGGGAACTGGGCGAGACCGTCAAGCTCGTCGTCCGCGACGGGTTCGAGGCGCTCACCGTAGCCGTGTCGCTGCCCCGGCGCGACTCGTGCATCGCATCGCGCGTCGGCACGCGCTTGCCGCTGTACGTCGGGGCGTCGCAGAGGCTGCTGCTGGCGCACGCGCCGCCTCCGGTACGGGACCGGGTGCTGGCCGGACCGCTCGACCGGGTGGCATCGCGCACGATCACCCATCCCGGACGCCTGCGCGCGGAACTGGATGCGCTGGCAGCCCGCCGCGCGTTTGCCAGCCACGGCGAGGGCGTCGAAGGCGTGGGTGCGACCGCCGTGCTGATCGGCGCGCCTCGTGCGGAGCCGAAGGCCGCGCTGGTGGCCGTATACGTGTTCGCCAGCCAGGGGCAGCGTCGACTGGCCGACATCCGGCGCGCGACGATCCGCGCCGCGGACGCCATCACCGCCGCCGTCGACGCGTAGGTCCGGGGAATCGATGGTGCAGGCGCCGGCCGTCGCTGGCGGCGCTCCTGCGACGGGCACCCGGCAGGCACGCGCGCTTGTGGTAGCGTATCCTCGAACCCTCAGAGGGAGAAGGTGCAATGGCCGAAGGCAAGAGCAAGACATTCGATCTGGGCAATGGCGCCACGCTCGTCTGCCACGTGTCCGCGGATGCGAAGAGATTGCGCATCGAATCCGACGTCGACCAGGAAGGTTTGACCAAGACGCAGGTCAACGGCCTGATCGACGCACTGAAGAAGATCCGCGGCAAGATGGAGCGGTAGGCAGGGCGTCGAAGTCGGCAGCCCGGCCTCCCCGCCCCGGTCAGCCGCGCGGCGCCGCGGTCGAGCGGTACTTTTCGAGGTGCCGCACGGGCAGCGTCAGCGCGTCGCGCCGGAACGGGTCGCCCAGCTCTCGCGTCACCATCATCTCGAGAACCGTCGTCCTGCCCTCGGCCTGCGCGGCCGCGGCGGCGCGCAGCGCGGGACCGACGTCGGCCAGCTGGTCGATCGTCTGCCCCTCGGCGCCCATCGCACGCGCGACCGTCGCCCACGACGGCTGCCGGTCGAGGTTGACGCCGACGAAGCGGTTGTCGTAGAAATCGACGTGGTTCTTCTTCTCGGCGCCCCACTGGCCGTTGTTGAACACGATCGCCGTGACGCCGATGCCCTCGCGCACGCAGGTCTGGATTTCGCCGAAGCTCATGCCCCAGGCGCCGTCGCCGACGTACGCGATCGCGGGACGGTCCGGCGCCGCGACCTTGGCGCCGATGATCGTCGGGAACGCGTAGCCGCAGTTGCCGAAGCTCATCGCCGCGAACATCGAGCGCGGACGCGCGAAGCGCAGGTAGCTGTTCGACACCGAGCAGATGTTGCCGATGTCGGTCGACACCATCGCGCCTTCGGGCATCGCCCGCTCCAGCTCGCGCAGCATCTGCCGCGGGTGCATGTGCGACGAATCCTTCGCCACCTCGATCGACCACGGATCCTGCTCGAACGCCCAGCGGTCGAGCTCGGCCTCCCACGCCGCCTTCTCGGCGCCGACTTCGGCCAGGCGCGAATCCCGGTTGGCGAGGCAGGCGAGCTCCCGCCCGGCGAGCCTCGCGGCGAGCGCCAGCGCCGCGGCCTTCGCGTCGCCGCAGATGCCGACCGAGATCGGCTTGACCAGCCCCAGCATCCTCGCGTCGGCGTCGACCTGGATGATCTTCGCGCCCTTCGGCCAGTACTCCATGCCGTACTGCGGCAGCGTGCCGAACGGCCCCAGCCGCGTGCCGAGCGCCAGCACGACGTCGGCCCTGGCGATCAGCTTCATCGCCGCCTTGCTGCCCTGATAGCCGAGCGGGCCGATCCACAGCGGATGGCCCGCCGGGAACGAGTCGTTGTGCAGGTAGCTGTTGGCGACGGGCGCCTGCAGCAGTTCGGCCAGCCGGATCGCCTCGGCCTGACCGTTGCCCTGGACCACGCCGCCGCCGGCGAGGATCACCGGAAACCGGGCGTTGGCGAGGAGCTCGGCCGCCTCGGCGAGGCTGCGCTCGCCGCCGGCGCCGCGCTCGATCACCATCGGCTGCGGAATCTCGCACTCGACGTCGCCGTAGAAGAAGTCGCGCGGAATGTTGAGCTGCGTCGGCCCGAGCTCGAGCTGCGCGCGGTCGAACGCGCGCCCGGTGAGTTCGGCCATCCGCGCGCGGTTGTTGACGTGCGCCTGGAACTTGGTGATCCGCGAGAAGATCGGCAGCTGGTCGGTCTCCTGGAAGCCGCCGAGGCCGATCGTCGCGCTTCCCGTCTCGGGCGTGATGACGACCACCGGCGAGTGCGCCCAGTACGCCGCCGCGGTCGACGTGACGAAGTTGGTGATGCCCGGCCCGTTCTGCGCGATGCACACGCCGTGACGTCCCGACACCCGCGCGTAGCCGTCGGCCATGTGGCCGCCGCCCTGCTCGTGCGCGACCGAGATGAAGCGGATTCCCGCCAGCGGAAAGAGGTCGAGCGCGTCCATGTACGCCGAGCCGACGATGCCGAAGACGTCCTTGACGCCGTTGGCGACCAGCGTCTCGACGAAAGCCTCCGACGCGGTCATCTTCTGGCGGCCGGTCACCGCGGGGTTCCTGTTGTCGGT
>CAIWHR010000069.1 GCA_903912485.1 uncultured beta proteobacterium | reverse complement strand
GCGCCGACCTCCGCGCGTTCGCCGACGACGGTGCCCGCGCCGATCACCGCGCGCGCACCGACGGCGGCGCTGGCCGCCACCCGTGCGGCGGGCGAGACGGCGGCCGACGGATCGACGCCGGCCGGCGCCGCGGTGCGCGGGTGCAGCAGCGCCGCGACCCTGGCGTAGGTCGCGTACGGATTGCCGTGGACGAGCCTGGGCAGCGTCGTGTCGGCGGCCATGTCGGGCGCGACGATCACCGCGGATGCACGCGTCGCCGCCAGCTGCGGGCGATACTTCGGGTCGGTCAGGAAGGCGATGGCGCCGGGGCCCGCCCTGTCGAGCGGCGCCACGTGCGTGACACGGATCGTGCCGTCCCCGTCGAGCGCCGCGCCGGTGGCGAGCGCGAGTTCGGCCAGCGTCAGCGATGCCCTGGGGGCGGCGGATTGGGTCGGCGCCATCGCGCGCAGGGGAGCGAGACGGCAGGCCGGGCTACTTGTCGGCGAGCGCCTTGATCACCTTGTCGGTGATGTCGATGCGCTGGCTCGCATACACCACGGGATCCTGCAGGATCAGGTCGAACTTCTCGGCTTCGGCCATCTGCTGGATGACCTTGTTGGCCCGCTCCTGGACGCTGGCGAGTTCCTCGTTGCGGCGCAGATTGAGGTCCTCGCGGAACTCGCGCTGCCCGCGCTGGAGATCGCGCGTCAGGTTGGCGAGGTCGCGCTCCTTGTTGCGGCGCTCCGTTTCGGACGTCGTCGCGCCGTCCTTCTCGAGCTGTGCCTGCAGATCGCGCACCTGCTTGCTCAACTTCTGGATCTCGGCGTCGCGCACCGCGAATTCCTTCTCGAGCTTCACCTGCGCGCGCTTGGCGGGAGCGGCCTCGCGGAACAGGCGCTCGGTGTTGACGAAGCCGACCTTGTATTCGGCCGCCTGCGCCATGCCGCCTCCCAGCACCAGCAGGGCGACGACGAAGGCGGCGCGCGATAGGCGTAGCGTGCTGCGGTTCAAGGGAACTCTCCTGCGGCGTTGGGCCGGTCAGCGCGGCACTAGAACACCGACCCGACCTGGAACTGAAATCGCTGGATCTTGTCCAGCGGCTTGGCGTTGAGCGGGTAGCCGTAGCTGAATTTCAGCGGGCCGATCGGCGAATTCCAGGCGAGGCCGGCGCCGGTGGAGTAGCGGAAATCCTGGTATCCCGGCTCGAGATTGGTGGAAAGATAGCTGTTGGCGAGCGGGATGCCGGAGATCAGGCCGGCATCGAAGAACAGGCTCAGCCGCACCGACTTGTCGCCCTTCAGGATCGGGTAGAACATCTCGGCGTTGCCGACGATCTTCTCCTTGCCGCCGGTCGCGTTGCCGTAGATGTCCTTCGGGCCGATCGTGGCCGTCTGGTAGCCGCGCACCGACCCCACGCCGCCGGCGTAGAACGCCTTGAAGAACGGCAGCGGCTTGCCCGAATAGCCGTCGGCGTAGCCGAGATCGGCGCGGAGCATCAGCACGACGTCGGACAGGTAAGGCAGCGGCGTGAACCACTGCTGCAGGTAATTCGCCTTGTAGAACGGGACGTCGCCGAACGGCAGCCCGACTTCGACGCCAAAGCTCTGCAGGCGCCCCCGGGTGGGATAGAGGATGTCGTCGCGGGTGTCGCGGGACCAGCCGCCGGAGAGGACGAAGCTGTTGAACGGCGACCCCACCTGGTAGATGAACAGGCAGTACGCCGGCGGTATGCCGCCGATGATCGGGTCGCAGTACCCGTACGGGAACTCGATGCTCGTGCGCTCGGCCCGGAAGCCGACGTTGATCGAGTCGGTCTCGGTGATCGGGATGCCGAAGCCGATCGCGGCGCCGTAGGTCGACGACGTGTACGAGGTGACGTCCAGCGAAGCCGTGTCGACGTTGCGCTGGTAGACCTCCAGCGTGCGCGAGATGCCGTCGACCGTCCAGTACGGCTCGGTGTACGCCATCGAGATCGTCCGGTTGACCTTGCTCGTGTTCAGCGACAGGTTCAGCGCATTGCCGCTGCCGAAGATGTTCTGCTGCGATACCGACGCGTTGAGCACGATGCCGTCCGCGCTCGAATAGCCGATGCCCGCCAGGAACTGTCCCGTCGACTTCTCGGTGACGGTGACTTCGACGTCGGCCTCGTCGGGCGCGCCCTGGACCGGCGGCGTCTCGATGTTGACGTCCTCGAAATAGCCGAGGCGGCGGATGCGGACCTTCGACCGCTCGATGCGGGCGCCGTCGTACCAGCCGGCCTCGAGCTGGCGCATCTCGCGGCGGATCACTTCGTCGCGCGTCTTGACGTTGCCGCTGATGTTGATCTTGCGCACGTACACGCGGCGTCCCGAATCGACGTAGAACGTGAACGAAGCCTGCAGCTTGTCGCGGTCGACCTCGGGCACCGCGTTGACGTTGGCGAACGCGAAGCCGTCGGTGCCGAGCCGGTCGCTCATGTCCTTGGTCGACGCCTGCAGCCTCTCGCGCGAATAGACGTCGCCGGGGCGGATCCTGAGCAACTGCCTCAGCTCGGCCTCGGGAACCATCATCTCGCCCGCCAGACGCACGTCGGCGACGGTGTAGCGGCCGCCTTCGGAGACGTTGACGGTGATGTAGATGTCTTCCTTGTCGGGGGTGATCGAGACCTGCGTCGATTCGACGTTGAACTCGAGGTAGCCCTGGTTCTGGTAGAAGCTGCGCACCGCCTCGAGGTCGGCCTGCAGCTTCTGCTTCGAATACTGGTCGTTCTTGGTGTACCACGTCATCCAGCCCGGCGTCGTCAGCGTCATCTTGTCGAGCAGTTCGCTCTCGGGAAACGCCTTGTTGCCGACGATGTTGATGCGGGCGATCTTCGCGGCGTCGCCTTCCTCGACGGTGAAGTTCACCGCGACGCGGTTGCGCTCCTGCGGCGTCACCGTGGTGGTGACCTTCGCCGCGTAGCGGCCGCGCGTGATGTACTGCCGCTTCATCTCCTGCTCGGCGCGGTCGAGTGCGGAGCGGTCGAAGATGCGCGCCTCGGCGATGCCGATGTCCTTCAGCGCCTTTTTCAGCGTGTCGGTGTCGAATT
>CAIWHR010000068.1 GCA_903912485.1 uncultured beta proteobacterium | reverse complement strand
CTGGCCCAGCGCCGTCTTGCCCGCCCCGTACAGCCGCTCCAGCGCGGCCTCGAGCTCGCTCGGGATCGCAACCGCGGGCTTGATGGCGCGGCCGGTGACCATCCGGAACGCGCCGATCGTGTATTCGTCGGTCGGGTCGGCCATCGCCAGCGCCAGCTCGTGCTCGTCCTCGCGGACCGGAAGCGCGTGGGCTTCGCGCAGGAAGCGCGCCGAGATCCGCTCCTCGAAAATCGGGAACTCCGGGTAGCCCTTGGCGTCGACCAGCGGCAGCCCGAGCTGCGCGGCGAGCGCCTCGGCGACGTCGCGCTGCGCGCAGACGCCGAGCGTGACCAGCAGCGCGCCCAGCTTTTCGCCGCCGTCCTGCTGCAGGCGCAGCGCGCGCTCCAGCCCCTCCGCATCGAGCTTGCCGCGCTCGATCAGGATCTCGCCGATACGTTTTCGCTCAGGTGCGTTCACGCGTTCCGTGGCCAGAAAATGAGCCGACAATCATAACATGACGGGTTTGGGTCGTTGCCATTTTCGCCGGATGAATCAAGGGTTTGCGCGCGCTTTTTCGATCGTTCTGTCGTCGCTTCCCGACGGTCGGGCGGGTCCGGCTTTGCCGGCGCAGCACGACGCCGGCGGGCAGCGCCAACGCGCGGCGCCTCCCCCCGTGGGACAGCGCGCCCCGGTTCCCGTTCGTGCCGGAGGCGGATTTCTTTGGGGCGCGGACCCGCGGCCCCGCCGGTCAGCGCACCGCGGCGAACGCCTTCCCGGCGTGCTCGAGCGTCGCGGCGACGACTTCGGCCGTGTGCGCCGCCGAGACGAACCCGGCTTCGAACGCGCTCGGCGCGAGGTAGACGCCGGCGTCGAGCATCAGGTGGAAGAAGCGGTTGAAGCGCTCCTTGTCGCAGGTCATCACCGCGTCGTAGCTGTCGGGCACGGCGGCGCGGAAGTAGATCCCGAACATGCCGCCGACCGCCTGCGCGGAGAAGGCGACGCCCGCGCGCCGCGCGGCCTCGGTGAGGCCGTCGGTCAGCTGCCGCGTCCGCGCGGAGAGCGCGTCGTAGAAACCCGGCGCTTCGATCGCCTTCAGCGTCGCGAGGCCCGCCGCGACGGCGACCGGATTGCCCGACAGCGTCCCCGCCTGGTAGACCGGACCCAGAGGCGCGATCATCTCCATGATCGCGCGCCGGCCGCCGAAGGCGCCGACCGGCATCCCGCCGCCGATCACCTTGCCCAGCGTCGTCAGGTCGGGCGTGATGCCGTAGAGCCCCTGCGCGCCCTGCGCGTGCACGCGAAAGCCGGTCATCACCTCGTCGAAGATCAGCACGGCGCCGTAGCGGTCGCACACGGCGCGCAGTCCCGGCAGGAAATCGGGGTGCGGCGCGATCAGGTTCATGTTGCCGACCACCGGCTCGACGATGACGCAGGCGATGGCGGCGCCGTCGGCGGCGAACGCCGCCTCGAGCGCGCCGACGTCGTTGTACGGCAGGACGATCGTCTCGTTGGCGATCGCCGGCGGCACGCCCGCCGACGACGGCTGGCCGAAGGTCAGCGCGCCCGAGCCCGCCTTCACCAGCAGGCTGTCGCCGTGGCCGTGGTAGCAGCCCTCGAACTTCACGATCTTGCTGCGCCCGGTGTAGCCGCGCGCCAGCCGCAGCGCCGACATCGTCGCCTCGGTGCCCGACGACACCAGCCTGACCATGTCCATCGACGGCAGCAGGCGGCACAGCAGTTCCGCCATCTCGACCTCGTCCTCGGTCGGCGCGCCGAACGACAGGCCGCGCACGGCGGCCTCCTGCACCGCGCGCACCGCGGCCGGCCAGGCGTGGCCCAGAATCGCCGGGCCCCAGGAGCCGACGTAGTCGATGTAGCGCGTGCCGTCGACGTCCCACAGGTAGGGCCCCTCGCCGCGCTGGAAAAAGCGCGGCGTGCCGCCGACCGAACGGAAAGCGCGCACCGGCGAGTTGACGCCGGCGGGGATCGTGCGCTGGGCACGGGCGAAAAGCTGATCGTTGCGACTGTCCACCAATTCAATTCTCCTTGCGCTGCCCCGTGCGGGTGCCGCGGCGCCGGCGCGCCGGCGGCCCGTCAGTGGCTGCTTCTGGCGTCGGCGGCCTGCGCCGCCTCCGCGTCTTCGCCCTGCGCGCCGGAATCCTCGCGCGCCCAGAACAGCCGGTCGGGCAGGAACTGGCCCATGCCGGGACGGTAGGCCTTCTTCAGCGTGTGCCAGGTGTAGTCCTGCGCCTCGCGCACCGCCTCGGAAATCTCGAGGCCGTTGGCGATCATCGCGGCGACCGCCGACGCGAGCGTGCAGCCCGAGCCGTGATAGCTGCCGGACAGGCGCGGCCAGGTGTCGGCGCGCACGATGCCGCTCGCGCCGTAGAGCGTGTTGACGACCTGCGCCGTCGCCTCGTGCGTGCCGGTGATCAGCACGTACTCGGCGCCCATCGCCAGCAGCCTCTCGGCGCAGGCCGCCAGCGACGGGTCGTCGTCGTCGTCGGATTCGGCCAGGCGGCGCGCCTCGATGCTGTTGGGCGTCAGGATCGTCGTCTGCGGCAGCAGCAGTTCGCGCACCGCGTGCGCCATCTCGTCGCTGGCGAGCTCGTCGCCGCGGCCGGACGCCTGGATCGGATCGAGGATCACCGGAACGTCGGGATAGTCGGCCAGGATCTCGGCGATCGCCGCGATGTTCTCGACGCTGCCCAGCGCGCCGATCTTGAACACGTCCACCGGCATGTCCTCGAGCAGGCAGCGCGCCTGGTCGGCGACCCACTCGGCGTCGAGCGCGAGGATGCCCTCGATGCCGATGGTGTCCTGCACGGTGACCGCGGTCAGCACCGACAGCGGGTGGCAGCCCATGCTGGCCAGCGTCAGGATGTCGGCCTGGATGCCCGCGCCCCCGGAAGGGTCCGACGCGGCGAAGGTCATGACGATCGGAGGGAATTCGGATTCGGTAGCGATGGGCATCGGGCAGAGCGGCGGACGGCGGGCGGGGTGCCTAGTATTGCATTTAACTGAAGTTTAGACACTCGCCGTCGCGGCGGGTCGCGGCTCGATGGCCGCCGCTATGCCCCGGGACCGGCGTAGGGAATGTCCCGGCGTATCTTCCAGTACATGTCGAGGTAGGCGTTGTCCCCGGTTTGCCGGTACTTGCCCTTCATCAGATCGCAGGCCTGCAGCAGGCGACGGGTCGGCGGCCCGCCGGGAAACAGCTGCGCAGACACGGGTCCGCCGAGACTCTGGTCGGGCGCAAGCACCTTGAAAGCTCCGGTGGCCAGTATCAACGAGGACAACCGCTCCTGAATGAACGTCTTCATCGGCAGGCGCAGGCCCTTCGTCCCCGCGCCGGTCTGCGCCGACGACAACGCGTTCCGGTCCTGGCCGAGCTCGACGAAGTCGAAGAATTCGCGGGCAAGCTGCAGCCATTGGAGCCAGTACGGCTTCCTGGCGACGATGAAGTTGCAGAACGCGGACGTGGCCGAGTCCGTCACCAGCGACTTCAGGTCGGCCGAACGGCCCGCGCCGGACAGGAAGGCCTGCGCAAGATCGGTCAGGCCCGGATGCCAGGCGTCGCCCTGCTCCCAGGGATTGAGAAAGTAGGCGAGCTGATCCCATCCCGGGCTGAAGATGGCGACGTCGAAGCTGCGGCCGTAACGCTGCAGTCCCTCGATCACGAACTGGGAGGTGAAGCCGGTCTTCTCCCTGAATCTCGGCGACAGAAACCCGTACCATGCGTCGTCGTCGAGCACGTTGGATTGCAGGAAGTTGAGCATCACCCAGAACTCGAACCAGTCCGGGCGCTCGTTCGCCGTGTTGTCCAGGGGAATGAACCCGGGCAGCAGCTTGGCGCGGGTGGCCGCGTCGTAGTGGATCTGGTGCACGAGGACGGCGTCAGCTTTCATGGCCCGCCTTGCGCTGCCACATGCCCAGCAGCGCCCGTTCGAGATTTCGGGCGAAGCGTTCGGCATCGAACAGCGGGGAGGCGAGCGCGCGCTCGCGCAGGTCCGCGCGCAGGCGCGCCAGGCGCTCCTGCGCGGAGGCAAGCGCGATCGCCCGCGCCACGTAGTCGTCCTCGTCGGCTGCGATCCAATCGTCCAGCCCGGTGCTCGCGAGCAGGCTCGCACCCTGCCGCGAGGCGAGCGTGTCCCCCGCCAACGTGAGCGTCGGCACGCCCATCCACAGCGCTTCGCAGGTCGTCGTCGCGCCGGTATAGGGAAAAGTGTCCAGGATGATGTCCACGTCGGCGTGGGCGCGCAGGTACTCCTCCCGCGGCATCCTGCCGAACAGCGCCACCCGATCGGCTGCGATCCCGGCGCGTGCGAGCCGCTCGAGAAGCGCGCTTCGCGCCCCGACATACCCCATCGCGGCATTCTGGATTCGCAGCCGCGCACCGGGCAGCGCGCGCAATATCCGTCCCCACGCGGCGAGGACAGCGTCGTTGAGCTTGAGACCGGCCTGGAAGCATCCGAACGTGAAGCCGCCGCCGCGCAGCGCGGGCAGCGGCGCCACCGGGTACTGCGCGGCGTCCGCGGGCGGCGTGAAGCAGAACCTGCCGTCGGGCAGCCGCCACAGGGCTTCGGTGAACTGGTCCTGCCGGCTTCGCGGCACCGATACCGGATCGGCCAGCAGGTAGTCGATCGCCGCGACGCCGGTCGTCCCGAAGTAGCCGAGCCAGGTCGCCTGCACCGGCGCCGGCTTCCAGGCGAACAGCGGCAGGCTGTTGTCCGCCGTGTGCCCGGCCATGTCGATGAGGACGTGGACGCCGTCGGCGCGGATCCTGGCCGCCGCCGCCTCGTCGTCGAGGCCGGCGATCCGGGTCCAGGCGGCGAAGCGCGGCTTGATTCGTGCGGTGAGCGCGTCCTCCTGCGGCAGCGTCGAATAGGCGAGGAACTCGAGCCGGGAGGGATCGACCTGCGCGAGAACGCTCTCGATGAAGAATCCGACCGGGTGCGCGCGCAGGTCGCCGGACACGATGCCGACGCGCAATGGCGCACTGCGGCCGATCGACGCGTCGGCCACGTCGAAGGCCCATCGCTCGAACGGCCTGGCGCGCGCCGCGACCGCGCTGCCGTAGCGGCGGGCCTCGGCCAGCCTCTCCGCCGGCGAAACGCGTGGATCGATGTTCATCGAGAACAGCAGTCCGCTGTGGGCATCCGTCTGCTCCGGACCGAGCGCCAGCACCTCGCGAAAGCTGGCGATTGCCGCGTCGGTATCGCCCTGCGCCAGTTGCGCGGCGGCGAGTCCCTGCCGGGCGGCGGCGTAGCCGGGGCGAAGCGAGAGTGCGCTGCGGAAGCTCGCGACGGCCGCATCGAGGTCGCCCTCCTCGCTCTGCAGGTTGGCGAGATTGGCCCGGAACTCGGCGCGTGCGGGATCGATCGCGATCGCCCGCCTCAGGCTCGCGATCGCCGCGGCGGGCTTGCCCTGCATGCGCAGCGCGTTGCCGAGGTTGGAGTGTGCCAGCGCGAAATCCGGCTTGATCGCCAGCGCCTTCGCGAAACTCTCGACGGCCGCTTCGGACCGGCCCAGCGTGTCGTAGAGAATCCCGAGGTTGTTGTGACCTTCGGCCAGCTTCGGCTCCAGCGCCAGCGCAGCGCGGAGCCTCGCGGCTGCCGACTCGAGGCTGCCCTGCATCCACAGCGCCTGGGCGAGCGTGAACAGTGCGGGAGCGAAATCCGGCTTGCGGGAGGCGACGGTCTCGAGGATGTCGATCGCCTCCTGCACCCGCCCCTGCGCGATCAGCTGGCCCGCGTGCCTGCATTGCGCGTCGGGCCCGACCGGACCGGCGGCACCGCCGGCACCCGTCGTGTCGGCCTCGAGCTGCCCGCAGCAGCGCTTTGCCTTCTTGCCGCTGCCGCAGGGGCAGGGACTGTTGCGTCCGACGGTCTGCATGGTCTGGCCCTCGATGCCGTCAGGCGGAAGCGTGCGATTCCATCGGAGCGAGTTGCTGCGCGCCGGCGAGAATCAGATCGAGTTCCGCCGGCGTCTTCCAGTGGTGGCCGCAGGTGTAGCGCGGGAGCATCCAGACGCTGTCGGCCTGCGACACCGGTCTCGGCTCGGTCGTCAGCGCGGCGCGAATGCCCGCCGCCGCACCCCTGCCGGGAAGGTACTCCCGCGCCAGGAAGTCGTTGCAGTGGCCGAACGGATACGCGAAGTACGGCGCCGCGTTCCCCTGCGTGCGCTCCTCGATGAACCGCGCCGCGGCGAGGATCTGCGCGTCGGCGTCCTCGACGCAGAGCACCTGCGAGAAGTCGGCGCGCACCTGCCGCGAGTGGGCGACCCTCTCCAGCGCGGGGTGCAGGTGGTCCCAGCTGTGATTGCCGATCGCGAGCAGCCCGGTGGCGACCGCTCGCTGCCACCATGCGTCGCCCATCGAATCGTCGCCGAGGTACGTGTAGTCGCGGTCGAACGTCGTCTGCATGACCCGCCGCGCCTGCGGCGACGCGATGACGAAACTGGTGGCGCCGAGCTCGGGCTGCCTCGCGCCCGGCGCCGTGTCCAGGAAATCCTGCATCGCGCCGACGAAACCCCGCTGCCAGCCGAGCACCGGATGCCGGAAATCGTCGAGGTCGTAGATCGGCCCGTCGTCGAAGGTGATCGCGACGCAACCCGCTGCGTCGGCCGCGTCCTGCGCGCCGCCCGCCTGCGCGGCGAGCAGCCGGTCGACCAGCCGGGCGAGCGGCACGATCCGGTACCCCGCGCGCGTGATCGCCGCTAGGTCCAGCGGCAGCGCCACGTGGTCGTTGAGGTGGTACTCCGCGGCGATCGCGTGGTGCGAGTGATAGGTGAGGATCAGGTCGTTCACCGGTCAGCCCTGGGGGTAGAGTTCGTGGTACATGCTGACGCTCTCGTCGGGCTGCCGCATGTCGAGCGCGGCGAGCGCTTCGAACCGGCTGTCGCGATAGCCGACGCGCACGGCGTCGAAGCCGGCGTCGCGCGCGAGCCGGATCAGCGTCGGGCTGTCGAACTGGAAGCGGCCGGCGAGCTCCATCGCGAGATTGATCACCTCGCACGCGGTCCCGGTCGTCACCGGCACCCCCACCGTGCGATTCCACAGCCCGACCAGCCGCGCCGGCTGTTCGAGATACATGCGCATCAGCCGCTCGAGGTCCGGCGTGAGCACGCGCAGCGCGCCGTCCGGCCGCAGGATGCGCCGGCATTCGCGCAGAAACACGCGCGCGGCGTCGAGCCCGATGCACGCGATCGTGTCCTCGCTGAAGATGAAATCGACGGCGCCGGTCGGGAAAGGCAGGGGCCGGCCGAAATCCGCGACGACGTCCGGGCGGCAGGCCGCCTCGAGATCGACGTTGATCCAGCCCTCGAGCGGGAAAGTGCCGGAACCGAAATTCACTTTGATCATGGCGTGCCGCCCGCATCGCGCGGGCGTCGTTTTCGTCTGGCCGCATCGTACACGATCCGCCGACCGGGTCTCGGCGACAACCGGCCTCCGCTATAATCGCGGCTTCGAAGCGGGCCGATCCGGGCCCGCCACCGCCAGCGATCGGGAACTCCGTTGAAGAAATACATGTGTCTCATCTGCGGCTGGATCTACGACGAGGCCGAAGGCGCGCCCGGCGAAGGCATCCCGCCGGGAACGCGCTGGGAAGACGTGCCGCCCAACTGGACCTGCCCGGAATGCGGCGCGCGCAAGGACGATTTCGAGCTGGCCGAGTTCTAGCCCCGCGGCGGATTCAACCCTGGAGATGAGGCCGTGAGAATTCTGCACACGATGCTGCGCGTCGGCGATCTCGAACGCTCGATACGCTTCTACACCGGGGTGCTCGGCATGCGCCTGCTGCGCAGGAGCGACGTTCCGAGCCAGAAGTACACGCTCGCCTTCGTCGGCTACGGCGACGAAGCGCAGTCGGCGGTGCTCGAACTCACCTACAACTACGGCGTCGCCGGCTACGATCCGGGAACCGCGTTCGGGCACGTCGCCGTCGAGGTGGACGACGCCGCAGCCGCGTGCGCCGCGGTCAAGGCCAGGGGCGGCAACGTCACGCGCGAGGCCGGGCCGGTCAAGGGCGGGACGACGGTGATCGCGTTCGTGCAGGATCCCGACGGCTACAAGATCGAGCTGATCGAGCGCAAGACCGCCCGCCGCGATTGACGCGGTCGCCGCGGCGCGTCAACCCGCCGTGCGCAGCAGTTCGCGAATGTCGTGCACGAACACCTCCGCCCCCTGGCCGTAGCTCACGTAGACGCGCAGCCGCCCCTGCGGATCGAACAGGAACGTCCCCGTCGAGTGGTCCACCGTGTAGGTGCTCGGCGTCTGCCCGGGCTGCTTCTGGTAGAAGACGCGGAACTCCTTCGCCGTGCGCGCCGTCGCGTCGGCGTCGCCGTAGAGGCCCAGAAACGTCGGGTTGAACGCCGGCACGTACTTCGAGAGCAGGTCGGCGCCGTCGCGCTCGGGGTCGACCGTCGCGAACAGCACCTGGACGCGCGCGGCCTGTGGCCCCAGCTGCTTCATGACTGCCGACAGCTCCGCCAGCGTGGTCGGGCAGACCACCGGGCACTGCGTGTACCCGAAGAACAGCACGACGACCTTGCCGCGGAAGTCCGCGAGCGTGCGCGGCCTGCCGTCGTGCCCGGTGAGCTGGAAATCGCGGCCGTAGGTCGTGCCGGTGACGTCGGAGGCCTTGAACGCCGGGGTGTCCGGCCCGCAGCCGGCGAGCATTGCGCCGACCGCGGCAACGGCAACTCCCCGTAACGCAAACGCCGCCAGCCTGCGCATCAGCGCCAGTAGTGGTCGATCAGCAGCGCCGAGAACAGCGCCGCGAGATACCAGATCGAGTACTTGAACGTCGCGCGCGACAGTTCGTCGCTGTAGTCGCGGTAGAGCTGCACCGCGTACAGGAGGAAGACGCCGCCCAGGCCCAGCGCCGCAGCGAGGTACAGGAACCCGCTCATCCGGATCGCGAACGGCAGCAGCGTCACCGCGACCAGCGCGCAGGTGTAGAGCACGATCATCAGCCGCGTGTACTGCGGGCCGTGCGTCAGCGGCAGCATCGGCAGCCCCGCGTTGGCGTAATCGCGCGTGCGGTACAGCGCGAGCGACCAGAAGTGCGGCGGCGTCCACACGAAGATGATCAGGAACAGCAGCAGCGCCTCCGGTGCGACGTCGCCGGTGACCGCCGCCCAGCCCAGCACCGGCGGCATCGCGCCCGACGCACCGCCGATGACGATGTTCTGCGGCGTCGCGGGCTTCAGCAGCACCGTGTAGACGATGGCGTAGCCGACGAAGGTTCCCAGCGTCAGCCACATCGTCAACGGGTTGACGCAGCAGTAGAGGACGAACAGCCCGAGGCCGCCGATCGCGCCGGCGAACACCAGCGTCTGCAGCGAGGTCAGGTCCCCGGCGGGCAGCGGCCGGCGGCGGGTGCGCGCCATCAGCGCGTCGATCTTCTGCTCGACCAGGCAGTTGATCGCGGCGGCCGCGCCGGCGACGAGCGCGATGCCGATCGTGCCGAAGACGACCGCGCCCACGGGCGGCAGCCCGGGCGTCGCGAGGAACATGCCGATCACCGCGACGAAGACGATCAGCGACACCACCCGCGGCTTGGTCAGCGCGAGAAACTGCTGGTAACGGGTTTCGGCGCAGGCGAGCGTCGTCATCGTGGCAACGGCCGGACCGACGTCCGACCCGGCGTTCGGGGAGCGGCGGATTCTATCAGCTTTCGGCGCCGGGCCGGGCCGTGGCGACGTGGCGACATCAGCCGATCCCCGACGCCTTGAGCAGCCGCGTGAGATCGCGGCTGATCCCCTTGATGTCGGGGTCGGCGTCGTAGCGCAGCACGAGGTTGCCGAGGGGGTCGACGACGTACAGCGCGCCGGTCCCGCCGGGGAGCGCGGCGCGCGCCGCGGCGCCGACGTGCGCGACGACGAGCCCCGGCTGCTGCGCGAGCAGCGCCGGATCGGGCGCCGCCCCCTCGGCGACGAGCAACACGCGAACAATGCGGTCCTGCTCCTTGCCCTGCATCGTGCGCGCCTGCCGCGACGCGTAGAGCAGGCGCTCGCAGATCGCGTCGCAGCGCTCCGCCGCGTTCACCAGCAGCACCCAGCGGCCGTTGAGGTCGGTCAGGAGGAAGGGAGCGCCGTCGCTGCGCATCCCGTCGAGCCCCTGCGCCGGCGCCGTCGGCAGCAGCGTTCCGTAGTTCACGCGCGCCCCGCGCGGCGACAGGTAATAGAACGCGTACGACGCCAGCACCGGCGCGATGCAGATGGCGGCGATCAGCAGCAGCTTGCGCCGGGCAGCGCCGGCACGCGGCGGGCGCCCGGGTTCGCTTCCGGCGGCGGGCGGGGAGTCAGTCATGGTCGGGTGAGCTTGAGGGTGAGTTGCGGAAGTTGAGTGCGAGCCAGAGGACGAGAGCGAGTGCGGCGAACGCGTACCACTGCACCATGTAGATGCGGTGCTTGTCGATGCCGAAGTCGGGCGCCGGCCAGTCGCGGACGAGCCCGTCGTCGGGCACCGGCGGCGCCGTCTGCTCGATCACCACCGGCAGCACCGCGACGCCGGTCGCCGCGCCGAAGCGCGCCGGGTCGAGGTTCTGCCAGACCGACCCCGCGGCGTCCTCGCGCTTGAGTTCGAGGTAACCCGCGGCCGGAATGCCGATGCGGCCCTCGACGGTGACGGTTCCTGCCGGCGGCGGCACGTCGGGCAGTTCGGCGCGCGACGCGCGCTGCGCCACCCAGCCGCGGTTCACGAGCACCACGCGGCCGTCGGCGAGTTCCAGCGGCGCCACCGCGTGGTAGCCGGCGCGCCCGGCGTGCACCCGGTTGTCGATGAAGATCTGCGAGCGGGCGCGATAGACGCCGGCCACGATCACCGTCCGGTAGCGCAGCGAGGTCCAGTCGTCGCCGTCGGACGGCCCGACGAGCGTGACCGGCGCCATCCGCGACGCGGCGTCGAATCGCGCGCGCAGCGCCTGCTTGCCCTGCATCCGGCCCTGCTGCCAGTGGCCCGCGGCGATGCACACGACGACCGCGACCACCGTCGCCAGCGTCGGCAGCGCAGCCGGGCGGAAGCGCCGCCGCCCGGGCGGCGGCGCCGAAGGCACCGGGTTCGGCGTTGCGTTTGGCATATGCCGCCGGCTCCTCTACACTGGCCCGCAAGGAGCAAGAGGCATCTTGAAGATCATCATCGTCGCCGGACTGGTCGCGGTCATCGTCAGCCTGTTCTCGGCGCTGTACTACCTCTACCGCGACCGCGGTCGCGGCACGCGGATGGTGAAGATGCTCGCGCTGCGGGTCGCGCTTTCCGCGGGCCTCGTCGCGTTCCTGGTCTTTGCCTACTGGATGGGATGGATCGCGCCGGGCGGTCTCCCCTGACGGAAACCGCTCCGGCGTGGCGCAGCCGGGCCCCGACGACGCGACGACCCGGCCACGGGCCTTCGGCGGCGCCTACAGCCAGTACACCAGCACGAACAGCAGCAGCCAGACGACGTCGACGAAGTGCCAGTACCACGCGGCGGCCTCGAACGCGAAATGATGGTCGGCGGTGAAGTGGCCGCGCAGCACGCGGGCCAGCATCACCGACAGCATGATCGCGCCGATGGTCACGTGCAGCCCGTGGAAGCCGGTCAGCATGTAGAACGTCGAGCCGTAGACGCCGGTCGAGAGCTTGAGGTTGAGCGCCGAGTACGCGTGGATGTACTCGTAGGCCTGGAAGCCGATGAAGGTGAAGCCCAGCAGGATCGTCGCGGCGAGCCAAAGCTTGACGGCGCCGCGGCGGCCGACCTGCAGCGCGTGGTGCGCGAGCGTCAGCGTGAACCCCGACGTCAGCAGGATGATCGTGTTGAGCAGCGGCACGCCGATCGCGCCCATCGGCGTGAACTGCTGCTTGATGTACGGGCCGACCGTCGGCCACGCCGCCGTGTAGTCGGGCCAGATCAGCTTGGAGCCGAGGCTGCCGAGATCGGGCACCGAGAGGTTGCGGACGTAGAACAGCGCGCCGAAGAACGCGGCGAAGAACATCACCTCGGAGAAGATGAACCAGCCCATGCTCCAGCGGAAAGAGAGGTCGACCCTGGCGTTGTACTGGTGCGCCTCGGACTCGCCGATCACCGCGCCGAACCAGCCGAACAGCATCACCAGCAGGACGCAGAAGCCCGCCAGCACCATCCACGGCCCGGCGGCGACGCTGTTCATCCAGAACGCGGCGCCGGAGCCCATGAGGAGCAGCGCGAACGAGCCGGTGATCGGCCAGTGCGACGGCTGCGGTACGTAGTAATACGGCTTGGCGCCGGCTTGTGCTGCGCTCATCGGTGACTCCTCGTTGTCGTGCCCGTTCTTCGCTGCCGCGCGCACCGGGCGTTCCGCCGCGCGCGCCTCCCCGCCGTCAAACCCTGCCGGCTTCCCCGCCCTCGACCTCGAAGAACGTGTACGACAGCGTGATCGTCGGCACGTCGTTCGGCAGCGCCGCGTCGACGACGAACACGACCGGCATCTGCCGCCGCTCGCCCGGCTGCAGCGTCTGCCGGGTGAAGCAGAAGCACTCGAGCTTGCGGAAGTACTGCGCCGCCTGCGGCGGCCCGTAGCTGGGGATCGCCTGGCCGGTCAGCGGTCGGTCGGTGGTGTTGACGATCTCGAACATCGCCTGCCGCACCTCGCCCGGATGCACGTCGAGGACCGGCTGCAGCGCCCGGAACGTCCACGCCAGCTTGCGCACGTTCGAGTCGAACTCGATCCGCACGTCGCGCGCGGCGTCGACCTGCGTGTTCGCGACCTCGTCGGCGCGCGCGATGTTGCGCAGGCCGGTGACCGCG
>CAIWHR010000067.1 GCA_903912485.1 uncultured beta proteobacterium | reverse complement strand
GCGGCAGGCGCAGCGGGAGCGCATGCGCGTCTCGCCGCTGTGCGACGGGCCGCGCTTCACCCGCAACCTGGAGCAGGCGCTGCGCGGCGCTTGGAGGACGTACTGCGCGCAGCCCGACGCCGATGGAGCCGAAGCCCCGTAGCCCGGGCAGCGCCGGCACGGGCATCGATCGCGAGCCGCGCGCCTCACGCGGCGCCGCCCGGGTCGCGCCAGCATGGGCGGGGGCTGGCGGCCGACGGTTTCCGGGGCGCAACCCGGGCTCCGGATCGGGCGGTCGCTCCGAACCGGCCGGCAGTTCACGGTATCATTGACGATTCGCCAGCGCTTCGTCCCCGGGTCCGTCCGGACCGCGTTGCCGCGCCCGGCCGTTTCCTTCGTTGCCACAGGATTGCCGTGACCGATCTCTCGCTCCCCGTCGTCGACGCCGCGCTGCTTGCCGAAGCCCGTCGCCTCCTGCTCGAGCCGGCAGGGCTCGACGACTCGCATCTCGCGCGCGTGTTCGCGTCGATCCACACGCACGAGGTGGATTTCGCCGACCTCTTCTTCCAGTACTCGCGCGTCGAGAGCTGGAGCCTCGAGGAGGGCATCGTCAAGTCGGGGGCGTTCAGCATCGACCGCGGCGTCGGCATCCGGGCGGTGCGCGGCGAGAAGCAGGCGTTCGCGTATTCGGACGACATCACGCTGGCCGCGCTCGAAGAGGCGGCGGCGGCGACGCGCGCGATCGGCCGGCAGGGGCCGTCGGCGACGGCGGCGCTGGACCGGATCGGGTCCGCGCACTCGCTGTACGCGCCGCAGGACCCGGTGACCTCGCTGCCCGACGAGGCCAAGGTCGCGCTGCTCGAGCGGCTGGAGCGACTGGCGCGCGCGCTCGACCCGCGCGTGGTGCAGGCGATGGCGTCGATCGCCGGCGAATACGAGGCGATTCTCGTCGCCCGCAGCGACGGCCTGATCGCCGCCGACGTGCGGCCGCTGGTGCGCGTGTCGCTGACCGTCATCGTCGAGGAAGGCGGCCGCCGCGAGCAGGGCTACGCCGGCGGCGGCGGGCGCTTCGACTACGGCCACTTCACCGACGCGGTGCTCGCCGACTACGCGCGGACTGCGGTCGGCCAGGCGACGCTCAACCTCGGCGCGCGTCCCGCGCCGGCGGGGACGATGACCGTCGTGCTCGGCCACGGCTGGCCCGGCATCCTGCTGCACGAAGCCATCGGCCACGGCCTCGAGGGCGACTTCAACCGCAAGGGCACCAGCGCCTTCGCCGGCCGCGTCGGACAGCGCGTCGCGGCCAAGGGGATCACGGTGATCGACGACGGCACGATCGCGCGCCGGCGCGGGTCGCTCAACATCGACGACGAGGGTCAGCCGACGCGGCGCACGGTGCTGATCGAAGACGGCATCCTGCAGGGCTACATGCAGGACGAGCAGAATGCGCGGCTGATGGGCGTGGCGTCGACCGGCAACGGCCGCCGCGAGTCGTTCGCGCACATGCCGATGCCGCGGATGACCAACACGCTGATGCTCGCCGGCGACCGCGATCCGGCGGAGATCATCGCCTCGGTGCAGGACGGCCTCTACGCGGTCAACTTCGGCGGCGGCCAGGTCGACATCACCAGCGGCAAGTTCGTGTTCTCGATGGCCGAGGCCTGGAAGATCGAGGGCGGCAAGCTCGCGTACCCGGTCAAGGGCGCGACGCTGATCGGCAACGGCCCCGACGTGCTGACGCGCGTGTCGATGATCGGCAACGACCTGGAACTCGACTCCGGTATCGGCACCTGCGGCAAGGACGGCCAGAGCGTACCGGTCGGCGTCGGGCAGCCGACGCTGAAGATCGACGGCCTGACGGTGGGCGGCACCGGCGGCGCCTGACCGCATCCGAAGCCCACCCCGACGGCATCCACTGGCGCTGCCCGGCAGCGCCGCCACACGACGGAGACCGAGCCATGATCCTGTGTTGTCGCCCGCTGTTGTCGCGCGTTGCCGGTCTCGCATTGCCCGCCCGGTCCAGCTTCGGCGCCACGGCGTTCGCACTCGCACTTGCGTTGGGCTCCGCTCCGGGCATGGCGGCGGTGTTCACCGTGAACAGCACCGCCGATGTCGCGGATTCGAACGGGAACGACGGAGTCTGCAGCGACGGCGCGGGACACTGCACGCTGCGCGCGGCGATAGAGCAGGCGAACGCTTCCGGCGGCGCCAACACCATCAACGTGCCGGCGGGAATCTACCGGCTCAGCGTCGCCAAGCTGATCCTCACCAACGGGACCAACGACGTCACCATCGTCGGCACCGGCGCCGCGGGAACGACCGTCATCGACGGCCAGGGTGCGAGGTCGATCTTCGACCTGCAAGGCGGCGGCGTCACGCTGATCAACCTGGTGATCCAGAACGGCCGTGCCACGGTCGGCAGCGGCGGGGCCGGAGCCTGCCTCGGCGCAGGGATTCTGGCCGCCGGTGCGGCGACGGTAAGGGTCGATTCCAGCATCGTCCAGAACAACGCCGCCGACAACGGCTCGGGCGGCGGCATCTGCGTTCTGGGCGGCGCCGTCAACATGACCCGGACCACGGTGCGCAACAATACCAGCACCTACGGTGGTTCCGGCCTGCGGATCCAGGGCGGCACGCTGTACGTGTCCAACAGCACTTTCAGCGGCAATGTTGCATCGGACTCCAACGCATCGGGAGCCGCGATCGAGTCGCAGGCGACGGTCGAGGTCGTGAATTCGACGTTCAGCGGCAATGCGCTCGCGGGACCCGGCAGCGCGATCGCGGTCGTGGCCGGCACGACGACGCTGAGAAACGTCACCGTGGCCGGCAACGGCACCGGACCGCAGCTCGCGGTCTTCAATCAGGGATCGTCCGCGGTGCTCGAATCGACGATCGTCGCCGATCCGGACGGCGGCGCCAACTGCAACGTCTTCAGCGGCGGCGCGATCGTGTCGCGAGGCCACAATCTCGACAGCGCGCACAGCTGCGGTTTCGCCGCCGCGGGGGATCTGGTCGACCGCAATCCGCTGCTCGAGGCGCTGCAGGATCGCGGCGGCCTCACCGCCCTCCGGGCGCTGGGGGGCGGCAGTCCCGCGGTGGACGCGGGCTCGAATTCGGTCGGGGGCAGCTTCGATCAGCGCGGAACCCCCTTCGCCCGCGTCGTCGGCGCCGCAGCCGACATCGGCGCCTACGAGCAGCCGATGCTGCCCTCGGGCAGGTTCCAGGGACTGTTCTGGCGCTCGCCGGCCGGGTCCGAGTCGGGCTGGGGCATCAACTTCGCGCATCAGGGGGACATCGTCTTCGCCACCTGGTTCACCTACGGCGCCGACGGCAAGCCGCAGTGGTTCGCTGCGGTGCTGCAGCAGGGCACGCGCGGCGTGTTTTCGGGCGACGTGTTCACCGCCACCGCGCTGCCGTTCGACGCGCTGCCGTGGGACAAGCCGGCGGTCGAGACGACGGTCGGCGCGATGACGGCCGCGTTCTCGGACGCCGACAACGGCGTGCTGACCACCACCATGAGCGGCGTCACGCAGACCAGGCCGATCACCCGGCAGTTGTTCGGCACGGCACCCGTCTGCACCTGGGGCGGGCAGCCGAACCTCGCGCTGGCGACGAACTATCAGGACCTGTGGTGGAACCCCGCCGAGTCGGGCTGGGGAGTCAATTTCACGCACCAGGACGACATCGTGTTCGCCACCTGGTTCACCTACGACGGCACGGGCAAGCCGTGGTGGCTGATCGCGGTGTTGGGCAGGACGGCAGCGAACACCTATGCCGGGCCGGTGTCGACGGTGGCCGGCCCGCCGTTCGACGCGGTGCCGTGGGGCGCGGTCGCCGAGACCGAGGTCGGCACCGCCACCGTCGTCTTTGCCGACGGCAACCACGCGAGCTTCGCCGCCACGGTGAATGGAACGTCGCGGACCAAGATGATCACCCGGCAGGTTTTCGCGGCGCCCGGAACCGTCTGCCAGTAGTCGCGGCCGCGGGCGATCTGCCGCAGCGCGGGCTGCCGGGGGGAGGCGCCGAGCGCTGCGTCTCCTACGTCTTGCGCGGCTCGGGTTTGTCGTCGGGCTTCGGCGTGCGCTGGGGCTCGGGGAGGCCGAACTCCGTTCTGACGCGCAGCGCCTGCTCGTCGACCATCGCCTCGATGTCTTCGAGAACGGTGTCGACGAGCTTCGGATCGACGACCTGCAGATGTTCGGCCATCGCCGCCGCGTGCCACAAGCCCAGCGTGGTGCAGCCGGTCTTCAGCGTGTCGAGCTTGGCGCGCGCGACGGTGCTGTCCCTGCCGGCCAGCTGTTCCTGGATCAAGGGGCGCGCATCGGCGACCTCCTGCCTGAACGCCTGAAGGTAGCCCAGCAGTCGCGGGGGCTGCACTCCCATCCGCCTCTGGGTGGCCAGCGGCTCCTCGCTGTATCGGGTGCGGATCCCGTGGAAGGCCGCTTCGAGACTCGATCGCGCCTTGGTCATGTTGATCGGCTTGAGGATGTAGTTGGTGGCGCCGGCGGCAATGGCCTCCTGAATCGTCTGGCGCTCGGTGACGGCGGTGATGAAGACGAAAGGCACGTTGGCCGACGCGGGATTCGCCTTGAAGCGCCGCAGCAGTTCGACGCCTGACATGACCGGCATGCGCATGTCGCAGCAGCACAGCACCGGGCTGAGGCCGCGCTGCAGCGCCGCCCAGGCTTCGGCTCCATCGGCGGCTTCGACGATCTCGACGTTCTCGACGCTCTTCACGAGGTCCACCAGCATCATCCGCTGCATCGCATCGTCGTCGACAATCAGGACTTTCATCTGAACCTCACTCGTCGGGGCGCGCCGGCGGTCGGGACCGGCGTGCCGAAAACCATGATCATTGCCTGCCGGGCCGATCCCTGTCCGGCGCTGCCGCCGCCTGCAATGCCCGCAACAGCGCCCGGAGTCCCGGTCCGGCGCCGGCAAGCGCGCCGCCGGCCATCTGCGCTGCCGCGGCAAACCCGGACGCATCGACACCCGCGGCCAGCCGCTGCTCGGCGTCGGCCGCAACGGCCGAGAGTTCGCCTGCGCCCAGCGTCGCCGCCTGGCCCTTGAGCGTGTGCATCCAGCGCAGGGCGGGCTCCGCTTCGCCCTGCGCCACCAAGGCCGCCAGCTGCGCGGGCATTGCGGGCAGGTCCTCGACGAACATCGACAGCATGCGCTCGTACAACGCGCCATTATCGCCGAACCGGCTCATCGCGGCTGCAATGTCTATCCCCGCGGCGAGCGCGGCGGCAGCCACGCCCGCCGGCAGCACCGACGCCACGGTGACCGTGGCCGCGCCGGGCGCTGCCGGCCAGCCCGCCAGCCTGCACAGCACCGCTGTCAGATGCCGCCGGTCGAAGGGCTTGCCCACGTGCTCGTCCATGCCGACGGCGAGGCAGGCCTCGCGATCGGCGTCCGCGACATTGGCCGTCATCGCCACGATCGGCAGCGTTCGCAGCCCGAGGTCCTGCCGGATCCGGTTCGCCGCCGTGAAGCCGTCCATCACCGGCATCTGCAGGTCCATCAGCACGACGTCGAACTGCGGTTCGGCCGCGGCGACCGCGGCGACCGCTTCCTCACCGTTGGCGGCGACGCGGACGGTCGCGCCTTCAGCCTCGAGGATGGCGCGCGCCACCCGCTGGTTGGTGCGGTCGTCCTCGACGACGAGGAGGCGCATTCCCGCCAGCCGGCGCTCCGGCGCGCGATCGGAGCCGGCAGCGCCGTCGTCGAACGGCATCGGCGCCGCGCCGTCGTCGACCGGCCCGCGCGCCACCGGCAGCGTGACGCAGAAGCGGAGCCGGCGGCCGGCGCCGGGGACGTCTTCGGCCTTCAGTTCGCCTCCCATCAGCGCGGCGAGGGCCTGACGGGTGGCGGAGTCCGAACCGCCGCTGCCCATGCCGGCGTCGTGCACGGCGAATTCCACCGCGACCGCGCGCGCGCTGCGCTGGATCACTGCCACCGACAACGCGAGCTCGGTCTTGCCGGTGACCCCGACGGCGTCGCCGCACAGTTCGCCCAGCAGCTGCCGCAATCGGGCCACGTCGCCCACCAGATGACGCGGCAACGCGGGGTCGACGTCGAACCGCAGGCCGATCGGCCTTGCCCCGGTCTCGGCGGCAACGATGGGCGACAGCCCGCGCAGCATGTCGTCGATGCGGAAAGGCTGCGGGTCGAGAATCATCCTTCCCTTCGCGCCGCGCTCACGGCGCAGCCATCGCGCCAACGGCGGGGCGCAGGCGCCGGGCGATGCGCGATGCATCACCATGTTCGCCCTTGTTCACGGACGAAAAGTGGCATGGCGCATCGCTCATCAGCGCTGCTTTGGCGCTACCAGGCGAGGGCATTTCGGAGCTTGAGGTGCCGGCGAGCGTATCGAGGGCAGACGCAGGAGTGTAGCGCGAAATGTCGGCCGCTGTCGGTGCGAACGGGATGCCGCTTGCGGTTACACTCACGCTCCGGAACGGCTGCGCCGGCGCAGCAGCCCGAAGACGCGATCGTCTTCGGGGTGGAGTTCCTGGACGGGAGTATCGTGGCAACGACCGACGGCGCGGTGATGAGAGGCAGTCCGCACCGGTGGCGCGTGCTGTGGGCAACGTTTGTCGCGTACCTGTTCGACAGCTACGACCTGATCGTTCTCGCGATCGCGATGCCGGTGCTTCTGAAGGTTCTCGGCATCACGCTGCCGGAGGGCGGTCTGCTCGGATCGGCGACGATGGTCGGCGCGATGGGCGGGAGCGTCGTGTTCGGGCTCATCGCCGAGAACTGCGGGCGAAGGTTCGCGCTGCTGCTGGCGCTGGTCTGGCTGGGGGTCGGCATGGGAGCGGTCTACCTGGTCGACACCTGGTCGCAGTGGATGGTCCTGCGTCTGGTCACCGGGCTCGCCATCGGCGGCGTATGGGGTCCGTGCGCGGCGCTGATCGCCGAGCACTGGGCGC
>CAIWHR010000066.1 GCA_903912485.1 uncultured beta proteobacterium | reverse complement strand
TCGGCGCCGACATGCAGGTGGCGCTGGTCAATGACGGCCCGGTCACGATCTTCATCGACACCCGCCGGCGCGAGTAGCCGGCCGCCGCGGGCGCCGCGCCCGCGCGGCGCCGAAGTCGATGGACACCCGGTCGCCGTGCGGGAGATAATCGTGCCCCTTTTGCCGCCGTTCCCTCCCGCATGTCCTTTCCCCCGGTGCCGCGCTGGGCGTACGCCGTGCCCGCCGCCATCGCCGTCGGGATCGCGGCTTTCGCGGTTCACTGGTTCGCCGCGCCGCGCGTCGACGTGATCGAAGCGACGCCCGCAAGGATCCGGCAGACGGTCGTCGTCAGCGGCCGGGTGCTGACGCCGGCGACCGTCGCCATCGGCTCGACGATCACCGGACGCGTCGTCGGCGTCGGCGTCGACGAAGGCGACCGCGTGGCCGCGCAGCAGGTGCTGATCGAGCTCGACCGCGCCGAGCTCGCGGCGTCGCTGAAGACCGCCGAGGCGCAGGAGGGCACCGCGCGGACGCGGATTTCGCAATGGCGCGAGACGGGGCTGCCTGCGGCGAAGCAGGCACTGGTCCAGGCCGAGGAGAACGAGCGCGTCGCGCGGCGCGCCGCCGAGCGCAGCGCGCAGCTGTTCGCGCAGGGCTTCATCGGCCAGGCCGCGCTCGACGAGTCGCGGCGCGCGGCGGCGGTGGCGGCGAGCCAGCTCGAGACCGCGAAGGCGCAGTTCGGCAGCGTGCAGGCCGGCGCCGAGGTCCGGCTGCTCGACGACCAGCTGCGCGCCGCGGTCGCCGCGCGCGAGACCGCCGCCGCCAAGCTCGCGCAGACGACGATCCGCGCACCGGCCGCGGGCACGGTGCTCACGCGCAGCGTCGAGACCGGCGACGTCGTGCAGCCGGGCAAGCTGCTCTGCACGCTGGCGCAGGACGGCGACGCGCGGCTCACCGCGCTGGTCGACGAGAAGAACCTCGCGGTGCTGCGCGCCGGTCAGCGCGCCGTCGTGTCCGCCGACGCCTATCCTGCCGACCGCTTCGCGGCGGAGCTCGTCTACCTCGCGCCGGGCGTCGACGTGCAGCGCGGCACCGTCGAGACCAAGTTCCGCGTGCCGCAGCCGCCTGCCTTCCTGCGCGCCGACATGACGGTGTCGATCGAGATCGAGGTCGCCGACCGGTCCGATGCGATCGTCGTGCCGCTGGCCGCGGTCCGCGACGCGGCGGGCGAGTCGCCGTGGGTGCTGGTCGTCCGCGACGGCGTCGCGACGCGGCAGCCGGTGCGCATCGGCGCGCGCACCGCCGCCGACGCCGAGATCGCGACCGGCGTGGCCGCGGGCGCGCTGGTCGTGTCCGGCGGCAGCGTCGACCCCGGCCAGCGCGTGCGCGCGCGCGGCCGCTGACGCGCCGCCCACCGGGAAGCCGGCCATGCCCTTCGAGTGGGTCGTCGCGCTGCGCTTCCTGCGCGAAGGCCGCTTCCAGACGGCGCTGATCGTCGTCGGCGCGTCGGTCGGCGTCGCGGTGGTCATCTTCATCACCACGCTGGTCACCGGTCTGCAGGCGAACACCATCAAGCGCGTGCTCGGCGCGCAGGCGCACATCGTCGTCACGCCGCGGCAGGAAGTCTCGCGCCCGCAGCTGGCACCCGCCGCCGGCGAGACGCTGCTGCCGCGGATCGAGGCGCGCGCGCAGCGGCTGCGCTCGATCGACCAGTGGCAGGCGCTGGCCGCCGAGCTCGAGCGCACGCCCGGGATCGGCGCGGTGTCGCCGATCGTCTCCGGCGCGGGCTTCGCGCTGCGCGGCGACGCGAGCAAGGCGGTCAACCTGATCGGCGTCGACCCTGCGCGCCACGACCGCATCATCCACCTGACCGACAAGATGATCGCCGGCCGGTTCGCCGTGCAGGCCGGCGACGTGGTCATCGGCCGCGACCTCGCGGCGGACCTGGGCGCCGCCGTCGGCGACCGCATCCGCCTGCAGACCGCGCAGCAGGGCGCGGCGGTGAGCGATGCCTACACCGTCGCCGGCCTGTTCGACCTCGGCAGCCGGGCTGCCAACCGGACGTCGGTGTTCGTCGGCTTTCGCACCGCGCAGAGCCTGCTCGACCTGCCGGGCGGCGCCTCCGAGATCGACGTCACCGTCGACCGGCTCTTCGGCGCCGAGGCGCTGGCGCAGGACCTCGCCGCCAGGACCGGGCAGAGCTTCGACAGCTGGATGAAGACCTTCGACCAGCTGGTGGCGGCGATCCACGCGCAGGACATCACGACGGCGCTGATCCGGCTGTTCGTGATCCTGATCGTCGCGCTGGGCATCGCCAGCGTGCTGGTCGTCTGGGTCGTGCAGAAGCGGCGCGAGATCGGCATCCTGCGCGCGATGGGCGCGTCGCGCGGCAAGATCCAGCGCGTGTTCCTGCTGCAGGGGGCGATCGTCGCCATCGCCGGCTCGACCATCGGCTCGCTGCTGTCGTCGCTGATGCTGTTCGTGTTCCTCAAGGTCGCGCGCAACGCCGACGGCTCGCAGATCTTCGACCTCGACCTGTCGCCGACGCTGTACGTGACCGCGGCGCTGGTCGCCGTCGCCGTGGGCCTGCTGGCCGCGGCGGTGCCGGCGCGCAGCGCGGCGCGGCTCGATCCCGCGCAGGCGATCCGGATGTGACCATGGACGGTCCGCTGCTCGAACTCGACGCGATCCGGAAATCCTACGGCACGGGGACCGAGGTCGAGACCCGGGTCCTGCACGGCATCGACCTTTCGATCCGCGCCGGCGAGTTCACCGCGCTGGTCGGTCCTTCGGGCTCGGGCAAGACGACGCTGCTCAACCTCATCGGCCTGCTGGAGCCGCCGACGTCGGGCTCGTACCGGCTGCTGGGCCGGGAGACCGCGGCGCTGCCCGAGCAGGAGATCACGCTGCTGCGGGCAAGCAGCATCGGCTTCGTGTTCCAGTTTCACCACCTGCTGCCCGCGTTCACCGCGGTGGAGAACGTGCTGATGCCCGGGCTCATCGCCCGCGGCCCGGTCACCGCCGTCGACCGTCGGCGCGCCCAGGCGCTGCTCGCCGACGTCGGCCTCGCCGATCGCGTCGACTTCCTGCCGCGCAAGCTCTCCGGAGGACAGCAGCAGCGCGTCGCGATCGCGCGCGCGCTGTCGCTGGCGCCGCCGCTGGTGCTGGCCGACGAACCGACCGGCAACCTGGACACGCATTCGGCCGACGACATCTTCGCGCTGATGCGGCGCTTCAACGAGCAGGCCGGCACCGCGTTCCTGATCGTCACCCACGATCCGCGGCTGGCGCGGCGCTGCGACCGCATCGTCCAGCTGGTCGACGGTCTCATCGCCGGCGACCGGACCAACGAAGCGATCGCGACCGCCGCCGACTCGACGATGGCGCGGTGAGCCGGGGCGCCGGCGCCGGCGGTCAGCGCGCGGACGGCGCCGGCGGCTTCGCCGGAGCGGCGTGCCACTGGTCCGGCGGCACGACGACCGCCCGGTCCGGCTGATCCATGAAGTGCGGCGACAGGATCTGCACGCCGTGCTCGTTGAACACGTCCTGGATGGCGGCGTGCAGCGCCGACAGCGTCGCGGCGCGCTCCAGCGGCCGGTCGGTGTACGCGAACAGCTCGTACTCGACGTAGAAATCCGACAGCGCGCGCTGGTAGACGAACGGCCTGGGCTCCTGCCGCAGCGCCGGCGTGCGCCCCGCGGCAAGCTCGAGCATCGCGTGCACCTGCCGCCACGGCGCGTCGTAGCCGATCGTGACCTTGGTCGCGAGCATCGTGCCCTGCGTCCCCGCCAGCTTCGAATAATTGCGGATCGGGTTGGCGATCAGCGTCGAGTTGGGGATCGTGATCTCCTCGTTGCGCATGGTCACGACCTTGGTCGCCAGCGAGCCGATCTCGGAGACGACGCCTTCGACGCCGTCGAGGATGACGAAATCGCCCTTGCGCAGCGCCCGCGAGTAGACGACGACCAGCCCGCTCATCAGCTGGTTGACGAGCCCGGTGGACCCCAGCGAGACCATGAGACCGAGCAGCACCGACAGGCCCCTGAACGCCTCGCTGCCGGACCCCGGGATGAACGGGTACGCGACCGCGACCGCAAATCCCCAGACCAGGAAGACCACGATCCGGCGCGTCGCGCTCACGGTTTCGCGGTGCACGAAACTCACCTGCCGCTTGCCGCTCTGGACTCCGGCGAAGAACCTGCCGACGGCCTCGACGATGGCGCGGGTGACGAACATGATGACGGCGATGGTCGCAATGCCGGGCAGCGCGTCGACGAGGCCGGCGACGAACCAGTGCGCCAGCGACCCGACGAAGCGGATCAGCTCGTGGCCGAGCGGCTGCGTCAGCGGAAAGTGCTCGAGCGCGTAGGTGAGCCAGGCGTAGCCGAGGACCACGATGATCACCCAGCGCACCAGCAGCATCAGCCGCAGCAGGAAATCGATCAGGTACTCGCCCCAGTGCGGCGACTCGGTGCTGGCGAACGCATCGTGGCGCCGGGTGAGCCAGCCGCGGATGACCATGCCCACGCGGTGCAGCAGCCAGACGAGGGCGCCGAGGATCGCCGCGGCGACGGCGGCGTGCGCCATTCCGTTGAGCACTATCGGCCACCGGCGCTGGGCGAGCTGCGCCTCGAGCGCCGCCGCAAGCGCCGTGCGCGCCTGCTCGCCGAGCTGCTCGAGCGTCAGCCTGTCCTCGGGATCGATGTCGGCGGCGACCAGCGTGAACATCCGGTTGTCGCCGACGTAGAGCGAAAGCCCGGGAATGTCGCCGACCATCACCGCGAACGTCCGCACCGGCAGCGCGAGATCGGCGCCGTCCAGCCGCACGATCCGCTCGCGCGAGCGCTGCGCGCGCGTCGCCGGGTCGTAGCCCAGCAGCGACGCCCGGAACACGGCGATCTCGCGGTTGGCGAAGCTCAGCGTCGCCTCGGCCGGCTTGGCGTCGGCGGCCGCCGCCGTTGCTGCTGCTGCGGCCGCCGTCGGCGCGAACAGCGTCAGCAGCAGCGCGAAAGCGATCGCGAGTCTTCTCATCGGCGGGAGATTACCAGCGGATCGCCGCCCCGGCTACCAGCGGATCGTCGCCCCGGCGAGGATCACCTGCACCGGCGCCTCGTGATTGAGACGGAACTGGTAGCCGGCGTCGACGTCGAGCCACGGCGTCAGCGTCGCGATGACGCCCACGCGCGCGACCGCCTGCCACGCGTTGCGCGCGGGGTCCGGCAGCGTGAACGCCGCCGCTTCGGCCGAGAACTTGAAGCGCTCGGCGGGCTGCCAGAGCGCCGACGCGGTCAGGTACCACAGGCCGCTGCGCTCGCCTTCGATCGGATTCCGGACGTAGCCGGCGTTGCCGATCAACGTCCACTCGTCGTACTTGGCCTGCCCCATCAGCACGCCGTGGAACGAGGCCTTGCGCTGGCCCAGCCCCTCGTCGGCGTTGCCGGTCGGAACCAGGATCCCGACGCGCGTGCCGAACGAGAACGGCTCGCCGTCGAAGAACCGCCACTTGACGTCGAGCGCCGTGTCTCCGGCGCCGCGGGCGGTCGCGCCGCCCTCGCCCGTGCTGCGGTTCTCGAGCCATGCCGGGCGGACGATGAGGTCGACGGCGTCGGCGACCCCGCCGGAGAGCTGCACGCCGAACTCGCTCGCGCGCAGGTCGCCGTCGCGGGCGCGCGCGCCGCCCATCTCCAGCTCGAAGCGCCCCGTCCCCTGCGTGCCGGTGTCCTCGCCGAGCATCGGATGCGCGGCCTGCGCCGGGAGCGCCAGGCCGACCGCGATCGCCGCCGCGGCGGCGATGCCCGCGAACCGCGTCAGCTCACAGCCGGTACGCACGCTTGGCCAGGCCATGGGCAAGCTCCGGTGCCAGTTCAAACGCCTCGTCCTCGTCGATCTTGTGCTCGACGACCAGCGTGGCGAGGAAGCGGCAGTCGATCCGCCGCGCGACGTCGTGGCGCGCCGGGATCGACAGGAAAGCGCGCGTGTCGTCGTTGAAGCCGACGGTGTTGTAGAAACCCGCTGTCTCGGTCGCCTGCTCGCGAAAGCGCAGCATGCCCTCGGGGCTGTCGTGGAACCACCACGGCGGACCGAGCTTCAGGATCGGATAGTGGCCGGCGAGCGGCGCGAGCTCGCGGGCGTAGACCGTCTCGTCGAGCGTGAACAGGATCACCGTGAGCTTCGTCTCGTTGCCGTAGCGGTCGAGCAGCGGCTTCAGCGCTCCGACGTAGTCGGTGCGGGTGGGAATGTCGGCGCCCTTGTCGCGCCCGACCTGCGCGAACAGCGCGGGGTTGTGGTTGCGCCACGAGCCCGGGTGGATCTGCATGACCAGGCCGTCGTCGAGGCTCATTCGCGCCATCTCGGTCAGCATCTGCCCGCGAAACTGCTCGGCCTCGTCCGGCGAAGCGGTCCCGGCCAGCGCGCGGTCGAGCAGCCGCTGGCAGTCGGCCGGCGTGAGGTCGCAGGTGCGGGCGGTCGGGTGGCCGTGGTCGGTCGACGTCGCGCCCATGCCGATGAAGAAGGCGCGCCGGTTGCGGTGCGCGGCGAGGTAGCCGCTCCACGTCGCCGTGTCCTCGCCGGCGATCGCCCCGAACTTCGCCACGTTGGCACGAAAGCCGTCGAAGTCCGGATCGACGACCGGGTCGGGCCGATACGCGGTGACGACGCGGCCCTTCCACCCCGAAGCGCGGAGCCTGGCGTGGTGGACGAGCGGGTCGAGCGGCGACTCGGTGGTCGCGATCGCCTCGATGTTGAAGCGCTCGAACAGCGCGCGCGGCCGGAAAGCCGGCTGTCGGAGGCAGTCGTTGATGCGGTCGAACACGCGGTCGGCCGATTCCGGCGTCAGCCGCTCGCGGATGCCGAAGATGTCGTGGAAGGCGTGGTCGAGCCAGACGCGCGTCGGCGTGCCGCGAAAGACGTGCCAGAACCCCGCGAACGTCCGCCAGATCCTGCGCGCGTCGGTCTCGACCGGCCCGCCGTCGATCCTGGGAATGCCGAGGTCCTCGAGCCGGACGCCCTGGCTGTAGAGCATCCGGAACACGTAATGGTCGGGCGTGATGAACAGCGCGGAAGCGTTGTCGAAGGGCTGGTCGTCCGCGTACCACTGCGGGTCGGTGTGGCCGTGCGGGCTGATGATCGGCAGGTCCTTCACCGTGGCGTAAAGCCGGCGGGCGAGGCCGCGCGTCGCCGGGTCGGACGGAAACAGGCGGTCGGGGTTCAGTGTCAGCGGGATCATCGACGCTCCTGGCTAGAGAACGGGGGACTGGCGGCGCGCCGCAGCCGCCACCGTGCGCGCCGCACCTTCGGCGAACAGCGACGCCAGCGCGCGGGTGACCGGCACGACGAAGCGCGGGTCCGCGGGCAGGTCGGTGCCGAAGATGGCGGACAGGTCGAGCAGCCCGCGGGCGAGCCCTGCCGTGTCGGCGCCGTGTTCCGCGACGACGCGCGCAAAATCGGCGGCCAGCGGGTCCGAAACCCTGATCGCGCGCCCCGCCTCGTCGATGCCCGCGACGTAGCGCATCCAGCCGGCGACGGCAAGCGCCGCGCAGTCGATCGGCCGGCCGGCGGCCAGGTTGTCGCGAACGGTGCCCAGTAGCCGCTGCGGCAGCTTCTGCGAGCCGTCCATCGCGATCTGCTGCGTCCTGTGCGGCAGCGCGGGATTGCCGAAGCGCTCGACCAGCGCGGCCTTGTACGCGCCAAGGTCGACGTCGGCCGGCAGCGCCAGCGTCGGCGTCGTCTCGTCCATCAGCGCGCGCATCAGCGCGACGAAATCCGGCTGCGCGGCCACCTGCCAGATGGTCTCGAAGCCGGCGAGGTAGCCGAGGTACGCGAACATCGAGTGGCTGGCGTTGAGCAGCCGCAGCTTCATCGCCTCGAACGGCGCGACGTCGGCGACGAACTGCGCACCCGAGCGCTCCCACGCCGGCCGGCCCGCGGCGAACTCGCCGGCGATCACCCACTGCCGGAAGGGCTCGCACACGACCGGCGCGGCGTCGAGCAGGCCCAGCGCGCCATCGACGTCGGCGAGGTCGGACTCGGTGGTGGCGGGAACGATGCGGTCGACCATCGTCGACGGAAACGTGACGTTGGCGGCGATCCAGGCGGCGAGCGCCGGATCGCGCTCGCGCGCGTACGTGCCGACCATGCCTTCGACCAGGCGGCCGTTGTGCGGAAGATTGTCGCAGCACAGCACCGTCAGCGGGCCGGCGCCGCTGGCGCGCCGCCGGTCGAGCGCCAGCACGACGAGGCCGATCGCCGACACCGGATCCTCGGGCAGCGCGAGATCGTGCACGACGTCGGGATGCGCGAGATTGAGCTCGCCGCGCGCCGGATCGTGGCAGTAGCCCTTCTCGGTGATCGTCAGCGACACGATCCGCGTCGCCGGCGCCACCATCCGGGCGAGGATCGCGTCGAGATCGTTGCCGCGGAACAGCACCTCGCGCACGCTGCCGACGACGCGATAAGCGGTGCCTGCGCGCGCCTTCTCGACCACCGTGTACAGGCAGTCCTGCGCGTTCAGCCGCTCGCGCACGTCGGGCGAGCGCAGGCTGATCCCGCAGATTCCCCACGGCCCCCCGGCGAGCGCGAGCGCGTCGTCGGTGTAGACCGCCTGGTGCGCGCGGTGGAAAGCGCCGATGCCGATGTGGACGATGCCGACGGGCACCGTGTCGATTTCGTAGCGCGGGACGGCAACGCTCGCGGGGAGCGACGACAGCGCGGTGCGACTCAGGAGCAGCGGCATGGGTTTCCGGGATCGGGAGCGGCGGGCGGAAATCTTCCCTCCGCCTGCACGGTTAAGGGATGGGTCCCGTCGCTATCGCGGCATGTACCCGAACGTCTGCGGCAGCCACAGCGAGAACGCCGGGACGTAGGTCACGATCATCAGCGCCGCGGTCAGCGACAGGTAGAACGGTGCGATCGTCTTCATCACCTGCTCGACCGATATCTCGCCGATGGCGCAGCCGACGAACTGCGTCGTTCCCACCGGCGGGGTGTTGAGGCCCAGCGCGCAGTTGATCAGCATCACCATGCCGAACTGCACCGGGTCCATGCCGTACTGTTGGCAGATCGGCAGGAAGATCGGCGTGCAGATGAGGATCGTCGCCGCCATGTCGAGGAACGTACCCAGCAGGAACAGGATGATGTTCACCAGCATGAAGATGATCCACGGCGAGCTGGTGAGGCTGGACAGCGCGGCGCCGGTGACTTCGGCGACGCTGTAGAGGCTCATCAGATACCCCAGCGTGGCCGACACGCCGATCAGCAGCAGGACGACGCCGGTCTTCTTCACCGCGCGCGCGGCCGCCTTGAGGAAGTCGTCCCACGACAGGCTGCGGTAGACGAACACGGTGATCACCAGCGCGTAGAGCACGGCGACCGACGCCGACTCGGTCGCGGTGAACACGCCCGAGAGAATGCCGACGACGATGATCACGGCGACGAACAGCCCCGGCAGCGCCGCCGCGAGCGAGTGCGCGACGATGCTCCAGCCCGGGAAGGTGCCCGCCGGGTAGCCGCGCTTGATCGCAACCAGGTATGCAGCCACCAGATTGCAGACGGTGAGGACCACCGCCGGCAGCAGCCCGGCGAGGATCAGCGCGGCGATCGAGACCTTGCCGCCGGCCGCCAGCGAATAGATGATCATGTTGTGGCTGGTCGGCATCAGCGCGCCCACCAGCGCGGCGTGCGTGGTCACGTTGACCGCGTAGTCCGCGTCGTAGCCCTCCTTCTTCATCATCGGGATCATCACCGCGCCCATCGCCGACACGTCGGCGACCGGCGACCCGGAGACGCCGCCGAAAAGCGTGCAGGCGACGACGTTCGACATCCCGAGCCCGCCGCGGACGTGTCCGACCAGGCTGTTGGCGAGGTTGACGATGCGCTTCGCGATGCCGCCGTAGAGCATCAGCTCGCCGGCGAAGATGAAGAACGGGATCGCGAGGAACGAGAACACCGTCATCCCCGAAACCATCCGGCCGAAGACGACCGCGACCGGCAGGCCCTCGTACAGGATGGTGACGACCGCCGACAGGCCGATCGCGAACGCGACGGGAACGCCCAGAATCAGCAGCGCCAGGAAGACGACGGAGAGGATGGTCAGTGCCATGAGAGGATCGCTTCAGTGCGGCCGGCGGATGCGCCGGTCAGTACCATGACGGGATCACTTCCTCGCCCTTGACCAGCGCGATGATGTGCTCGATCGAGAACAGCACGATCAACACGCCGGCGACGGCCACCGGCACGTGATTGAGACCTTCGGGAAGCCCGAGCGTCGGGATCTTGTAGCCCATCACCGACTCGGCGAGGATCGTACCCTGCCACGCCATCATCGCGCCGAACAGTGCGGACAGCAGGTGAATGACGATCTCGAGCTTGCGGCGCAGTCGTTCCGACACCCACACCAGCAGCGATTCCATGCCGATGTGTCCGGCGTCGCGGACGCCGACCGCGGCGCCGAGCATCGTGACCCACAGCACCAGCACCAGCGCCAGCGCTTCGGCCCATGTCGGCGTGTCGTTGAGGACGTAGCGTCCGAAGACCTGGATCAGCACGCACGCGACGATCACCAGCAGGCCGATCACGGCGACGACCATGCAGAACTTCGCCAGCGCGGCGTTGAACCGTGTGAACATGACGACGACCTCGCTTCGTGAATCCGCCCGGCGCACCAGGGCGCCGGGCGGCGGATTGACGACCTACTTGGTGTCCTGAATGCGCTTGACCAGGTCCTTGAGCTTCGGCGTCGTGATGAACTTGTCGTACACCGGACCCATCACGTCCTGGAACGACTTCTTGTCGACCTCGACGACCTGCGCGCCGCCGGCGATCACCGCCGCCTTGGACTTGGCTTCCTTCTCGTCCCACAGCTTGCGCATGTAGGGCACCGATTCCTTCGCCGCCTCGCGGAAGATCTTCTGCTCGTCCGGCGTGAGCGTATCCCAGACCTTCTTCGACATCAGCAGCATCTCCGGCGCCATCGAGTGCTCGGTCATCGCGTAGTACTTGGCGACCTCGAAGTGGCGCGACGTGTCGTACGACGGGAAGTTGTTCTCGGCGCCGTCGACGGTGCCGACCTTCAGCGCCGTGTAGACCTCGCCGTAGGGCATCGGCGTCGCATTGGCGCCCATCGCCTGCAGCAGCGCGACCCACAGGTCCGACTGCTGGACGCGGATCTTCATCCCCTTGGCGTCGGCCAGCGACTTGACCGGCTTCTTAACCGTGTACAGCGAGCGGGCGCCCGAGTCGTAGAACGCGAGGCCGATGAAGCCCTGCGCCTCGGCCGCCTTGAGGATCTCGTCGCCGATCGGGCCGTCGAGCACCTTGCGCATGTGCTCCTTCGACCGGAACAGGAACGGCATCGTCGGCACCATCGTCTCGGCCACGATGTTGTTCATCGGCGCGACGTTGATGCGCACGAGATCGAGCCCGCCGAGCTTGGTCTGCTCGATGGTGTCCTTCTCGCTGCCGAGCGTGCCGCCGAAGAAGGTCTTGATCGTGTGCTTGCCGTTGGTCTTCTTGCTGATGATGTCGCTCATGTAATTCACGGCCATCACCGTCGGATAGTCGGCAGGATGGACGTCCGAATTGCGGAATTCCTTGGCCGCGACCGTCGACGCGACGGCTGCGGCGAGCAGCCCTACCGCTGCACGTTGCCAAATCTGCTTCATAGCGATTCTCCTGGTTGTGTCACTTGCCCGGGTGGACCACGCCGGGGCACGGCCCCGGCCTGAACTCGTGCCCATGTTACGTCAGCTCCCGCCCTCCATGGCCGCGGCGGCTTGCCTTTCGCCGGCGACTGCATCGGTCATGCTGCGCTCGAAGAAACGGACGACACGGTCGAGGTGCTGGTGCATCGCGGCGCGCGCGGCGCCGGGATCACGCGCCGCGATCGCGGCGAGGATCGCGGCATGGTCGCCGATCGTCTGCCGCGCGAGCGCGTCGGTGTGAAAGTGGCGCTGCAGCCTCCCCCAGAGTTCCGAGCGCTGATTCCAGAGGCCTTCGACGACGAGTTCCAGCGAACCGTTGCCGGTCGCGTTGGCGATGCCGAAGTGGAAATCGCGGTCGGCGTCCTCGCGGATGGCGAAGTCGTCGACGTGCGCGGTCATTCGCGCGATGGATTCCTGCAGCCCGGCGACGTCGGCGGGCCCGGCGTTGGCCGCCGCCAGCGCGGCGATCTCGCCTTCGACCAGCTTGCGTGCATCGAGGAGTTCGAACGGGGCGGGGCCCTTGTCGCCGCGGATGTCGGCGGCGGCGGCGATGGGGCCGGTGACGAAGATCCCGCTGCCGACGCGGACTTCGACCAGGCCGGCGATCTCGAGCGAGATCACCGCCTCGCGGACCGACGTGCGCGACACGCCGAGCAACGTGGCGAGTTCGCGCTCGGACGGGAGGCGCGACCCGCGCGCGCACTCGCCGCTCCCGATGAGGCGCGCAATCTGCTCCGCGATCTGGCGATACAGCCGTCGCGGCTCAACCGTTTGCAGCGGCACGAAGGACTCCTTCCCTGGCCGGATTCTCTGCCGGCGGTCCGCGAGCCGCTGCCCGCAGGTCAGCGTCGACGAATCGTTTCCGATGGTAGGCCGACGGCGTACCTTGGTCAAGTGGTCCAACCACCGGGCCAATCGTGTATAATGCACTGCAGCAAATTGAACGCTTCGAGTGTGTGTCCTGCCCCGGAATTCGCGTCAATGCACCGCACCAGAACCGACCGATCAGCGGCGGGCTTGCTCCCCGTCCGTTTCCTCCAAGCGCACCGTCCCGGTCCGCCGGGCGCCGCGCACTAGCCTCCTTCCACCGGACGCGCCGCCCGCCATGCTAAGCCAACTAGCCTTGTCCATCGCCGAATCGGCGACCCTAAAACTCAACGAGACGGCCGCGCTGCTGCGTGACAAGGGCGAACCCGTCATCCACCTCGGCGGCGGCGAACCCAAGAGCCGCGCCCCGATCGACGCCATCATCGGCTGCACCGCGGTGCTCAACACCGGCGAGGTGCGCTACACGCCCGCCGACGGCATCCCGGCGCTGAAGAAAGCCGTGATCCGCTACACCGAACAGCACTACGACCGCGCGGTGAAGCCGGAGAACGTGATCGTCTCGAGCGGTGCCAAGCAGTCGATCATGGTGGCGCTGTACGCGCTGCTCGATCCCAAGGACGAGGTGATCCTGCCCGTTCCCTACTGGGTCAGCTACCCCGAGATGGTGAAGCTGGCCGGCGGCGTGCCGGTGCCGGTCCGCGCCGCGGACGGCTCGTTCGAGCCGTCGATCGCCGACATCGCGCAGGCCGTCGGCCCGTACACCAAGGTCATCATCCTCAACAGCCCGAACAACCCGAGCGGCGCGATGTACTCGGAGGACTTCGTCCGGCAGGTCGTCGAACTGTGCGAGCAGAAGGACATCTGGCTGATCATGGACGACACCTACAATCGCCTGGTCTTCGACGGCCGCCAGTCGACCAACGCCTACGCGTTCACCGGCGAGGACGTCGACGGCTCGAAGCTCGTCGTCGTCAACTGCGTGTCGAAGATGTACGCGATGACCGGCTTCCGCATCGGCTGGGCCGTCGGCAACCGCGATCTCGTCAAGGCGATGACCAACATCCAGTCGCAGCAGACGTCGGGGCCGGCGACGCCGTCGCAATGGGCGGCGGTCGGCGCGCTCAACGGCGTCCAGAACTCGATCGACGCGCTGCGCGTGACGCTGGAGAACAACCGCGACGTGATGGTGGCGCGGCTGTCGGCGATTCCGGGCGTGAAGGTGGTGAAGCCGGCCGGGACGTTCTACGCGTTCCCCGATTTCAGCGCCTACGAAAAGAGCTCGCAGAAGCTGGCCGACTTCCTGCTCGAGAAGGTCCGGGTCGTCGTCGTGCCGGGCAAGGAATTCGGCATGGAAGGCCACCTGCGCATGTCCTTCTGCGGCACGCTGAAGGAGATCAAGGAAGGCATCGACCGCATCCAGTGGGCGCTCGATCCCAATGCCCCGAACGAAATCTTCCTCGGCTCGCGCAAGCTGATAAGGGACTGGCTGTGAGCGACCATCTCTCCGCCGCCACGCCGGCGCAGCGCGAGGCGGCGCGTGCCGCAAGCGTGTTCGGGCTCGAAAACCACGGCCTTTCCCATCTGCGCCGCATCTACTGGAACCTGCCCGAGCCTGCGCTCTACGAAGAGGCCGTCTTCCGCCGCGAGGGGCACATCGCCGCCGACGGCCCGTTCGTCGTCGGCACCGGCAAGCACACCGCGCGCGCCGCCCCCGACAAGTTCGTCACGCGCGAGGCGACGTCCGAGGACAGGGTGTGGTGGGGCGAGCACAACCGGCCCTTCACGCCGCCGAACTTCAGCGCGCTGCTCAGCCGCATGCAGGCCTACCTGCAGGGGCGCGACGTGTTCGTGCAGGACTGCTACGCCGGCGCCGATCCCGACCACCGGCTGCCGGTGCGCATCATCACCGAGAAGGCCTGGCATTCGCTGTTCGCCCGGACGATGTTCGCCAAGCCGCGCAACCTGGACGCGTACCGGAAGCACGTGCCCGAATTCACGGTCATCTGCGCGCCGGACTTCCACGCCTCGCCGCTGATCGACAGCACGCGCACGCAGACGTTCATCATCGTGAACTTCGCCGCCCGGATCGCCATCATCGGCGGATCGGCGTACGCCGGCGAGATCAAGAAGACGATCTTCACCGTGCTCAACTACCTGCTGCCTCTGGACGGCGTGATGTCGATGCACTGCTCGGCCAACGTCGGGCCCGACGGCGACGCCGCGATCTTCTTCGGCCTCTCGGGGACGGGAAAGACGACGCTCTCCGCCGATCCCGCCCGCCGCCTGATCGGCGACGACGAACACGGCTGGAGCGAAAGCGGCGTGTTCAACATCGAGGACGGCTGCTACGCCAAGGTGATCCGGCTCTCGCCCGAGGCCGAGCCGCAGATCCACGCCTGCACGCGGCGTTTCGGCACCGTGCTCGAGAACGTCACCATCGATCCTCTGACGCGCCGACTCGACCTCAACGACGCGTCGGTGACCGAGAACACGCGCGGCGCCTATCCGCTGCACTTCATCGACAACGCGCTGCTCGAGAGGATGGGCGGGCACCCGTCGAACGTCATCTTCCTCACCTGCGACGCATCCGGCGTGATGCCGCCCATCTCGCGGCTCACCCCCGAGCAGGCGATGTACCACTTCATCTCCGGCTACACGAGCAAGATCGCCGGCACCGAGGTTGGGCTCGGCACGGAACCGGAGATCACCTTCAGCACCTGCTTCGGCGCCCCCTTCATGGTGCACCGGCCGCACGTCTACGCCGAACTGCTGCGCGCCAAGATGCTGAGACACGGAGCGACCTGCTGGCTGGTGAACACCGGCTGGACCGGCGGCCCCTTCGGCGTCGGCAAGCGCATCAGCATCCGTCACACGCGCACGCTGCTCGACGCCGCGCTCGGCGGGAAGCTGGAGCACGTGCCGTTCCGCAAGGATGCCGTGTTCGGATTCGACGTGCCGCAGGAGTGCGCCGGCGTGCCCGCCGAACTGCTCGACCCGGCCGGCACCTGGCCCAGCCGCCGGGAGTACGACGCCAAGTACGACGCGCTGGCGGCGCGGTTCATCGAGAACTTCAAGCTGTTCGCCGAAGGCTGCCCGCGCGAAGTGATCGCAGCCGGGCCGACCCGCATCCGATAGCGCCGGCGCTGCGCGGGCGCCGCCGGTGCCCGCCGCCCGGATTCCGCCTTCGCCCGGCGTTGCGCGCGCGCCGGGCCGCGAACGCGGCGCACCCGCCGCAGGCCCCCTAACCCCTGAGTAATGTTGCGGATGCCGCGCATCGCGCAACCGGTGTAGCGTTCGCCCATTCGCATCCTGATCGGGGAGCGCATGATGCGTGTTCGGGGAACGGTCGTCGCAGGACGGAGCCCGCCGGAGCCGGTGCCGGCTGCCGCCGGAACGCCCCTGCAGCGGAGAAGCTCGACTGCAGGCGGCCCGGATTCGGGATTCACGCTCATCGAACTGATGATCGTGGTGGCCATCGTCGGCATCCTCGCCGCCGTGGCGCTTCCCACTTACAAGTCGTACACGATTCGCGCGAAACTGTCCGAAGCCATCGCCTTTGCCGGAGCGTGCAAGACCGCGGTGTTCCTGTACTACGCGACTTCCGGGGCCTGGCCTGGCAACGAAGATCAGGCCGGCTGCGGACACGGCGTGTCGACGCCCGGCGTGATAAGTCACCTGCATGTCAAGGACGGCGGGGTCATCGACGTCGGGATCGGCGGGGTGCGAACGGGCATCGGCACGCCCTGCCAGATATTCCTGACGCCCAACGCCGACGGCACCGCGTGGACGGGGTCGTCCACCTGTCCCGCCGAGTACGTTCCCTCGACCTTTCGCTAACGGACGGTCGCGGGCTCGCCGGGAGAGAATGCCCGCCGCCCGTGCTCTTCCGGTTACTTCGCCAACGCGGCTTTGATCAACCGGGCAGGCGCGACGTATACAATCCGGGATTCCCGAATGCGACGTGGCGCGAGTGAACGAACCGGGAACCTCATGGCTGTGAGCGACACCGAGCGCCTGCACACGCTGCGGCGGGTCTTGCTCGCGGTGTCCATTCCGTGCGCGCTCGCCGCCGTGACGGCGCTCGGCGATCTCGCGCTGCGCTCGATCCTTCGTCTCGAGACGCGCTGGGACACATTCGCATACCACCTGCCGTTCGCCGCGAAACGCGGTGGACTGCCCATCCCGTACACGATGAACGACGCGATGGAGCTCTCTTACCAGGGCTTCCCACCGCTGCCACACGTCGTGCAGGGCCTCCTCTGGCACCTGACGGGCACGGTCAACGCGACGGGCGCCGTCGGCTGGCTCGCCTTTGCGGCATTCCTCGCCTGGTGCCATCTTGCGCTCAACGCGCGGTTCTGGCTCGTGGCGCTGATTGCACTCACCGCGCCGATGGTCGTGATCCACGCCGCGGCGAGCTACGTCGACCTCTTCTCCAATTCGCTGCTCGCGCTCGGGGCAAGCTCGTGCCTTGCCCTCTACCTTTACCCGGAGCGTCGCGCGCGCCTCGTCTTCCTGGGCGGCCTCGCAGGTCTTGTGGGCACCTGCTGGTCCAAGTTCCAGCTCGTGCCCGTCGCGGGGCTGCTGATCCTGGTGTTCGCTGTCGTCGCGCGGCATCGGTCCGCCGCGATCGGCTGGCGGCCGCGGCAAATCGCCGCAGCCGTCGGCGTGGCGGCGCTCGCCGCGGCGCTGCCCTACCTTGCCAACCTCATCGCCTACGGCAACCCATTCTGGCCGGTGCGCGTGCCCATGGTCGGCGACCTGCTGCCATACAGCCTGGATGCCGCCGCGCAGGGTGTGGCGAACCAGCGGCCGCCCCCCCTCAAGGACTACGGGGCGATGCGCCTTTTCGCGCATTCGATGCTCGAGATCGGGCACCCGACAGGCTACGACCACCGCCCGCGCTGGATCATCGACCAGGGGAATGCCTGGCTGGCCTTCCGCATGGGCGGCTTCTGGGTGGTGGGCGTCGTCTTCTATCTCACCTCCATGGTCGCGCTCCTCGTGCGCACCGAGGGCCGGCGCGGCGTCGTGGCGAGCGCAGGCGCGCTGGTCGTGCTGTGCTTCGTGGCGACGCTCCCACAGTCGCACGAGCTGCGCTACTACCTCTTTCTGCCGCTGGCGTGGGCCGCAGCGGTGGGCATGACGTTCCCGAAGTTCGCGCAAGCCATGCCGCGCGCGGCGATCGCCTTCCTCGTCGTCGTCCTGGGACTCTTCGGCTACATGGTCGTGGAGAATCGCGACCACTACCGCATCGAATCCCGGGACTACGTCGCTGCGGCGAAGGAGTGGGGCGCGGCGTCGTGGTGGGGGAGGCTCGAGCGCGGCCGAATCTATTGCGCCGTCGACATGATGCCGCTCGGCATGATGCTGACGGGGCCGACGATGACCGAGTTCACGATCGTCGACCGCAGCAAGGCGGCGCTCTGTCCCGCGGGCAGCATCGTCGCGACGGCCAATGGTCAGCTGCGGCCCGTTGACGAGGTCGTGCCACGGCCTGTTCCTTCCGACCATGCGCGGTTGCAGGAGTCGCGCGATCGGGTGAACGAGAGCCTTCGCCAGTATCAGGCGAGCCGGTTCGACGCTGCGATCGCCGTGGCGGAGCAGGCGCTCGCCCTCGACCCGTCCAATGCCGACGCCCACAACAACGTCTGTGCCGCCAACAACGCGATGAAGCGCTGGGATGCCGGCATCGCCGCCTGCGAGAAGGCGCTCGCGCTGCGGCCGGACTACCCGCTCGCGAAGAACAACCTGGCGTGGGCGCAAAGCATGAAGGGTCAGGGCGACGGCGCCCGCAAGGCACCGTGAGCGCGCACGACGGCGCCGCCACCCCCGATGCCCAGAGGACAGGACACGCCGTGATCGTCGCCGGCGTTACCTCGCGCATCGGCGTTGCCCGACGGCTGCGCCACGCAGCCAGCGTCCGATAGCCCGCAGCATTCCCCGGGGGGGCGCCCCCGTCCCGCAGCGATGCCGGGCGTCGAGGCTGCCCCGGCGCGCGACCTCGACCGGCCAGGTCCTGCTGTTCGAGGCTGCCGCGGAACTTCGGTCAACCCATGGCCGTTCGCACGGGCGCACGCCTGTTGCCGATGCGTCATCGCCCGCGCGTCAGCTGCCGGCAGCGGGGCGCGGCGCCGTTTGCAGGCGGCTGCGAATGTCCCTGAGTTTTCCGGCGGCGTGCTGGTCGGCCGCGACCAGCGCTTCGGCCGCGGCCAGGCGCGCCGGATCGAGCGCAGCGCGGCACGCGTCCAATGCTCGCGCGCACCACTTGTCCGCCCACTCAAGCACGCCGACGGTGCACGCGGAGCGTCCCGCGCACGGTTGCAGCGCCGCCGGCAGGTCGGGTTTTTCGATGAGCCACCATGCCGCGGAATCGAGCCGGTCGAGGTTATCCGTGTGGCTGCCCAGCGCGCGCTCGGCGTTCTCGCGTCGCAGTCGAGCCGCGACGACGAGGACGGCAGCGCGTTCCTGCGGGTTGAGCGGCCCGGCGACGCGCTCGAACACCTCCGGCAGTGCCACGATCAGGTACAGGCGCCGCCCGGGGGCGCTCGCGCCGTCGCTGTCGACCACCGCCGCCAGCGCCCGATCCAGCTCGCCGGCGGGTGGATTCGCGAGTGGCGCCATCCAGGCCGCGGTCGTCGCCGCGTCGCGCTCCGCCTGGGCGAACCGCCAGGACTCCCGGAGCTGCAGCGCCAGCAGGCTGGCAGCGGCGCCGACGACCAGGAGAACGACGCCCCACAGCACGTGCCACGCCACCTGGCGCACGATCGCCCGCTTGCGGTGGCCGACGATCGCGCCGGAGATCACGGCAACGGCGAGCACCGCGATGGTCGTCCAGGCCACCCGCGTGAAGAGCCACACGAGGCCCTCGCCAATGGCCGAGCCTTCGCGCGAGCAGGCGGCGGCCGACGACAGGAGCAGCGACAGCTTCATGCCGCCACTATCGCGATGCTCGGGGCGAAATGCAACCGCCCGGGAGGTCGAAGTCGACGGACTCGACCCGGCCAGGAGCTGGCATTCAACGGTGACCGCAGTAGCTCGATGTCACAGCACCTGTGCAGCTTTGGAGTGGTCAGCAAGACGTCAACGTGCCCGAGGCGACCAATGCCGGCTTGATCAACCGGGCCCTCGGCGCTCGGGTGGAGTTCGATTCGGCGCCTGGTGCGAGACACTACTCGTTCGTCGTTCCATGCCGATTGACGGGACCGCCACTTCCTTGTGGCGACGCCGAGGGATTCGATCGCGTTGCATTCCACGCTGCCATGAACGCTCGTGTCGTGACGTTGTTTGAGCGGAATCTCTGAGGCGCAGGTTGCGGCCGCGCGCCGAGTCTAGGGGACCGGAACCCGTTGGACCGAGCGACCGGACTGGGTCGCTCCGTTAGTGCCTACTCACCCGCCACCCAGTGCCCCGACTTGCCGCCCGACTTCTCGATCAGGCGCACGCCCTCGATCCGCATGCCCCGGTCGGCGGCCTTGCACATGTCGTAGATGGTCAGCAGGCCCACGGCGACCGCGGTCAGCGCTTCCATCTCGACGCCGGTGCGGTCGAGGGTTTCGGTCGTGACGACGATCTCGATCGCGCTGCTTTCGCGGTCGGACGTGAACTCGACCGCCACCCGCGTCAGCGGCAGCGGATGGCACAGCGGGATGAGGTCCGCGGCCCGCTTCGCGGCCTGGATCGCGGCGATCCTTGCGACGCCGAGCACGTCGCCCTTCTTCGCCGTGCCCGCGTCGACGGCGGCCAGCGTCGCCGGCTGCATCACGATGCGCCCGCCGGCCACCGCGACGCGCCTCGTGACTTCCTTGGCGGCGACGTCGACCATGTGCGCCTGTCCCGCCGCGTCAAAATGGGTAAAATGGCCTGCCGTGCCTGTCACGTCGGGACTCCTTGACTTGAACTTCGGACGACGGCCGGCATCTTAGCATTAGCGCGTCCGGCCGACGCCGACCCCCTCGATGCCGATCCGACACCTGTCTTCCCCGCCCCCCGCCGCAGCGGCTCGCCGCAGGGGCCGCAAGCGCCAGCGCGTCGTCGCGGCCGTCGCCGCGCTCGCGCTGCTCGTGCAGCCGCTGGTGCCGGCGCTCCCGGGAGCCGGGGCGGCCTACGCGCAGCGGCTGCCCGATCTCGGCGACGAATCGCAGGCGGCGCTGGCGCCGGCGCAGGAGCGCAAGCTCGGCGAGACGGTGATCCGCCAGATTCGCGCGCAGGGCGGGTACATGGACGACCCCGAGGTCAACGACTACCTGAACGACCTCGGCCACCGGCTGGTCGCGTCCGTCCCCGACGCGCACCAGGAATTCGAGTTCTTCGCCGTTCCCGATTCGTCGATCAACGCCTTTGCGCTGCCCGGCGGCTACATCGGCATCAACACCGGCCTCATCCTGCTCGCGCAGAACGAATCCGAGCTCGCCGCCGTGCTGGCGCACGAAATCTCGCACGTCACGCAGCACCATCTGGCGCGCATGATGTCGGCGCAGAAGAACTCGACGCTGCTGCAACTCGCCGCGCTCGCCGTCGCCATCGCGGCGGCCCGCTCCGGCGGCCCGAACGGCGGCCAGACGGCGTCGGCCGCGCTCGCGTCGGCACAGGCGCTGGCCATCCAGCAGCAGCTCAACTTCACCCGCGACAACGAGTACGAAGCCGACCGCATCGGCTTCCAGCGCCTCGAAGCGGCGGGCTTCGACGTGAACTCGATGGCGGTGTTCATGGAGCGCCTGCAGCGGGTGAGCCGGTTCTCGGACAGCGGCGCGCCGTCGTACCTGCGCACCCACCCCATCACCTACGAGCGCATCGCCGAGGCGCAGGCGCGCGCGCAGGGCAAGCCTTACCGCCAGGTGCCGGACTCGATCGACTTCGACTTCGTCCGCGCGCTGCTGCGCAGCTACAACGGGACGCCGAAGGAGGCCGTCGCCGGCTTCGACCACGCGATCGCCGAGCGCAAGTTCAACAACGAGCTCGCCGCGCGCTACGGGCTGGTCGCGTCGCTGCTGCGCGCGCAGAACACGACGCGCGCCAAGTCGGAGCTCGTCGCGCTCGAGAAAGTGGCGCCGCCGCATCCGATGATCGACGCGATCGCCGCGCACGTGTACCAGGAGGCCGGCGACATCGATCTCGCGCTCAAGCGCTTCGAGGACGCGCTTGCCCGCTATCCGAACAAGATGCAGTTCATCTACGACTACCCCGACGCGCTGATCGCCGCCAACCGCGCGCGCGACGCCGCGGCGTTCGCGGAGCGCGAACTCCTCCGCTTCCCCACCGACGGACGCCTGCACCGCACCGCCGCCAAGGCCTACGCGACGCTCGGCAACCGGATGCAGCAGCACAGGCACCAGGCCGAGCTCTTCGCCTCGCGGGGCGACCTGCGCGCCGCCGTGTCGCAGCTCGAACTCGCGGTCAAGGCGGGCGACGGCGACTTCTACCAGTCGTCGGTGGTCGAGACCCGCCTGCGCACGCTGCGCCAGGAGCTGCTCGAACAGCAGCGCGAAGGCGGCACGACGCGCGACGGCTGACCGCAGCGCCGCGCGCCGCAACGCGCGGCACGCAGCGGGATCCTGTCGTTTCTGGCAGGTGCACGCATGGCCGCTCTGGCATAGCGTTCTGTTCCCGGCCGCCCCCTGTCGGCGACCCGGCATCCGCAAGCGAGCGGACGCCGCCATCAACTCCCAGTGGAGGGAACCATGCGTGTCCTCGTGGTCGACGATCACCCGCTTATTCTCGAAGCGCTGTCGCAACTGCTGCCGCAGCTGACTCCGGGCACCGAAGTCTCGGTCGCCCACGACCGCGCCGAAGCCGAGGCAGCGCTGGACGACGATCCCGACATCGCGCTGGTGCTGCTCGACCTCGCGCTGCCGGGCACGCGCGGGCTCGATTTTCTCGCCGACATGCAGCTCGACTATCCCGGCGTGCCGGTGGTCATCCTGTCGGCGACGCACGATCGCGCGACGGTCACCGCGGCGCTCGCGGCCGGTGCGCGCGGATTCATTCCCAAGACCGCCAACGCGACGGCGCTGCTCGACGCGCTGCAGCGGGTCACCGAAGGCAGCGTGTATCTGCCGACCGACGTTGCCGCCGAGCTCGAAGCCGACGGCGTGCGCCTGTCGCCGGGCGAACTCGGGCTCACGTCGCGCCAGTCCGACGTGCTGAAGCTCCTGGTGCAGGGCAAGCCCAACAAGCTCATCTGCCGCGATCTCCGGCTGTCGGAGGGAACGGTCAAGGTGCACGTCAGCGCCATCCTGAGAGCGCTGCGCGTCAACACGCGCACGCAGGCGGTGGCCGAACTCGCGCGCCGCGGCATCAGCGTCGAAACGCTCGCCGCCCGCCGCTGAAGGCGGCGCCGGATCGCCCGGGACGCCGAGACCTCCCCGCAGCATGCGCGCCATGCCTGCCCCGTCGCCGCTCGCGGCCATCGCGCCGCAGCTCCTTGCGCGCGCGCGCTTCGACCAGGTCGGGACGCTTTACCGCCAATGGCACCGGACCACCGTGTCGATGCTGCTCGGCGCGGGCATCCTTTGCGTCGTGCTGTGGGGCCAGGTCGCGCCGCCCCTGATGGCCGCCTGGATCGGCGCGATCGGCGTCAACCAGGTCTGGCGCGGCGCGCTCGCGGGGGCGTTCCGCCGCGCCCGTCCCGGCCTCGCCGACGCGCCGCGCTGGGGACGGTACTGGTCGCTCGGCTCGGCGCTCGCCGGCGCGCTGTGGGGCGCCGCGGCGGTCGTGATGTACCCGGCGTCGCCGGCGCACGAGGCGCTGCTGATCGTGTGCCTGTTCGGCGTCATCCTCGGCGGGCTCAACCTGACCGCGGTGTACAAGTCTTCGTTCTACGGCTTCGCGCTTCCCGCGCTGCTGCCGCTGATCGTGCGCGTGGCGATGGAAGGCGACACCGTCCACGTGTTCACCGCCATCGTGATGGGCGTCGTCCTGGCCTTCCTGCTCGGCTTCGGCCATCACCTCAACGACGTGCTCACGCATTCGCTCGCGATGCGCTACGAGAACGTCGACCTGATCGACGAACTGCAGGGCGAGACCCGCAAGGCCGAGGAGGCGCGGGCCGCGGCGGAAACGGCCAATCGCGCCAAGAGCCAGTTCCTCGCCGCGGCCAGCCACGACCTGCGCCAGCCGCTGCACGCGCTGGGCCTGTTCGCCGCCGCGCTGGCCACCCGCACGCGCGAGCCCGAGCTCAAGCCGCTGGTCGCCAGCATCCACGCGTCGGTCGACGCGCTCGAAGGCCTCTTCGCCCAGCTGCTCGACCTCTCCCGGCTCGATGCCGGCGGCCTGACGCCCGAGCGCAAGGTGACGCCGCTGCAGCCGATGTTCGCGCGTCTCGCCGACGACTTTTCGCCGCAGGCTTCGGCGCACGGCCTGTCGCTCACGCTGGTCCCGACGACGCTCGCGGTCGACAGCGATCCGGTGCTGCTGGAGCGGATCCTGCGCAACCTGGTCGCCAACGCGCTGCGCTACACGCGCCAGGGCGGCGTCGTCGTCGGCGCACGCCGGCGCGGCGGCGCGGTGCGCATCGACGTCGTCGATACCGGCATCGGCATCGCCGCGGAGCTGCACGAGCGCATCTTCGACGAATTCGTCCAGGCGGGTGCCGCGCCGCCGCGCCACGCCGGCGGCCGCGGCATGGGACTGGGGCTGGCCATCGTGCGCCGCCTCGCGGCGCTGCTCGGGCACACGCTGTCGCTGGCGTCGGTGCCGGGACGCGGCTCGCGCTTTTCGGTCACCGTGCCGCGAGCGGTGCTGCGGCGGCGCCGGGGCGCCGATGCCGCGGTCCTCCCGGCGCCGCCGCTTCCGGCCGCGGCACAGCCATTCTCCGGGCGCCGCGTTGCGGTGATCGACGACGATCCGGCCGTCGTCGCCGCGATGCGCGCGCTCTTTTCCGCCTGGGGAGCGAGCGTGGCCGGCGGCGAGAGCGTGGCCGCGGCCATCGCGGACCTCGCCGCTGTCTCGCGCCGCGACGGCTGCGGCGACCGCGGGCCGGACCTGATCGTCGCCGACCTGCGGCTGGCCGACGGCGACTGCGGCCTCGATGCCGTCGCGCAGCTGCGCGCGGCCTGCGGCAGGCATGCCCCGGCACTGATCGTCTCGGGCGACATGCAGGAGGAGGCGCGCGCCGCGGTGGCGGCGGCAGGGTTCACGCTGCTGTCGAAGCCGCTGGTCGCCACGGCGCTGCAGGCAGCGGCCGCGGCGGCGCTCGAAAGCGAGGCTGCGTAGCCGTCCACGCCGCGCGGGGCGGCGCCGTGCCCCCGGGCTTCGCCGGTGGGCGCCGGTGGCTGTCGGTCGGCGCGCGTGGCGGCGAAGCCCGGGCTACGCGGG
>CAIWHR010000065.1 GCA_903912485.1 uncultured beta proteobacterium | reverse complement strand
CTAGCGCAGCCGTCGCCGGGCGAGGCCGCGGGACGCGGGGCCGCGTCGCCGGCGTTCACCGCTCGGGGTCGTCGTCGCCGGCGGCGCCCGCGGCGCGCGGCGGCCAATGCGGCTCTCCCAGCACGCTCGCCGTGTGTTCGCCCAGTCTTGGTGCCGGCCAGCTGATCCGGCCCGGCGTGAGGCTCAGCTTGGGGACCACGCCCGGAACCCGCAGCGGCGCGCCGTCGGCGGTCTGCGTCGGCACGATCATGTCGCGCGCGAGGTAATGCGGGTCGGCCGCGATGTCGGCGACCGAATAGATGCGGCCCGCAGGCACACCCGCCTGGTCCAGCAGCGCGAGCACGTCGTCGCGCGTGCGCTCGCGCGTCCACCGCGCAATCGCCGCGTCGATCTCGTCGCTGCGCGCGACGCGGCCGTCGTTGTGCGCGAGCGCGGGATCGGCGCCGAGGTCGGGCCGCCCGATGATCTGCATCAGGCGCCGGAAGATGCTGTCGCCGTTGCCGGCGACCAGCACGTACGCGTCGTCGCGGCACGGATACGCATTGGTCGGCGCGATGCCGGGCAGCGCGCTGCCCGAACGCTCCCGCACCGCGCCGAAGGCGTCGTACTCGGGCAGCAGGCTTTCCATGACGTTGAACACCGACTCGTAGAGCGCGACGTCGATGTACTGGCCGCCGCCTCCGTGCGCGCTGCGGTGATGCAGCGCCATCATGACGCCGATCACGCCGTGCAGCGCGGCGAGCGAGTCGCCGAGCGAGACGCCGACGCGGACCGGCACGCGGCCCGGCTCGCCGGTCAGGTAGCGGATGCCGCCCATCGCTTCGCCGATGACGCCGAATCCGGGCCGGTCCCGGTAGGGGCCGGTCTGGCCGTACCCGGAAATGCGCAGCATGACGAGGTTCGGGTTCAGCGCGTGCAGCCGGTCCCAGCCGAGGCCCCAGCCTTCGAGCGTTCCCGGCTTGAAGTTCTCGATCAGCACGTCGGCCTCGGCGGCCAGCCGCCGGACCTGCTCCTGCCCGTCGGGCTCGCGCAGGTCGATGCACACCGAACGCTTGTTGCGCGACTGGACCTCCCACCAGACGGAGGTTCCGTCGCGCAGCATCCGCCACTTGCGCAGCGGGTCGCCGAGCTCGGGCGGCTCGACCTTGATCACGTCGGCGCCGAACTCGGCCAGCGTCTTCGCTGCGAACGGCCCGGCGATGAGTTGCCCGAGCTCGAGAATCTTGAGTCCCTTCAGCGCTTCCATGGCCCGCCCCGCAGCTGCCGTCAGATCGGCCCCCGCCGGCGCCGCGGCAGCGCCGGGAGCGCCACGCCGCGCGGCGTCCGCTGCGGGATCACTTGACCGAGACGGCGTACAGCGTCCCGGCGGCGCTCTGCCAGACCACGTTGGCTCCCAGCGCGGCCGGCTGCGCCGTCGCCGGGCTGCCGTCGGTGGCCAGTCGCCCGACGAGGCTGCCGTCGCTGCGGTCGAGCACGTGGAGGTAACCCTCGATGTCGACGACGGCGACCGATCCGCCGATGACCTGCGGTCCGGTCGGCTGGCGCTGCGCCAGCTTGTCCTGCTTCCAGATGGAGCTGCCGGTCGACTTGTCGAGGGCGTGAATGGCGCCCTTGTCGTCGGTGAGGTAGAGGTAGCGGTCGTCGACGGCGATGCCGCCGAGGCTCGACAGGTCGCGCGTCCAGGCCAGCGTGCCGCGGACGACTTCGAAGCAGGCGATGCGACCCTGGAAGGCGACGGCGCAGATCTGACGGTCGTCGATGACCGGCAGGCTGGTGATGTCGGCGATGCGCTCGAGTTCGGTCGCGCCCTTGGGCGTCGCGACGTTGCCTTCCCAGGCGACGTTGCCGGTCGCGACGTCGATGGCGACCAGCTTGCCGCCTGCGGTCCCGGTGAACAGTCCGCCGCGGCTCACGACGCCGCCGGCGGTATTGCGCACGATCAGCGGCGGATTGTTGCGCGAATAGACCCACCGGGTCTTGCCGTCGGCGCCCGCAAGCGCGTACAGGCGGCCGTCGCCGGACCAGACGGCGACCTGGCCCTCGGCGATCATCGGCGGGCTCATCACTTCGCTCGTCACCCGGGCCTGCCACTGCTTCCTGCCGTCCGGGTCGAAGGCGAGCACGTCGCCCTTGGCGGTGCCGACCGCGAGCAGCGTCTCGTCGGCGCCGACGCCGGCCGACAGCCTGGCGTCGGAAGCGATGCGCCAGACCGTCTGCCCGGTGTCCCGATTGACGCGCAGGATCGTGCCGTCGGCCGCCGCCGCGAACACGCCGATATTGGTAACGGCCGGCGCGAGCCCGGGGGCGGCGCGGCCGACGTTGACCTGCCAGACGCTGCGCGGCGTGGCCGTGGCCTTGAATTCGGGCAGCGGGCCGATCTTCTTGCCGCCGCCCCAGAGCCAGTCGAACGACGGCACCGGAATCGTCGGGATCCACGACGACAGCGTCGAGCAGCCGCCGACGGCGAGCAGCGTCGACGCCGCGAGTGCGACGCCGACGTG
>CAIWHR010000064.1 GCA_903912485.1 uncultured beta proteobacterium | reverse complement strand
TGCATCTCGGTCTGCGCCATCGTTCCCGGCACGGGGCTCTGCGCCGGCTGCCTGCGCACGCTCGACGAAATCGCCCTGTGGAGCGTGCTCGACGACGCCGACAAGCGCGCCGTGCTCGCGGCACTTCCGGCGCGCCGTGCGCAGCACGCGAAAGCGCGGGGGGCGTGACCCGGTCGCCGTTGCCCGGGCGGTCGTCGCGCGGGGAATGTCCGGGTGCCGTTGGCGTCCCGGCGCCGGGCTAGAGTTCGTCGGCGCCCGGGATGCCGAGGTCGCGCTTGATCGCGCGCGCGGTGGCGAGCGCCTCGTCGAGCGTCGGCGCGAGGCAGGTCACGTGCCCCATCTTGCGGCCGCGCCGCGCCTCGGCCTTGCCGTAGAGGTGAAGCTTCGCCTGCGGGTGCCGCAGCACCCGCGTCCAGTCGGGCTCGCGCGGAGCGTCGGCGCCGGCGTCGGCGAACCAGACGTCGCCCAGCAGGTTGACCATCACCGCCGGCAGATGCTGGTGCGGCGCTCCCAGCGGCAGTCCGGCCAGCACCCGCGCCTGCTGTTCGAACTGCGAGGTGACGCAGGCGTCGATCGTGTAGTGGCCGCTGTTGTGCGGCCGCGGCGCGATTTCGTTGACCAGCAGCTGCCCCTGCGCGGTGACGAACATCTCGACGCAGAGCACGCCGCGGTAGTCGAGCTGCGTTGCCACGTTCGTCGCCGTCGCCAGCGCGGCGGCGGCGAGCGCGCCGGTCACCCGGGCCGGGACGATGGAAACGTCGAGCACGCCGTCGCGGTGATGGTTCTCGGCGACGGGCCAGGTGACGACGTCGCCGCGCTCGTCGCGGGCGACCACCACCGAGACCTCGCGCTCGAGGGTCAGCCGCTGCTCCAGTACGCAGGCGGCACCACCCATCGCGACGAAGGCGGCGGCCGCCTCGGCGCGGGTCGCGACGCGGATCTGGCCCTTGCCGTCGTAGCCCAGGCGCGCGCTCTTGACGATGCCCGGCAACAGCGCGGCGTCGGCCGCCAGCGCGTCGTCCTCGCGGCGCAGCACGGCGAACGGCGCGACGGCAGCGCCGCAGCGCGCAAGGAATTCCTTTTCGCTGATCCGGTCCTGCGCGATCGCGACGCTGGCCGCGGCCGGCGCCACGCGCGCGGTCCGGGCGAGGAACTCCAGCGCCGCGGCGGGGACGTTCTCGAATTCGGTCGTCGCCGCGGCGACCAGCCCCGCCATCCGGGCGAGACCCTCCGGGTCGAGGTAGTCGGCGCGGATGTGGCGGTCGGCGACGCTGCCCGCCGGGCTGTGGTCGGAGGGATCGAGCACCGCGACCCTGTAGCCCAGGCTCTGCGCGGCCATGCAGAACATCCGGCCGAGCTGCCCGCCGCCGAGCAGGCCCAGCCAGGCGCCGGGGGGAATGGCGATCGTCACAGTGCGGCGCTTTCCCCGCCTACGCGGACGGCTTGGCGCCGTCGGGCGGAACGTGCATCGCGCGCGCGCCGTTGGTCTGCTTCAGGCGGAACGAGGCCAGCTTCTTGGCGATGGCGGGATCGGTGCCCGCGATCATCGCGACCGCAAAAAGCCCGGCGTTGGCCGCGCCGGCTTCGCCGATGGCGAACGTCGCGACCGGAATGCCCTTGGGCATCTGGACGATCGAGTACAGCGAATCCTCGCCGCGCAGGTACTTGGAAGGCACCGGGACGCCGAGCACCGGAACCGTCGTCTTCGCCGCGAGCATGCCCGGAAGATGCGCCGCCCCGCCGGCGCCGGCGATGATGCAGCGCAGTCCGCGCGGCCCGGCGTCCTCGGCGTATTCGAACATGTCGTCGGGCATCCGGTGGGCGGAGACGACGCGCGGCTCGTAGGCGATGCCGAACGCGTCGAGCTGCGCCGCGGCGTGGCGCATGATGTCCCAGTCGCTGTCGCTGCCCATCACGACACCGACCAGCGGCGCCTGCCTGCGTTGTGCCATCGCTCCTCCGGGGAACGCGAGTCGATTGTCCGCGTTGGCGCGCAGAATGGTCCCTTCGACTCGGGGAAAGTCGCGGCGCCGGTCAACGTGAAATTCTAGCACCCCGCGGCGCCTGCGCCGCGGCGAACCGGCCGCATTCGCGACGGTCGAACGCATGCGCCGCGAACCGGGCGTCGCGCTCGCTTGCGGCCGACTGCCGCCGTCGATGACAATGGGACCCATGACCTGCTTCACCCTTCGCGACAAGATCCTGCCTGGCCGCCTCGCCGCGGCAGCGGCACTCGTGCTCCTTGCCGCCGCCGGCGGGGTGCGCGGCGCGCCCTCGGACGCCGACTTTCTCGCGGCGCGCAACGCCTTCGAACGCGGGGACGGCGTCAAGCTGGCGGCGCTGGCGCCGCCGTTCGCCGGCCAGCTGCTGGAGCCTTACGTCGCGTACTGGCAGCTGAAGCTCGGGCTCGACACGGCGACGCGCGACGGCGTCCGCGCCTACTGGGAGCGCTGGCCCGACACGCCGCTCGCCGATCGTCTGCGCGTGGACTGGCTGAAGACGGTCGGCAAGCGCGGCCAATGGAACACGTTCGCGCTCGACTATCCGCCGCCCGCGGGCGAGGACACCGAACTCCTGTGCTACGGGGTCCAGTACCACCTGCAGCGCGACGGCGACGCCGCGCTGGCGCAAGCCAGGCCGCTGTGGTTCACGGGCCAGGCCACGCCCGACGCCTGCGAGCCGCTGTTTGCCGCGCTGATCCGCAGCAACGCGCTCACGCCGGCCGACCGGCGCGCGCGCTTCCGCCTCGCGGTGGACGCCGGCAACTTTCGCACGGCGCAGGCGATCGCCGTCGAGCTTGCGCCGCAGGACCGCATCGCGGCGCGCGACTTTGCCCGGGTCGAGCGCGACCCGGCGCGGGCGCTCGCCGACGGCGACTTCGC
>CAIWHR010000063.1 GCA_903912485.1 uncultured beta proteobacterium | reverse complement strand
TGGCGAAGCTCAACGCTGGGGAGGTCGAGTCGTGATAGCTATCGACCGCAGGCACGGCATCGCCGCGCCCGTCGCCAACATCGTGGCGCGAAAAAGGGGCCAGGGCGGCGACGGCAAGGCGATCCTGCTCGTCGCGCACTACGACTCGGTGCCGACCGGCCCCGGCGCCAGCGACGACGCCGCCGGCGTCGCCGCGCTGCTCGAGGCCGGGCGCTGGCTCGGCACGCAGCCCCCGCTGCGCAACGACGTGATCCTGCTCGTCAGCGACGGCGAGGAGTTCGGGCTGCTCGGCGCCGAAGCCTTCGTCGCCGACCCCCGCCGCGCCGGCGAGGTCGGGCTGGTCGTCAACCTCGAAGCACGCGGCCACACCGGGCCGTCGATCCTGTTCGAGACCAGTTCGCACAACGCCGCGCTGATCGAGGCCGCGGGACGCCACGTGCCGTCGATCGTCGCCAATTCGCTCACCTACGAGGTCTACCGGCGGCTGCCCAACGACACCGACTTCACGGTGTTCAAACGCGCGGGCATCGCCGGCGCCAACCTCGCCTACCTCGGCGGCGTGACGCACTACCACAGCGCGCTGGACACGCCGGCCAACGTCGATCGTTCCAGCCTCCAGCATCACGGCGAATACCTCGTCGGCGTGCTGCGCGCCTTCGGCCATGCGACGCTGCCGCTGCCCGACGAAGGCGACGCCGTGTACTTCACCGCACCCTGGGCGGGAATCGTCGCCTACCCGCCGGCCCTGGCGCTGCCGCTGGCGGCGCTCGGCCTGGTCCTGGTCGGCGCGCTGCTGGTCCGCGCGCGCCGCGACGGGGGGCTGCGCGCGGCGCAGTTTGGCGCAAGCCTGCTGCGGGTGCTGGCGCTGCCCGCCGGCGCCGCGGCGGCCGGGTGGCTGTTCTGGGCCGGGCTGAAGCTGGCCGACCCCGATCTTCACTGGCTGAGCAACGGCGACGGCTATGGCAGCGCTTGGCTGCAGGTCGGCTTCCTCGTCCTGGTCGCGGCCGCGGTGATCGCGCTGGCGGGCCGGCGGCCGGCCGACCGGGCGGCGTGCTGGCTGGTCTGGGCGCTGCTGGCGCTGGCCACCGCTGCCGTGCTGCCCGGCGCCAGCTGGCTGTTCGCCTGGCCGCTCCTGGCCGGCGCGCTGGCCGAACTGTTCGCAGGTGCACCCATGAGCGCGACGGGCCGCCCCGAGCGCGAATTGCTCCCTCCCGGAGGGAAGGCGCGCAGCGCCAAGGGTGTCCCCATGAGCGCCGCGCGCGCGACGGCGGTCCTGGCGCTGGGGCAGGTGCCGCTGGCGTTCCTCGCGGCGCCGATGCTGTGGCTGCTGTCGGCCGCGCTGGGGCCGGCGATGCTGCCGGTCGTCGCCGCGTTCGCCGCGCTCTGCCTGCTGCCCATGGCGCCGCTGTTCGCGGTGCGGCGCGGCCCCGGGCTGCCCTCGCTGCTCGCGCTCGCCGGGCTCGGCCTCGTCGGGACCGGCGTCGTGCTCGGCAGTTTCGATGCCGAGCACCGGAAGCCCAACCACGTGATCTACCTGCTGGAGCGGGCGTCGGCGACGTTTCCCGCCGCGCGCGCCCGCTGGATCACCGCCGACGGGCAGACCGACGCCTGGACGGCGCAGTTCCTGGGCGCGCAGCCCGCAGCTGCCGCGGTGCCCGAACTCGGCCGCGACCGGCTCCTGCTGCAATCCGCCGCGCCGCTGCTCGATCTGCCGGCGCCGGCCGCGCGCATCGTTGCCGACGACGTCGCCGAGGGACTGCGCCGGGTGACGCTGCACGTCGAATCGGCGGCCGACCTCCTGATCCTGCAGCCGGACGGCGATTCCGCGGTGCGTGCGGTGCGGGTCGACGGCAGGCCGCTCTACGACGCGGCCGACGGCGCCGCGTTCCGCCGCGTCGTGCTGGTCGCGCCGCCGGCGTCGGGCGCCGACTTCCGCTTCGAGCTGCCGGCCGGCGCACCGCTCGCGCTGCAGATCGTCCAGCAGTTCTGGGGGCTGCCCGATCGAGACCTCCTGCCGCAGGCGCCGCGCGCCGCGGACATGATGACGGCACCGATGCGCCAGGCCGACAGCCGGTTCTCGATCGATCGCCGCGCCGATTGACGCGCCGCCCGGCAGACCGCACGCGCCAACGCGCCGCCGGCGGGCGATAATGGGGGCTTGGTTGCGCCGCCCGCCGCAATCGCGCGGCAGGCGGCGGCCTGGAAGGGCCACGCACACGATGGACCAGAATCCGATCAGCCCGGTCTTCGAGCCGCGCCACGACGACCGCACGTCGCGCACCGACGACGAGAACGTCGTCGACATGGTGCTGCTGCCGCCGCCCGAGCACCTCATCCGCTTTTTTCCGATCCAGGACACGCCCGTCGAGGCGCTCGTCGCCGGCACGCGCAACCGCATCCGGAACATTCTGCGCGGCGACGACGACCGGCTGCTGGTCGTCGTCGGCCCCTGCTCGATCCACGACCCGGGCGCCGCGCTCGACTACGCGCGACGCCTCGCCGTCGAGCGCGAGCGTGCGTCCGACGCGCTCGAGATCGTGATGCGCGTCTATTTCGAGAAGCCGCGCACGACGGTCGGCTGGAAGGGGCTGATCAACGACCCCTACCTCGACGAAAGCTGCCGCATCAGCGAGGGCCTGCGCATCGCGCGCCAGCTGCTGATCGACATCGGGCGCCTCGGCGTGCCGTCGGGGAGCGAGCTGCTCGACACCATTTCGCCACAGTACATCGGCGATCTGATCGCCTGGGGCGCGATCGGCGCGCGCACGACCGAAAGCCAGGTGCACCGCGAGCTGGCGTCGGGCAGCTCGGCGCCGATCGGGTTCAAGAACGGCACCGACGGCGACGTGAGGATCGCCTGCGACGCGATCCTGGCCGCGTCGCGGCCGCACCACTTCCTCGGCGTGCACAAGAGCGGCCAGGTGGCGATGGTCCGCACCCACGGCAACCCGGACTGTCACGTCATCCTGCGCGGCGGCGCGGCGCCGAACTACGACGCGGCGAGCGTCGCCGCGGCCTGCGATGCGCTGGACGGCGCCGGCCTCAAGGCGGCGCTGATGGTCGACTGCTCGCACGCGAACTGCAGCAAGCAGCACCGGCGGCAGCTCGACGTCGTGCGCGAACTCACCCGCCAGATGGATCAGGGCAGCCGCCGCGTCTTCGGCGCGATGATCGAGAGCCACCTCCATCCGGGCGCGCAGAAGTTCACGCCGGGCCGCGACGACCCGGCGGGCCTCGCCTACGGCGTCAGCATCACCGATCCCTGCCTCGGCTGGGAAGACACCGTCGAGGCGCTCGACGCGCTGAGCGGCGCGGTCCGCCGCCGCCGGACCTGACGCCGTGACCGGGACCGTTTCCCCTCGATAGCGGGTCCAGATTGGTGCGCCGATGAATCCCGAAAGCAGCGCTGCCCCCAGCACCATTCTCGTCGTCGACGACGCCCCGGAGAACCTGCGCCTGCTGGGCGAGGTGCTGCAGCCGCACTACCTCGTCCGCGCCGCGACCAGCGGCGAGCGCGCGCTGACGGTGGCGGCGAGCGAGCCGCGTCCGGACATCGTGCTGCTCGACATCATGATGCCGGACATGGACGGCTACGCGGTGCTGGAGCGCCTGCGCGCCGATCCGGTCACGCGCGGCATTCCGGTGATCTTCGTCACCGCGATGAGCGCCGTCGGCGACGAGGAGCGCGGCCTCAATCTCGGCGCCGTCGACTACATCACCAAGCCGATCCAGCCCGCCATCGTGCTGGCGCGCGTGCGCGCGCAGCTCGAGTTGAAGCAGGCGCGCGACCGGCTGAAGGACCAGAACACGTTCCTGGAAGCGGAGATCGCGCGCCGGATGGCCGAGAACATGCTCATCCAGGACGTGAGCATCCGCACGCTGGCGAGCCTCGCCGAAGTGCGCGATCCGGAGACCGGCAATCACCTGCTGCGCACGCAGGGCTACGTTCGCACGCTGGCCGAAGCGCTGCGCACGCACCCGCGCTTCGCCCCGGTGCTGACGCCGGACTTCATCGAGACGCTGGTGAAGTCCGCGCCGCTGCACGACATCGGCAAGGTCGGCGTTCCGGACCACATCCTGCTGAAGCCGGGCAAGCTCACCGCCGAGGAATTCACGGTGATGAAGACGCACGCCCGGCTCGGCCGGGACGCGATCGAGAAAGCCGAGCGCATCGGCGAGCGGAACATCGCCTTCCTCGCCACCGCCAAGGAAATCGCGAACTGGCATCACGAGAAATGGGACGGCAGCGGCTACCCGGACGGCCTGCGCGGCGACGCGATACCCGTCAGCGCGCGGCTGATGGCGCTGGCCGACGTGTTCGACGCGCTGATCTCGCGGCGCGTGTACAAGGGGCCGATGCCGCCGGACCAGGCCACCGCGATCATCCTCGACGGCCGCGGCACGCATTTCGACCCGGACGTGGTCGACGCGTTCGTCGCGCGGCGCGACGCGTTCGTCGCCATCGCGCAGCGCCACGCCGACAGCGACGCCGAACTGCAGGTGAAGATCTCGGCGCTGCACGGAGACGCGGCCTGACGCGCCGCCCCGGAAAGACACGCGATGCCCGGCCGCCGCCCGGCGATGAACGCCTCGCCACGATGACGCGCGATCGGCGCGCAGTTCCCGACCCCGGCGCGCGAGGTTCGTCGCTCGGCGACCGGCTGCGCGCGCGCGCGGCGCTGCTGTGGGCGCGCACCCGGCGGCGGCTGACTCGCCCGCCGCCTGCCGTCGCCGTCGCCGTCGCCGCCGAC
>CAIWHR010000062.1 GCA_903912485.1 uncultured beta proteobacterium | reverse complement strand
CCCAGGGCGAGGGCGTTCTTGAGCACGTCCTTGGTGGAGTCGCCACCCACGGAGAGGGCCACCACTTCAGCGCCCTTGGCCTCCTTGATGCGGATGCCCTCTTCCAGCGCGTGGTGCAGTTCCTCGACGCGCGCCGGCATCTCGGACTGCGTGCGGCGATAGACGATGGTCACCTTGCCGCCGAGCCTTCGGGCCGTGCGCGCGGCGTCCATCGCGGTGTTGCCGCCGCCGATGACGAACACTTCCTTGCCTGCGATGTCGGGCAGCGGCGTCTCGTACTTGTCGTCGATCGCCCGCATCAGGTTGACGCGGGTGAGAAACTCGTTGGCCGACATCACGCCGAGCAGGTGCTCGCCCGGCACGTTCATGAACGTGGGCAGCCCCGCGCCGGTGCCGACGAAGATCTTCCAGAACCCGGCGGCCTTGAGATCGTCGAGCGTCGCCGTCTTGCCGACGACGAAGTTGCGCACGAAGCGCCCGCCGAGCACGCTGATCTTGCGCACCACGTCGTCGATGAGCTCGTTGGGCAGGCGGAATTCGGGGATGCCGTAGCGCAGCACGCCGCCGAGTTCGTGGAAGGCCTCGAACACGGCGACCGGGAAGCCCTCCGCCGCCAGCAGGTAGGCGTTGATCAGTCCCGACGGGCCCGAGCCGACGACCGCGATCGGTGGCTTGATGGCCTTGGCCCACGGGCTGACGACGCCGGCGAAGCGCCCGGCGACGTCGGGGTTGACCAGCTTGTCGCGCTGCGGCAGGTACCACTCGATCTGGCCGATCTCGATCGGCCGCTGCGTGTGCGTGCATACGCCCTGGCACTGCAGTTCCTGCGGACAGACGCGGCCGGTGACGTCGGGCAGCGGGTTGCAGCTCTCGATGAGTTCGAGCGCCTGCCTGAACCTGCCCTGCCCGAGCAGATCGAGCAGTTCGGGGATGTGGATCTTGACCGGGCAGCCGCCCTTGGGTTCGGCCTTGCCGTGGACGACGATGCCGACCTCGCAGGGCTTGTCCTGGCACTGCTTGTCGCGCAGCACTTCGAGCCAGACGAACAGCTCGACCTCGCGCGCCGTGTAGCCGAGGCTCATGTAGCCGAGGTAGCCCTGGTTGACCAGCGCGAAGTCGTGCGAGCGCTCTTCCGGCGGGCGGATGTAGGGCGGTATGTAGCTGTCGCCCGGCCAGCCTTGCGACAGGCCCTTGAACATCGGGTAGCGATCGGACAGCCGGGAGTCGATGGCCTTGACGAACTTGCGCTTGAACTTCAGCGGAATCGCCCAGACGAAGCGCATCAGGATCGCGCTCATCTCGTCGTCGCGCAGCAGCAAGTCCCACAGCGTGCGGGTGAACGCCGCGCCGAGTTCCTCCTGCTGGAACTCCCACGCCGTGGCCTGCACGCCGTCGGCGACGAACATGCCGCGCAGCGACTTGGGGTCGGCCAGCAGCCTCTTTTTCAGCAGCGCGATCTGCTTCTGGAAGACTTCGACGGCTTCCGACTGCTCGAGCTGCTCGAGCTCGCTGCGCGTGGCTTCGAGCGCGCTGGCGGTCTGAGCGTAGCGCTGCAGCTCCGACTGGTGCGGCGACAGCGCGGTCATTGAATGATCTCCGCATCGCAGTTGGCCGCGACCCGGGCCACGCGGCTGACCAGCTCCGGCGTGATCTTCACCCTGGCGAAGGCGCCCGGGATCGTGTGCGCGACTTCCTTGGGCACGCCGTCGGCGACGATCGTCGTCCGCTCGAACAGCTCGCTGACCTGCTGGTAGCAGGTCTTGCAGTTGGTGCACTTGGCGAGGTCCTCGTCGTGGATCGTCGCCAGCCCCGCGCCGTTGCCCGACGCCTGCACCGCGGCTGCCACCGCCGCCGGCGCGGCGGACGCCTGCGCGCCGCCGAACGGTGCCAGCGCCGCCGCCATGCCGCCGACGGGGGCGTCCGAAGCCGCCGCCAGCTCGCTCATCGCGCGGGCGATGGTGTCGAGCGAGGCCTCGCGCGCGGTCACCGTCTCGCGGTAGCGCAGCTGCAGCGCCTCCAGCTCGATCTGGTGGTTGGCGTCCAGCTGCTCGACGTGGCGTCCTGCCAGGTAGCGCAGCGTGCGCCAGTACTTGCGGCGCTCCTCGACCAGGTGGACGATGGTGTGCGACGCCTCCAGCCTGACCAGCCGCAGCGCGTCGTCGGTCGTCCAGACGAAAGGCGTCTTGCCGGCCTGCTCGGCGGGCGACAGGTCGACGTACTCGTCGATGGGCACGCCGCAGGCGTCGGGGGCAAGCTTGCGGAACTGCTTCTTGAACCGCGTCTCGGCCTGCGCGAAAGTGGCCGGCGTCAGCGGCATCTCGAGCAGCCGGGTCACGCCGTCCTCGACGTGCCGGAGCGTGGTCGTGGTCCAGTCGCGGTCGAGATCCGGATTGCCTTCCAGCGAGAACCAGCCGTGCAGGCGGTCGCTGCGGCGCGGGTCGTGCACGAACACCGGGTTCATGCGGCTCTCCACCGCCAGCCGCGCGCGCTGGCTGGCGGCGGCGTCGGCGATGCCGTGCTCGGCCTGGCACGGCGTGTACACGTCGAGCACCGCCGGCGCCGCGTTGTAGTTCAGGTACGTCATCACGCTCTTCAGGAAGTGGCCCTGGATCGCGGTCGACGTCTGCGCGACGAACACGTTCGGGTGGAACGCCGCGATCAGGCCCAGCTCCTTGCGGTCCTCCTGCTTGCCCGAATGCGCGGCGCCGAAGCGCGTGAGGTCGGAGTCCTGGCCGGTGAGGCTCGCCGTCGACGCCTGCCCGCCGGTGTTGGAATAGACGCCGGTATTGAGCACGACGACCTTGATCGGGGTCCTCGTCGTCAACAGCCGCGACAGCGCGCCGAAGCCGATGTCGGAGGTCGCGCCGTCGCCGCCCCTGCTGAACACCGCCGGCAGCAGTGCGAGCTCCGCCGGCGTGAACTGGCTCCAGCTGAAGAAGCGGAAGAACTCGTCGTGGACCGACGGATCGTAGGCGTCCTCGAGCTCGAGGCTGGCGATGCGCAAGGCCTTGACGTCGTCGACCGCGGTCGCGGCGACGCCTTCGAACAGGCCCTTGGCCACCGCCGGCGTGTCCTGGAACAGGCTGTTCACCCACGGATCGTT
>CAIWHR010000061.1 GCA_903912485.1 uncultured beta proteobacterium | reverse complement strand
CGGGCGCCGCCAGCTCGCCCTCCCACTTCGCCACCACGGCGGTCGCGATGGCGTTGCCGATCACGTTGGTCGCGGTGCGTCCCATGTCGAGGAACTGGTCGATGCCCATGATCAGCAGCAGTCCCGCTTCGGGCAGCCCGAAGGTGGGCAGCGTCGCCGCGACGACGACGAGCGACGCGCGCGGCACGCCGGCGACGCCCTTGCTCGACAGCATCATCACCAGCAGCATCGTGACCTGCTGCCCGAGCGGCATCTCGATGCCGTAGGCCTGCGCGATGAACAGCGCGGCGAACGCCTGGTAGACCATCGAGCCGTCGAGGTTGAACGAGTAGCCGAGCGGCAACGTGAGCGCCGTCACCCGCTCGTTGACGCCGAACCGGTCGAGGCGCTCCATCAGCTTCGGATACGCCGCCTCGCTGCTCGCCGTGGTGAACGCGACCATCATCGGTTCGCGCACCATCGACAGCAGCGTGAACACCCGCGGTCCGAGAAAGGCGAAACCGGCGCCGGTCAGCACGACCCACAGCACGACCAGGCTCGCGTAGAAGCTGCCGATGAACTTGCCGTAGGTCGCGAGGATGCCGATCCCCTCGGTCGTGATGGCGGCGGCGATGGCGCCGAACACGCCGATCGGCGCGAACATCATCACGTACTCGGTGAGCTTCAGCATCGCGTGCGCGAGTTCTTCGATGAACTTCACGATCGTCGTCGCCGGACGCTCCTTCAGCGCGGCGAGCGCGAAGCCGAAGAACAGCGAGAAGACGAGGATCTGCAGGATCTCGTTGGTCGCCATCGCCTCGAAGAAGCTCCGCGGGAAGACGTGGACGATGAATTCCTTGAGGCTCAGGCCGCCGGTCTTGAGATTGGTCGACAGCCCGGCGTCGGGCAGCGGCAGCTTGAGGTTGGCGCCCGGCTGGAACAGGTTCGCGAGCACCATCCCGAGCAGCAGCGAGACGAGCGAGGCGGTGACGAACCACGCGAGCGCCTTCAGCCCGATGCGCCCCACCGCCTTGGCGTCGCCGGTGCCGGTGATGCCGGCGACGACGGTCGCGAACACCAGCGGCGCGATGATCATCTTGATCAGCCGCAGGAAGATGTCGGCGAGGATCGTGAAATAGCCGGCGATCTCGGCGCTCGCCGCGGCGTCCGGCGCGAGCTCGTGCGCGACGTAGCCGGCGAGCACGCCCGCGACGGCGGCGGCGAGGATCAGGAGGGTGAGCCTGGAACGCATGGTGTCGATCCTCTTGGCGTCCGCGCGCGGGCGTCGCGGTGCAGCCTCCATTGTGCCGCAGGCGGCCCGGTTCTTCGTCGAATTCGGCGGCCCGGCGCGGGTCGGTGGATCATGGACCTTCAGCAACGCGTGCGCAGCGTCGGCCTCGGCACCATCATCGGTTCGCCGCCCAACGGCATCTTCGTGCGCTTCTACGAGCAGGCGTACAACGTGCCCGGCTTCCGGCTCAACGTCAGCGGCATCGTCCTGATCACCGCGATCACGTATTTCCTGATCGGCCCGCTGCTGAACTCGCGGCGATTCGACGCGCTACGGTCTCTCGGGCTTCGCCGCGTCGCGCAGTTCGCGCCGCAGGACCTTGCCGATCGGCGTCTTGGGCAGCGCGTCGCGAAACTCGACGTGGCGGGGCAGCTTGTAGCCGGTGAGGTGCTCCCTGCAATGGGCGACCACCGCTTCCCTGGTCAGGTTCGGGTCCTTCCGCACGACCACCACCTTCACCGCCTCGCCCGACTTGTCGTCGGGGACGCCGACGACCCCGCACTCGAGCACGCCGGGATGCATCGCCACCACGCTCTCGATCTCGTTCGGGTAGACGTTGAAGCCCGAGACCAGCACCATGTCCTTCTTGCGGTCGGTGATGGTGAAGCAGCCCCCGGCGTCCATGTGGCCGAGGTCGCCGGTCTTCAGCCAGCCGTCGTGCAGCACCTTGGCCGTCTCCTGCGGGTTGTTCCAGTAGCCCGTCATCACCTGCGGGCCGCGGATGCAGATCTCGCCGGTGTGCTTCTCGATGTCGCCCTCGCCGGTCCACGCCGGCAGCGCGTTGAAGGCGTCGTCGCGGATCGAAAGGTCGGTGGACGGCAGCGGCAGGCCGATCGTGCCGTTCCAGGGCGCTCCCAGCGGATTGCCGCAGGCGCCGGGCGACGACTCGGTCAGGCCGTAGGCTTCGGTGATGGCGCGCCCCGTCACCTCCTTCCAGCGCTCGGCGACCGCCTTCTGCACCGCCGCGCCGCCGCCGATCACCACCTTCAGCGGGGAAAAATCGAGATCGTTGAATCCCGGCGTGTTGAGCAGGCCGTTGAACAGCGTGTTGACGCCGGTCATCACGCTCCATTTCCACTTCCCGAGATCCTTGACCAGCGCCGGCAGGTCGCGCGGGTTGGTGACGAGCACCGTCAGGCTTCCCCACTTCATGAACGACAGCGTCGAGGTGAGGCAGAAGATGTGGTACATCGGCAGCGGTGCGATGACGATCTCGGCGCCCTCCTTGAAGCTGCCCGAGATCCAGATTCCCGTCTGCTCGAGATTGGCGAGGATGTTGCGGTGCGTCAGCATCGCGCCCTTCGACACCCCCGTCGTGCCGCCGGTGTATTGGAGGAAGGCGAGCTCGTCGTGCGTCACGTCGACGGGCCTGAACGCGCCGGCGCGGCCGCGCGCCAGCGCGGTGCGGAATTTCACCGCGCCGTCGATGTGCCAGGCGGGCACCATCTTCTTCACTTTCTTGATGACGAAGTTGACCAGCCAGCGCTTGCGCGCCGGCAGCAGGTCGCCGACCTGCGTGGTGATCACGTGCCGCAGCGGCGTGCTCGCGCGCACCTGCTGCAGCGTATGGGCGAAATTCTCGAGAATGACGAGGGCCTTGGCGCCGGAGTCCTTCAGCTGGTGCTCGAGCTCCCGCGGCGTGTACATCGGATTGACGTTGACGACCGTCATGCCGGCGCGCAGGACCCCGAACAGCGCCACCGGGTACTGCAGCAGGTTGGGCGCCATGATCGCGACGCGATCGCCCCGCGCCATGCCCGGCAGCCCCTGGAGGAAGGCGGCGAAATCGCGCGACAGCTGCGCCAGCTCGGCGTAGCTGATCGTGTGGCCGAGGTTGTGGAAAGCCGGCCTGGCGGCAAACTTCGCCACCGTCTTCTCGAGCAGGTCCGGGATCGAGCGGAACTGGTCGGGGTCGATGTCGGCGGGAATGCCGGCCGGATAGTTCTTCAGCCAAATTCTGTCGCTCATGACTTTCTCCCGTTGCTTCGTCCTGCGCTTCGCGGGAACTGCGATTCCTAACGTACCACAGGCTGCGGCAGCGACGAAAGCCTCCCGCCCGCGCCGCCGGCTATACTCGTTGCCGTTGGCCGCTCAAGGTGTCCGGATGAATCCACGCGCTTTCGCCGTCGTCACGACCGATCCCGACGCCGTTTCCGACCGGGGCTTCGACCTCGGCCTCGATCCGGCGCCCGACGCCGGACGCGAAGCGCTCGCGCGCGGCTGCCGGGCCGACGAGGCGGCGGCGGTCCGCGCTCTGCTCGACGAAGCCCGCCTGTCGCCGGAAGAGCTCGCGACGACGCAGGCCGTCGCCACGCGGCTCGCCGGGGCGGTGCGCGCCGAGCGCGCGCGCGCCGGCGGCGTCGACGCGCTGATGGTCGAGTTCTCGCTCGACAGCGACGAGGGGGTGGCGCTGATGTGCCTCGCCGAGGCGCTGCTGCGCATCCCCGACGCCGCGACGCGCGACCGCCTGATCCGCGACAAGCTGGGCCGCGGCGCATGGTCGGCGCACATCGGCACGTCGCCGTCGCTGTTCGTCAACGCCGCCGCCTGGGGGCTGCTCGTCACCGGGAGGCTGGTCGACACGCGCAACGAGGGCCGGCTGGAGCGCGCGCTGGCGTCGCTGCTGCGCAAGGGCGGCGAGCCGCTGATCCGTCTCGGCGTCGACCTCGCGATGCGCCTGCTCGGCAAGCAGTTCGTCACCGGCCGCAGCATCGACGAGGCGCTGGGCAACGCCCGCGAGCGCGAGGCCAGGGGCTACACCTTCTCCTACGACATGCTGGGCGAAGCGGCGCTGACCGCCGCCGACGCCGAGCGGCATTGCGCCGCGTACGCCACCGCGATCCACGCGATCGGGCGCGTGGCCTCCGGCCGCGGCGTCGTCGCCGGTCCCGGCGTCTCGGTCAAGCTCTCCGCGCTGCACCCCCGGTATTCGCGGGCGCAGCGCAGCCGCGTGCGCAGCGAACTCACGCCCAGGCTTATCGAGCTCGCGCGCCTCGCCCGGAGTTACGGCATCGGCATGAGCCTCGACGCCGAGGAAGCCGACCGGCTGGATCTCTCGCTCGACCTTCTCGCGCGGCTCGCCGCCGAACCGGATCTCGCCGACTGGGCGGGGCTGGGTTTCGTCGTGCAGACCTACCAGAAGCGCGCGCGGCAGACGATCGACTGGCTGGTCGCGTTCGCGCGCGCGCACCGGCGGCGGCTGATGCTGAGGCTGGTCAAGGGCGCGTACTGGGACAGCGAGATCAAGCGGGCGCAGGTGGACGGGCTGGACGGCTACCCGGTGTTCACGCGCAAGCTGCACTCCGACGTGGCGTACCTCGCCTGCGCGAAGGCGATGCTCGCGGCGCCGGACGCGATCTACCCGCAGTTCGCCAGCCACAACGCGTTCACGATCGCGGCGATCCACACGCTTGCCGGCGACGCGGACTTCGAGTTCCAGTGCCTGCACGGGATGGGCGAGAGCATCTACGACGAGGTCGTCGGCAGGGACAGGCTCGGCCGCGCCTGCCGCATCTACGCGCCGGTCGGCTCGCACGAGACGCTGCTCGCCTACCTCGTGCGCCGGTTGCTCGAGAACGGCGCCAACACGTCGTTCGTCAACCGCATCGCCGATCCCGCGGTCAGCATCGCGTCGCTGGTCGTCGATCCGGTGGCGCTCGCCGAGCGGGCCGGCGGCGCGCCGCACGCCGGCATTCCGCTGCCCGGCGCGCTGCTGCCGGGGCGCCGCAATTCGCAGGGGCTCGATCTGGCCGACGACGCGACGCTGCGCGAGCTCGCGCTGGCGCTGCGCGCGGCGCCCGCAGCGTTCACCGCGGCGCCGATGCTGGGCGACGGCGTCGCCGCCGCGTCGGGGCGGCCGGCGGGGGACGACGGCGCCGCGCTCCCGGCGAGCCGGGAGATCCGCAATCCCGCCGACCGCGCCGACCTGGTCGGGACGGTCGTCGACGCGACCCCCGACGAGGCGGCGCGCGCGGTGGCGGCGGCGCAGGCGCAGGGCGCCGCGTGGTCGGAGGTGGCGCCCGCGACTCGCGCCGCGTGCCTCGAGCGCGCCGCCGACCTGATCGAGGCGGAGCGGGCGGCGCTGTGCGTGCTGGCCGTGCGCGAGGCGGGCAAGACGCTGGCCAACGCGGTGGCCGAAGTCCGCGAGGCGGTGGATTTCTGCCGCTACTACGCGGGGCAGGCGCGGGCGGCGGACGGCGGAGCGCGGGCGATCGGCCCCGTCGTCGCCATCTCGCCGTGGAACTTTCCGCTGGCGATCTTCGTCGGCCAGGTGAGCGCGGCGCTCGCCGCCGGCAATCCGGTGCTGGCCAAGCCCGCCGAGCAGACGCCGCTGGTGGCGGCCGCGGCGGTGCGCCTGTTCCATCGCGCCGGCGTGCCGCGCGCGGCGCTGCAGCTCCTTCCGGGCGGCGGCGAGACGGTCGGCGCGGCGCTGGTCAACGATCCGCGCATCGCCGGCGTCGTCTTCACCGGCTCGACGGAAGTCGCGCGCCTGATCAACCGCCAGCTGGCGCTGCGCGACGACGGTCCGGTGCTGATCGCCGAGACCGGCGGCCAGAATGCGATGATCGTCGACAGCTCCGCGCTGCCCGAGCAGGTGGTCGCCGACGCGCTGGCGTCGGCGTTCGACAGCGCGGGCCAGCGCTGCTCGGCGCTGCGCGTGCTGTGCGTGCAGGCCGACGTCGCCGACACCGTGCTGCGGATGCTCGACGGCGCGCTGCGCGAGCTTGCCGTCGGCGATCCGCGCCGGCTTGCCACCGACGTCGGGCCGATGATCGACGCCGGCGCGCGCGACGCCGTGCTCGCCCACGTCGAGCTGCAGCGTCGCGCCGGCCGGCCGGTGTCGCAGCTGTCGCTGCCGGACGAGTGCGAGCGCGGCAGCTTCGTCGCCCCGACGGTGATCGACCTCGGCGGCGTCGAGGGCCTGGCCGCGCTGACGCGCGAGGTGTTCGGCCCGGTGCTGCACGTCCTGCGCTGGCAGTCCGAGGAGCTGCCGGCGCTGATCGACGCCGTCAACGCGACCGGCTACGGGCTCACGCTCGGGATTCACAGCCGCATCGACGAAACCGTCGCGGCGATCCTCGCCCGGGTGCGCGCCGGCAACGTCTACGTGAACCGCAACATGGTCGGCGCGGTGGTCGGCGTCCAGCCCTTCGGTGGCCACGGCCTCTCGGGCACCGGCCCGAAGGCCGGCGGGCCGCTGTACGTCGCCCGGCTGATGACGGCGTCGGCCGGCCCGCAGCTGCCGGCGGCGACCGAGCTGCCGGGGCCGACCGGCGAGTCCAACCGGCTCGAGCTGCATCCGCGCGGCGTCGCCGCCTGCATCGCCGACGACGAGCGCGCGCTGGTGGCGCAGGCGCGCGCCGCGGCGCTCGCCGGCAACACGGCGCTGCTGCTGCGCTCGCACCTCTCGCTGCAGGTGCGCGACGCGCTCGAACCCGGATCCGTCGTCTTCGTCGATACGCTCGATCCGGCGGCGGTCGACGTGGTGCTGCTCGACGCGTCGCGCGACCGCGCGCGCCGCGTGCGGATGCAGCTGGCCGCCGCGCCGGGGAAGATCGTGCCGGTCGTCGTCCCCGATGCCGCGGGGCGCTACGACCCGACGCGGCTCGTCGTCGAGCGCACGGTGACGGTCAACACCGCCGCGACCGGCGGCAACACGGCGCTGCTGTCGCTGCCCGATGAGTGATCCTTCGGCGCCCCCCGGCGCGGCCGCAGTCCGGCGCCCTGCCGCCGGCGAAGCCCGGAGCGGGACATGACCTGGTCGATCGTCGCGCGCGACGCCGCCGGCGCCTTCGGCGTCGCCGTCGCCAGTCGCTTTTTCGCCGTCGGCGCGCTGTGTCCGCATGCGAAAAGCGGCGTCGGCGCGCTCGCGACGCAGGCATGCGGCACGCGCCGGACTGTCGAAGTGAGTGCGCACACCTACGCGCTGCTCGAAGTCCGCGGCCCGTTCAACCTCCTGGGCGACGGCCTGCGCGACGCGCTCGATCCGCGGCATTCGTAACCGATGCCCTTGCCACCCGCCGCCGTGCGGCGACACCCCACGGAGACTCCACGCGATGCTGATCTTCCGCCAGCTGTTCGACCCGCAGTCCTCGACCTACACGTACCTGCTCGCCGACGGCCGCGCCGGCGAAGCGGTGCTGATCGATCCCGTGTTCGAGCTGGCGCCTCGCGACTCGGCGCTGCTGGTCGAACTCGGTCTCGGGCTCGTCTGCACGCTGGAGACGCACGTCCACGCCGACCACGTCACCGGCGCGGCGATGATGAAGCGCCGGTTCGGCAGCGCGATCGCGCTGTCCGCGGACAGCGGCGCCGAGGGAGCGGACCGCTACCTCGCGCACGGCGATCGCGTGCAGTTCGGCGGCCGCCACCTGGTCGTCCGGGCGACGCCCGGGCACACCCGGGGCTGCGTGACCTACGTCCTCGACGACGAGAGCATGGCGTTCACCGGGGACTGCCTCTTGATCCGCGGCAGCGGGCGCACCGACTTCCAGGAGGGTGATCCGCACGCGCTGTACCGCTCGGTGCACAGCCAGATCCTGACGCTGCCGCACGCCTGCCTGCTCTACCCGGCGCATGACTACCGGGGACTGACCGTCACCAGCGTGGCCGAGGAGCGGGAGTTCAATCCGCGGCTGGGCGGCGAAGTCAGCGAGGACGACTTCACCGGCTACATGAGCAACCTCGGCCTGCCGCACCCGAAGAAGATGGACATCGCCGTGCCGGCCAACCTGCGCTGCGGCCGGCCGGCCGGCGCCGAAGCCGCCGACGAGCAGGCCTGGGCGCCGCTGACCTACACCTTCGCCGGCGTCTGGGAGATCTCGCCGCAGACGCTGCAGGAAGCGGCGGCGCCGGTCGAACTCGTCGACGTGCGCGAGCCCGACGAGTTCGTCGGCCCCCTCGGGCACATCCGCGGCGCGAGGCTGATTCCGCTGGGACAGCTGGCGGGGCGCCTCGACGAACTGCCGCGCGACCGCCCGCTGGTCGTCGTCTGTCGCTCGGGCGCACGTTCGGCGCAGGCGACGCTTGCGCTGCAGCGGGCGGGGTTCGCCCGGGTCGCCAATCTCGGCGGCGGGATGCTGCGCTGGCGCGCCGAAGGCCATCCGGTCGAGACCGCGTAACCCGGGGGGCGCGCCGCAAGCCCTCGATAGCTACCGGCGTGCGGAGGGAGGTTCAGTGCCCGCCGTACCCGCGATAGCCGCCGTAGCCAAACCCTTCGCGATGCCGGCCGCCGTAGGGTGCGCCGTAAGCGCCGTACGCGGGATACCCGGCGACGTAGGCCCTGGGGTAGACCGGTCGCGGCCTGACGACGACCACCGGAGGCGGCGCGTAGTACACCGGAGCCGCGCCGTAGTAGACGGGCGCCGGCGGCGCATAGACCAGGGGCGGCGCCACCACGGCCGGGGGCGCGTAGTAGCCGCCGCCGTAATAGCCTCCCGAATTCGCCGCGATGCTGGCGCCCGTGATCGCGCCCAGCGCGCCGCCGACCCAGGCGCCGTTGCGGCCGTTCACACTGTTGCCGATCGCGGCGCCGATGCCGGCGCCGACCAGCGCACCCAACCCCGGATCGCCTGCCGATGCGGGCGCCGACAGCGCCGAGGCCGCCACCGAGGTGGCGAGGGTGGCGATGACCAGTGTTCTCTTGAGCATTTTCGATCTCCTCACGCGTGGCTTGGATGCCTTGCTGTCGCGACGGGTTGGAGCCGAAACCTCGGGGGGAAGTTCGCTCGGGCTCGTCCCCCCCATTAACGCGCGGCCTGCCCGAACGGTGGTCGCCGCCTACAATTTGTTACAAGCCGGGCAGCGCCGCCCTCCGGCGGGCGGTCAGGGCAGCTGGATCTTCCCGCCGCCGCCCAGGTTGGGCACGCCCCCCTGCGGGATGACCAGCGACGACGACGCCTGCCGCCGCATCTCCTGCAGTTCGCGCATCGCGTTCTCGATGCCGACCTTCGCCGCGTCGGCGTAGCCGGCGACGGCGTCGGCAAGGTTGGTCGCGTCGATCTCGAAGTTGATCGGCAGCGGACCCATGTTGGTGAGGATCTGCGCTTCGCCCAGGTACACGGTGGCGCGCGAGGGGTCCGGCGCGCCGTCCTCGGTCACCGGCACCAGCGTGCGCAGCGTCGCGGCGGCGCGGTCGGTGTAGATCTCTTCGCGGTAGAGCAACGTCGCGTCCATCGTGGCGTCGCGGACGCTTCCGGGAGCTGCTCCGGCCATGTCGAAATCTCCAGTGGGTTCAATCCTTCGGATTCTAGCAAATCGACGTCCTTCGCATTCCCCCGCGGCGATGCGTTCGTGTAAATTGAGCCACCGGGCGCCGCCACCAGCGGCGGCGCGAAGAGGAGGCGATTCATGCTGCGTACCACCGTCGCGACCATCGCGGCCGTCCTGGGGGCGCTCGCCGCGTCGCCCGCGACCGCGCAGGACTACCCGGCCAGGCCGGTGAAGATCATCGTGCCCTTCGATGCCGGCGGGCCGGCCGACGTTTTCGCGCGCTTCCTCGCGCAGCGGCTGACCGAGACGATGGGCCAGCCCTTCGTCGTCGACGACCGCCCCGGGGCGGGGTCGCTGATCGGCACCGACGCCGCCGCCAAGAGCGCGCCCGACGGCTACACGCTGCTGCTGATGTCCAACGCGCAGACGGTGAACGAGTCGCTCGTTCCCAACAAGCCGTATGCGCTGATGAAGGATTTCGTCCCCGTCGCGCCGATCAACTATTCGGACCTGGTCCTGGTCGTGAATCCCGCGGTTCCCGCCGCCAGCCTCGCCGACCTCGTCAGGCTCGCCAAGGCCAGGCCGGGCGGGCTCAACTATGCGTCGTCGGGAACCGGAACGCCGTACCACATGGCCGGCGAGCTGTTCAAGGCGATGGCGGGCGTCGACATCGTCCACGTGCCGTACAAGGGCAGCGGCGGCGCGCGCACCGGCGTGCTCGGCGGGCAGGTCGAGATGATGTTCGACGCGGTGACGACGATGAGCGAGAACGTGAAGGCGGGGAAGGTGCGGGCGCTGGGCACCACGGGCAAGACGCGCTCGGCGGTGCTGCCGGGCGTGCCGACGATCGCCGAAGCGGGCGTCCCCGGCTACGACGCGGTGATCTGGCTCGGCGTGCTCGCGCCCCGGAACACGCCGCGCGAGATCGTCGCCCGCCTGAACGCCGAGATCACCCGCATCGCGAACCTTCCCGACACGCGGCAGGAGTGGGGCAAGCGCGGCGCGGTGCCGATGACGATGTCGCCGGAGGATTTCGGCCGCTTCCTGGCCGACGACATCGCCAAGTGGGAGCGCATCGTGAAGATTTCCGGCGCCAGGCCCGACCAGTGAACGCCGAGCGGCGCCGGCCGGCGGCGCAGCCCTGACCCCGGTCGACCAAGGGAGCGGCAATGGATCTGCAGATGTTGTGCGCGGGCGCGGCCCGCGGCCTCGTCAAGGCGATGGAAGCGACGCTGGTCGCCGAAACCGGCACCGGCGTGAGCGGCAGCTTCGGCGCGGTCGGAGCGATGCGGGAAAAGCTCTTCGCCGGCGAGCGCTGCGACGTGATCGTGCTCACCGCGGCGCTGATCGACGAGCTCGCGGCGAGCGGGCACGTGCTGCGCGACACCGTCGCGCCGCTGGGCCGGGTCGGCACCGGCATCGCGGTGCGCGAGGGCGAGCCGCTGCCCGAGATCGGCGACGGTCCGGCGCTGGCAAAGGCGCTGCGCGCGGCGACCGGCATCCTGTTCCCCGATCCGGCGCGCGCCACCGCGGGCATCCATTTCGCCGACGTGCTGAAGCGCCTGGGCGTCGACGCCGAGGTCGAGGCGCGCCTGTCGACGTTTCCCAACGGCGCGACGGCGATGCGCGAACTGGCGCAGGCGACCCGGCCGGGGCGGATCGGCTGCACGCAGATCACCGAGATCAGGTACACGCCGGGAGTGACGCTGGTGGGTCCGCTGCCCGCCGGCTACGCGCTGCAGACGGTGTACTCGGTGGCGGTGTGCGCGAAGGCCGCGCAGCCCGGGATCGCCGGGCTCTTCGCCGAGCTGCTGGCGGGGCCGGCGTCGCTGGGACTGCGCGAGGCCAGCGGCTTCGAGACCTGAATCGCCGCGCCGGCGCTACGCGTGCGCCAGCCGCTCGCCATGCTCGCGCGTGGTGCGGAAGCCGACCTTCGGCCAGCGCTCCATCGTCACCTGCAGGTTGTACCTGTTGGTCGCCAGGAACACCGGATTGCCGTCGACGTCGGTCGCCAGCGCCGACGCCTGCTCGCGCTCGAAATTGCGGCGCAGGTTGTCGTCGGGGAACGTGAGCCAGCGTGCGGTCGAGATGCTCGCCGGATCGTAGATGGCGTCGACCTTGTACTCGCTGGCGAGCCGCGCCGCGACCACCTCGAACTGCAGCTGCCCGACGGCGCCCAGCAGCAACGTGTTCGACTGCTCGGTCTCGAACACCTGGATCGCGCCTTCCTCGCCCAGCTCCTTCAGGCCCTTGGTGAGCTGCTTGGTCTTGAGCGGATCGCGCGAGCGCGCGACGCGGAAGAGCTCGGGCGCGAAGTAGGGAATGCCCTTGAAGTCGAGTTCCTCGCCTTCGGTCAGCGTGTCGCCGATGTGGAGCTGGCCGTGGTTGTGGATGCCGATGATGTCGCCGGCCACCGCGTCCTCGCTCATCACGCGCTCCTGCGCCATGAACGTCATCACGTTGCCGAGCTTCATCTCGCGGCCGAGGCGCAGGTGGCGCACCTTCATCCCCGGCGCATAGCGGCCCGAGCAGACGCGGAAGAACGCGATGCGGTCGCGGTGCTTGGGGTCCATGTTGGCCTGGATCTTGAACACGAAGCCGGAGAACGGCGCTTCGGCCGGATGCACGACGCGCGTGCCGCCGTCGCGCGGCTGCGGCGGCGGCGCCCACTGCGTCAGCGCCTCGAGAATCTCCTGCACGCCGAAATTGTTGATGCCCGAGCCGAAGAACACGCTGGTCTGGCGGCCGGCGAGAAACCGGTCGAGGTCGAACGGCGGGCTCGCCGAGCGGAGCAGCGCGACGTCGTGGCGCAGCGCCGCGACCTCTCCGGGGTAGAGTTCGTCCAGCCGCGGGTTGTCGAGGCCGACGATCTCCTCGGCGTCGCCGGTCACGCGCTCCTCGCCGGGCGTGAAGCGCTTGAGGCGGTCGTGGCGGAGATCGAACACGCCGCGAAACGCCTTGCCCATGCCCAGAGGCCACGACACCGGCGCGCAGTCGATGCCGAGCACCGCCTCGATCTCCTCGAGCAGCGCCAGCGGCTCGCGCACCTCGCGGTCCATCTTGTTGACGAAGGTGATGATCGGCGTGTCGCGCAGCCGGCAGACTTCGAGCAGCTTGATCGTCTGCGCCTCGACGCCCTTGGCCGCGTCGATCACCATCACCGCCGCGTCGACGGCGGTGAGCACGCGGTAGGTGTCCTCGGAAAAATCCTGGTGGCCCGGCGTGTCGAGCAGGTTGATCGTGTGGCCGGCGTAGTCGAACTGCATCACCGAGCTCGTCACCGAGATCCCGCGCTGCTTCTCCACCTCCATCCAGTCGGACGTCGCGTGGCGCGCGCTCTTCCTCGCCTTGACGGTGCCCGCCAGCAGGATCGCGCCGCCGTAGAGCAGCAGCTTTTCGGTGAGCGTGGTCTTGCCGGCGTCGGGGTGCGAGATGATCGCGAACGTGCGCCGGCGCGCGACGTCGCGGACGAGGTCGGGGGGGTAGGCGGGGGCGTTCATGCCGCCGGAGGTCCCTTGCTTCCCGCTTCGTAGAGCGATGGCGTGATGCGCGCGTGCGCGAGGTATTCGCGCAGGTGCGCGACGTCCTGGCGGCCCAGCGCGTTGCCGCCGTGCGGGCGGTGCAGGATGCCCTCGGCGCCGTTCAGCTTGACGCGGATCCGCGTTCCCGACAGCGATTCCAGCGTCGCGCCGAGGTGGTGCAGCAGCGACTCGATCTCCCGCCACTGGATGTTGCCGCTGACGGGGTCGTGGAAGATGGCGCGGACGAGATTCTCGTGTTTGTGGCTCATGGCGGGCAGGGGGTGACGGAAATGCAGTCGGGGAACGCCGGCAGCGTCAGGCGGCGGCCGGGGCGCGCGGCCCGAGCACGCCGTCGCAGGTCGCGCGGGCGGGGTCGCCGGCAGGCAGCTTCGCGCACACGCCGTCCAACTGCGCCTGCAGCTGCCGCAGCGCGTCGCGGTGGATCCCCGCCTTGTTCCACGCCGCGAGTCGCTTGCCGACGCGCTCCAGCGCGCGCCGGTTGCGGCCGTAGAAGGTGTCGGGCGTGGCTTCGAGTTCGCCGATGACGCCGGCGGTCACGCTCTCGATGCGCGCGCTGTCCTGCGGCGAGAGTTCGACCAGCGCGTTGATGTAGCTCGCCCCCCACTGCAGGCGGGTGGCGGCGCCGACGGCGGCGGCCCACGCCCTGGCGTGCCACTCCAGCGCGGCGGCCTTGTCGCCGCGCTTCCTGGCGTTCGCGGCGAGGCCCAGCATGTAGTAGTAGGGCGAGTGCGAGCGCGCGAGCTCGGCGGTGAGCAGCGCGTCCGACGCGTCGAGCATGCCGGCCTCGGCCAGCACGTCGGCGGCGCCGCTGATGACCGCCTGCCGAGAGTAGGCGTCGGTGGTCTCGCGGTCGGCGCGTGCGGCCTCGTCGCGCGCGCGTTGCTGGAGCGCCGCCGGCAGCGGTTTGTTCCCGGCGTCGAGCCTGGCGAGGTCGACGGTGGCGCCCAGCACCGTCAGCCGGTCGGCGGTCGAGAGGCTCGCGTCGGCGGCGAGGCCGTCGAGCGCCGCGGTCCACGTCGCGACCAGCTCGCGGCGGGCGACCGATCGAGGCAGCGTGACGAAGCCGGCCATCGTGCCGGCGTAAACCGTGAGCAGGTCGAAATGCTCGCGCGTCGCCGCGGGATCGGACGTCGCCTGCCGCAGCAGGCGCGCGGCGCCGGCGTCGTCGCTGCCCTTGGCGCCTTTCGCCGTCGCCGCTGCCGCCAGCGCCTGCAGGCGGAGCCGCAGCGCGGCTTCGCGCTGTTCGGGCGGGCAGGCCTGCGCGAGGCGCGCGAGCAGGGACGCGACGCGTTCCTTCGGCGCCAGCTCGCCGTCGTCGCCGATCCACGAGTAGTAAGCGAGCATGCGCCAGTCCTCCGGCGCAAGCCGGGGGGAGTCCTTCCCGGCGCCGACGGCGAGCGCGGCCGCGAGCGTCTCCCTGACCGGCCGCGCGCCGCTCATCCCCAGCGCCAGCACGCGCATGTACTGGTCGGCGTCGATCTCGCCCGGCAGCCGCGTGATCTCCGCCCCGTCCGGCGTGAACAGGATCATCGTCGGGTAGCCGCTGACCTTGAAGCGCGCGCTCTGCCGCTGCGCGCTGGGGCTGTCGCCGTCGACGTACACCGGGACGAAGCGGCGCGACCGGTCGATGAAATCCGCACGGTTGAAGATCGTCGCCTTGACCTGGTTGCACGGCGGGCACCACGTGGCGCCCCAGTACAGGAAAACCGGCTTGCGCTCGGACTTCGCCTGCGCGAATGCGGCGTCGACGTCGCCCTTGTGCCAGGCGACGCCGGTGTCGGGATGCGCGGGCGCGGGCGTCGCCGCGGCGGCGGCTGCGGCACCCGCCGGCAGCGGCGGGGTCGCGGGCGGCGGCTGCTGCCCTTCGGAACACGCGCCCAGCGCGGCCGCGGCTATGATCAGCCAGAATTTGACGGCCATGTCGATGCGAGCTGGAAAACCCCGTGCCGTGGGCGGACCGCCATTATGCGCCGCCGCAGCCCGGCTGCGCCGTTCCCCCGGGGGGATGCGCGCGCCGGAGGACGACGTCGCCGCTACAGGAACCCGGTCGACAGCCACGGCACCGCGGCGATGATCACCAGCGCGACGAACAGCGCGCCCAGATAGCGCCAGACGCGCGGCATCGCCTCGTCGGGAGAGACGCGTCCGATCGCGCAGGCCGCGTAGAAGCCGACGCCGAACGGCGGCGCGAACAGACCGAGACCCATCGCGAACACGACGACCATCGCGTAGTGGACCTCGTGCACGCCCAGCGCGCGGGCGACCGGAAACAGCAGCGGCCCGAACAGCACGATCGCGGGGATGCCTTCGAGCACGCTGCCCAGAATGACGAAGGCGACGACCGAGATCGCCATGAACCCGGCGGGGCCGCCCGGCACGCCGGACATGACGGCGACCAGCTGCCGCGAGAAGCCCGACTGCGTCAGCGCCCAGGCCATGCCGGTGGCGCAGCCGATGATGAGCAGGATCGCGCCCGACAGCGCGGCGGTGTCGACCAGCATCGGCAGCAGCCGGCGGACGTCGAACTGGCGGTAGATGAGGATGCCGGCGATCAGCGTGTAGACGACGCCGACGGTCGACACCTCGGTCGCGGTGGCCACGCCCTCGACGACGACGGTGCGGATCACCACCGGCAGCGCCAGCGCGGGCACCGCGATCGCGAGCGCCCTGGCGATCTGACGGCCGCTGGCGCGGGTGAGGTGGCTGGTGTCGTCGCGGCGGGTCTGGAAGAAGACCAGCACGCCCAGCGCGGCCATGCCGACCAGCGCCGGCAGCAGCCCGCCGGTAAAGAGTGCGGCGATCGACACGCCGGTGACCGAGCCGATGGTGATCAGCACCAGACTGGGCGGTATCGTCTCCGACATCGCGCCGGACGACGACAGCAGCGCGATCAGGTCGCCCTCCTGCGCGCCGCGCCGCTTCATCTCGGGGAACAGCGCCGGCGCCACCGCCGCCATGTCGGCGGCCTTGGAACCCGAGATGCCGGAGACGAGGTACATCGCGCCCAGCAGCACGTACTGCAGGCCGCCGCGCACGTGGCCCAGCAGCGTCGCCAGGAAGTCGACCATCGCGCGGGCGAGGCCCGTCATCTCGATCAGCGCGCCGAGAAACACGAACAGCGGCACCGAGAGCAGGATCAGCGTCGACATCCCCTCGTCCATCCGGCTCACCACGATGGTGAGCGGCGTACGGGTCGTGAGCGCGAGGTACGACAGCGTCGCCAGCCCGAACGCAAAAGCGATCGGCACGCCCATCACCACGCACAGCGCGACCAGGCCGACGAAGAAGATGACCAGGTTGACGTTGCCCAGCGTGGCGAAGAAAGGACGCAGCAGCCAGAACGCGGCGACGACGACGGCGAGCACCGCGATCGCCGAAACGACGTGCCGCGTCTCGGCCCGGTCGGCGAGCCGCAGCAGCGCGATCGCCATCATCAGCACGACGCCGACGCCGATCGACGCGACGCGGTAGGCGTCGTGCAGTTCCAGCGCGGGCGTCGCGATCACCCATTGTCCGGTGATGTACTCGTACGACGGTGCGAGGATCAGCAGCACATACATGATGACGATCAGCGCGCTGACGGTGTCCACCCAGGCGCGCCACTGCGGGCGCAGCAGGTTGACGAAGGTGGTGAGCCGCATGTGCTCGCCGCGGCGCAGCGCGATGACGGCGCCCAGCATCGCCAGCCAGAGGAAGAGCACCGACGCGAGTTCGTCCGACCACGTCAGCGGCTTGTTGAACACGTAGCGGGAGACCACGCCCGCGAACAGGATGACGATCTCGGCGACGACCAGCGCCGCGGCGGGGATCTCGGTGATGAGGCCGAGGATGCGGTCGGCGCGCGCGAAGCGTGCCGGCGAAGCGTCTGGCGAGGCGAGTTGCATGATTTTGTGCGATTGATGCCGAAAGG
>CAIWHR010000060.1 GCA_903912485.1 uncultured beta proteobacterium | reverse complement strand
GGCTTCGCGGCACGTGCCCCCGGGCTTTGCCGGTTGAGGTCGGGGGCTGGCGGCGGGCAGTCGGGCGGCGAAGCCCGGGGCCGCCGTGGCCCGCGGCACGTGCCCCCGGGCTTTGCCGGTCGACGGCGGAGGCTGGCGGCGGGCAGTCGGGCGGCGAAGCCCGGGCTACGTGGATTGGTGAGATGATGGCAATCACGGCATTGCGGCGAGAGCGTGCGCTTACTTTCGCAGGGTGAGAACCCCGGCTGCCTGGCGATCCGTCAGGATGCGAACGTGGCCGTTGCGCACGCATCCGGCCGGGATCGATGCGTCGCCGGCGACCAGCCGGCGCAGCATCGCCGCCTTGTCGGCGCCGGTCACGACCCACAGCAGCTGCCGGGCGCGAGCGAGCACCGGGAACGTGAGCGTCATCCGCATCCGGCCCTGATACGGGCCGGCGACGCCGACGTCGGCTTGGGTCACGGCGAGCACGGCGTCGCCCGGCAGCAGCGACGCCGTGTGGCCGTCGGGCCCGAGCCCGAGGTGGACGAGATCGAGCACCGGCGGCGTGCCCGCGATGCGGCGCAGCGTGTCGCCGTAGGCGCGCGCCGCGGCGGCGAGGTTCGCAGCTTCCACCGGCATCGCGTGCGCCTGTCCGGCGCGCAGCGGCGCGCGCGCGAGCAGGCTGTCGCGCAAGTGGGTCAGGTTGCGGTCGGCGTCGCCTTCCGGCGCCACGCGCTCGTCGACCTGGACGACCTCGACGCCCGGCCACGGCAGGTCCAGCGCGGCCAGCGCGCGCAGCATCGCCCACGGCGTGCTCCCGCCGCTGACCGCGAGCACGAAGCGCCCGCGCGCGGCGACCGCGGCGCGCGCCTGCCCGGCAATGAACGCGGCCGCCGCGAGGGCGACGGCGTCGGCGTCGGGGAGGATGTCGATCTTCACCAAGATCGCACCGGGTTTCACTGCGCTCAACGCCGGGCGGCTCTCGCGGCCGGGTGCCGGGTCACGGCGTCACGACCGGGTTCTGCCAGCCGCCGGGGGGCGACAGCTGCGCGTCGACTTCGGCCGGCCCCCAGCTGCCGGGCTCGTACTCGTGCACCGGCGTGTCGGCCTGCAGCGCGGGATCGACGATGCGCCACGCCTCCTCGACGTAGTCCTCGCGCGCGAACAGCGTGCGGTCGCCGGCCATCGCGTCGCCCAGCACGCGCTCGTACGCGTCCATCTCCTCGGCGCCCGGGCGCCGGCTGGCGAGCAGTTCGGTCTGCTGGCCGATCATCCGGTCGTCCGGATCCATCACCGTGGCGCCGAGCGCGATCGCCATCTCGGGGCTGATGCGAAAGCGCAGGTGGTTGGCGACGCCGGTGCAGGCGGGAAAGATCTTCGGCGCGCGGCGCAGGCGCACCAGGACTTCGGTGCAGGTCACCGGCAGCGCCTTGCCGGCGCGGATGAAGAACGGCACGCCGGCCCAGCGCCACGAGTCGATCTCCAGGCGCAGCGCGGCGAAGGTCTCGCGCGTGGACCCGGGCGCGACGCCGGGCTCGTTGCGGTAGCCGCGGAACTGCCCGCGCACCAGGTTGCGGGCTTCGAGCGGCGGGATCGACTTCAGCACCTTCACCTTCTCGTCGCGCATCGACTCGCTGTCGATACGCGCGGGGGGCTCCATCGCCAGGTTGGCGAGCACCTGGAACAGGTGATTCTGGATCACGTCGCGGACGGCGCCCGTCTGGTCGTAGAAAGCGCCGCGGCCCTGGATGCCGAAATCCTCGGCCATCGTGATCTGCACGCTCTTGATGAACTTGCGGTTCCAGAACGATTCGAGGAAAGCGTTGGCGAAGCGGAAGAAGACCATGTTGTGCACCGGCCGCTTGCCGAGGTAATGGTCGATGCGAAAGACGCGCTCCTCGTCGAAGCTGCCGAGCAGGATCCGGTTGAGCGCCCGCGCCGACGCGAGGTCGTGCCCGAACGGCTTTTCGACGACGACGCGCGCGCCGGCGGTGCAGCCCGACTTCGCCAGCTGTTCGACGACGCTGCCGAACAGCGCCGGCGGGATGGCGAGATAGTGCGCGGGCCGCGCCGCGTCGCCCAGCTCGCGCCGGATCGCGGCGAACGTGGCGGGGTCGTTGTAGTCGCCCCCGACGTAGCGCAGGCGGCCGGCGAACCGCTCGAAGGCCGCGGCGTCGAAGGCGCCGTGCTGCAGGACGCTGTCGCGCGCGCGCTCGCGCAGGCGGTCGAGGCTCCATCCGGCGCGCGCGATGCCGATGACCGGCAGGTCGAGGTGGCCGCGCTGCTGCAGCGCCAGCAGCGCGGGGAAGATCTTCTTGAACGCGAGGTCGCCGGTGGCGCCGAAGAAGACCAGCGCGTCGGAACGGGTGTCGTTCATCCTGCGCTCCGGGAGAATCGACGGCTCACTTGCCGGCCGGCTTTTCGTGGTGGCCGCCGAAGCCGAAGCGCATCGCCGACAGGATCCTGTTCTGGAAATCGGCCTCGCCGCGCGAGGCGAAGCGCGAGTACAGCGCGGCGGTCAGCACCGGCGCCGGCACCGCTTCGTCGATCGCCGCCTTGATCGTCCAGCGGCCTTCGCCGGAATCGGATACGCGGCCGGCGAACCGGGCGAGCGCCGGATCGTCGACCAGCGCGGTGGCGGTGAGATCGAGCAGCCACGACGCGACGACGCTGCCGCGGCGCCAGACCTCGGCGATGTCGGGCAGGTCGAAATCGTACTGGTAGTGCGCGGGATCGGACAGCGGCGTGGTCTCGGCGTCGACGTCGTGCTGCTGCCTGCCGACGTCGGCCGAGCGCAGGATCGAGAGCCCTTCCGCGTACGCGGCCATCAGCCCGTACTCGATGCCGTTGTGCACCATCTTGACGAAATGGCCGGCGCCGCTGGGTCCGCAGTGCAGGTAGCCCTGCTCGGCGGTGCCTCCCACCTTGTCGCGCCCCGGCGTGCGGGCGACATCGCCGCGGCCGGGTGCCAGCCGCGCGAACAGCGGGTCGAGATGCCGCACCGTTTCCGCTTCGCCGCCGATCATCATGCAGTAGCCGCGCTCGAGGCCCCACACGCCGCCGCTGGTGCCGACGTCGACGTAGTGGATCCCCTGCGCGGCCAGCTCGCCGGCGCGGCGGATGTCGTCGACGTAGCGCGAGTTGCCGCCGTCGATGACGATGTCGCCGGGCGCGAGATGCGGCACGAGGTCGGCGATGGTGGCGTCGACGGCGGCGGCCGGCACCATCAGCCACAGCGCGCGCGGCGTCTGGAGCTTTGCCGCCAGGTCGGCCGCCGACGACGCAGGAATGGCGTTCTCCCTGGCCAGGTCCTGCACCGCCGCGGGCGAGCGGTCGAACACGACGCACTCGTGGCCGCCCGTGATGAGACGGCGGACCATGTTGGCGCCCATCCTGCCGAGTCCGATCATTCCGAGTTGCATGGGTGACTCCTGGTCGTGAACCGTGGTCGAAAGCGGGAGCGGCGCACGCGGGTGACCGCGGCCGCGCGCGACGGTCAGCCGCGCGGCGCCCTTTGCCGGCGGTAGCGGCGGATCAGCGCGTCGGTCGAGCTGTCGTGGCCGGGCTCTGGCTCGCCGGGAGCTTCGAGTTCGGCGACGATGCGCTGCGCCAGCACTTTGCCGAGCTCGACGCCCCACTGGTCGAACGAGTCGATGTTCCAGATCGTGCCCTGCGTGAACACGCTGTGCTCGTAGAGCGCAACCAGGCGCCCGAGCGCGGCTGGCGTCAGCCGCTCCAGCAGCAGCGTGTTCGACGGCCGGTTGCCCTCGAACACGCGGTGCGGGACGAGCCAGTCGGCGGTGCCTTCGGCGCGCACCTCGGCGGCGGTCTTGCCGAAAGCCAGCGCCTCGGCCTGCGCGAAGACGTTGGCGAGCAGGATGTCGTGGTGGCGGCCCTGCGGATTGAGCGATTGCGCGAAGGCGATGAAGTCGCAGGGCACCAGCCGCGTGCCCTGGTGGAGCAGCTGGTAGAACGAGTGCTGGCCGTTGGTCCCCGGCTCGCCCCAGTAGATCGGGCTGGTGTCGCAGGCGACGGGGGCGCCGTCGGCGGTGACGCGCTTGCCGTTGCTCTCCATCGTCAGCTGCTGCAGGTATGCGGGGAAGCGCTTCAGGTACTGGTCGTAGGGCAGGATCGCCGCGGTCTGCGCGCCGAAGAAGTCGTTGTACCAGATCGCCAGCAGCGCCATCAGCACCGGCAGGTTGCGCTCGAACGGCGCGCTGCGGAAGTGCTCGTCCATGTCGTGGAAGCCCGCGAGCAGCGCGCGAAAGTGCGCCGGGCCGACGGCGAGCATCGTCGACAGCCCGATCGCCGAGTCCATCGAGTAGCGGCCGCCGACCCAGTCCCAGAAGCCGAACATGTTGGCGGTGTCGATGCCGAAGGCCTCGACTCGCGCCGCGCTGGTCGACACCGCGACGAAGTGCCTGGCGACGGCCTTGGCGTCGCCGCCGAACCCCGCCAGCAGCCAGTCGCGCGCCGAGTGCGCGTTGGTCATCGTCTCCTGCGTGGTGAACGTCTTCGACGCCACGACGAACAGCGTCGCGGCGGGGTCGAGGTCGCGCACCGCCTCGGCGAGGTCGGTGCCGTCGACGTTGGAGACGAAGCGGAAGGCGATGTCGCGCGTGGCGTAGTGCTTCAGTGCCTCGAACGCCATCACCGGTCCCAGGTCGGAGCCGCCGATGCCGATGTTGACGACGCTGGCGATGCGCCTGCCGGTGTGGCCCGTCCACGCGCCCGAGCGGACACGGTCGGCGAAGCCGGCCATACGCTCGAGCACCGAGTGCACCGCGGGCACGACGTCGTCGCCGTCGACGACGATCGAGGCGCCCTTCGGCGCGCGCAGCGCCACGTGCAGCGCCGCGCGGTCTTCCGAGACGTTGATCCGGTCGCCGCGGAACATCGCGTCGATCCGCTCGCGCAGCCCGCATTCCCCCGCCAGCTGCACCAGGAGCGCCAGCGTCTCGTCGGTCACGCGGTTCTTCGAGTAGTCGAGGTAGACGCCGGCAGCTTCCAGCGCGAGGCGCTGTCCGCGCTGCGGATCGGCGGCGAAGAGCTCGCGCAGCGTGATGTCGCGCGTGGCCGCGAAGTGCGCGGCGAGCGCGCGCCACGCGGGGCAGGTCGTCGGTGATGCTTGGGGTGCCGGCATGATCGTCGTCCTCGAACGGGTGTCGCGTCAGCGCGCGCGCGGCTTGCGGCGCGGGGCGGCCTTGGGCTGGTCGCCGTTCTCCCACAGCCGGAAGCCGCCGGTGAAGGCGTCGG
>CAIWHR010000059.1 GCA_903912485.1 uncultured beta proteobacterium | reverse complement strand
CCGCGGAGCCGGCGACGGCCGCGCTGCCCGCCCGGCCGGAGGCTGCGTCGGGCCCGCCGTCGATCGCCTACCGCGTCACCGTCGACGCCCCGTCGCCGCTGAAGGAGGTTCTGACGCGCGATGTCGGCCTCGTGCGCTGGCAGGGCTACGCCGAGATGACCTTGGAACTCCTCGACCTCCTGATGCGCGAGGCGACCGACGAGACGCGCAACGCCGCCGCCGCCGAGGGCTACTTCTCGCCGGCGATCACGGTCAGCGTCGACCGCGAGTCAGCCCCGGCGCAGGTGACGCTGGCGGTCGTCCCGGGCGAGCCCACGCGCATCACCTCGGTTCGCATCGCCGTCGCCGGCGCCGCCGCGACCGACGTCCCGCTGGGGAGCGACGCCGTCGCCGGGTTGAGCCGCGGCTGGGGCCTCGAACAGGGCGCGATCTTTCGGCAGTCCGCGTGGACCGCGGCCAAACAGAAGGCCGTCGCCACGCTGGCGGCAAGCCCCTACGCCGCGGCCCGGATCAGCCGCAGCGAGGCGGCGATCGACCCCGAGCTCCGCAGCGCGGACTTGAGCGTCGAGATCGACAGCGGGCCGCCGTTCCGCTTCGGCAGCCTCGACATCTCGGGGCTGGCGCGCTATCCGCCGTCGGTGGTGCGCAACTTCAACACCATCCGCCCCGGCGAGCCCTACCAGGAGCGCGAACTCGATCGCTTCGTCCGCCGCCTCAACGCGTCGGCGTACTTCTCGAGCGTCCAGGCGGCGATCGACCCCGACACCACGCACCCCGACGACGCGACGGTCACCGTCGCCGTGATCGAGGGTCCGACGCGGCGGGTCGAGGGCGGCGTGTCGTACTCGACCGACGTGCAGTTCGGCGCCAACGCCAACTATCGCGACGTCGACTTCGACGGCAGGGGACTCCAGATGTTCGCCGAAGCGAGGTTCGAGACCAAGGTGCAGACGGCGACGCTGCGCTTCCTGCAGCCGCCCAACGGCGCGGGCTGGCTGGGGTCGTACAGCGGCGGCGCCGCGCGCACCGACATCGAGGGCCTCGTCACCCGCACCGCGTTCGCCCGCACCCGCTGGCACACGGTCGAGGAGCGCAACGAACAGGCGCTGTCGCTGACGTTCTACCTCGACGAGCAGCAGCCCTCGGGCGCCGCTTCGCAGTCCGCGCACGCGCTCTACCCCGAGTTCGAGCGCTACTGGCGGCGGGTCGACAACCTGTTCGCCCCGACCACCGGCTGGATGGCGGTCGTGAACGCGGGCGGCGGCATCCCCGGCGCGTCGTCGCGCGGCTTCGGCCGGCTGATCGGGCGCGCCTCGGCGTGGCTGCCGCTGGGCCGCGCCGACGAGCTGCAGCTGCGCGCCGAAGCCGGCGCGGTGCTCGCGCCCACCCGCGACGGCATCCCGTCGACGCTGCTGTTCCGCACCGGCGGCGACAACACGGTGCGCGGCTACGCGTTCGAGAGCCTCGGCGTGCAGGACGGCGACGCCACGGTGCCCGGACGCTACTACGCGGTGGCCAGCCTCGACGCCACGCACTGGATCGGCGCGTCGTGGGGGCTCGCCGCCTTCGTCGACGCCGGCAACGCGGTCGACTCGCTGTCCGACCTGCACCTGGCGCTCGGCTACGGGCTCGGGGCGAGGGTGCGCACGCCGCTGGGGCCTTTCCGGCTCGACCTCGCCTACGGGCAGGACGTGCACAAAGTGCGCGTCCACTTTTCCGTCGGCCTCGCTTTCTAGACCGATGGATCGGACACCGCATGCCGCCGCCGCCGCGCCCGCCGCACCGGGACGGCGCCGGCTGCGCGCCGCGCTGCTGGCCGTCGCGCTGATCGCGGCGCTGATCGCGGCGGCGGCCGCGCTGCTCGCCACCGACGCCGGCGTCGACTTCGCCGTGCGCGAACTCGCACGCCGCAGCGACGGCCAGCTGACCGTCGAGGGCGCGACCGGTTCGCTGCTCGACACCGTGCGCGTGCGCCGCATCCGCTGGCGCGGTCCCGCGGCGCAGGTCACCGCCACCGACGTCGTGCTGACGTGGAGCCCGGCAGCGCTGTGGTCGCGCGGCGTCGTCGTGCACACGCTGGGCGCGCAGCAGCTCGAAGTGGCCGTCGAGGCGACCGACGCGGCGGCGACGCTGCCGGCGAGCCTGGCGCTGCCGTTCGAGTTCGCGGTCGAGCACCTCGCCGTCTCGCGCCTGGACTGGCGCGTCGGGCCCAACCGCGGCGCGATCCGCGGCCTGGCGCTGCGCTACACGGGCGGCGCGGCCGGGAGCCGCGTCGCCGACCTGACGCTGGGCACCGACGCCTGGGCGCTGACCGGCGGCGCCGCCATCGGCGGGCAGGCGCCGTTCCCGATCGAGGGGCGGCTTGCGGTCAAGGGCGACGCCGCGGTCGGCGGCGCCGAGACGACGATTTCGCTGTCCGGAACGCTGGCCGCGATCAGGGTCGACGGCAATGGCCTCGCCGGCGCCGCGCGCTTCACCGCGCACGCGGCGGTGACGCCGCTGGCCGCGGCGCCACTGGCCGAACTCGCACTCGACGCCACCGACGTCGACCTCGCCTACTTCGACGCTTCGCTGCCCGCGACCCGCCTCGCTCTCGTCGTCCGCGCGCAGCCGGCGGCCGGCGGATTCGCGGGCCGCGTCGAGGCGTCCAACGCGCTCCCCGGCGCCATCGACGCCGGCAGGATGCCGCTGTCGGCGCTGGCGGCGGATTTCGCGTGGCGCGATGCCACGCTCGCGCTCGACGGCATCACCGCCGAGCTCGCCGGCGGCGGACGGGCGCGCGGCGGCGCCCGCATTCCGCTCGGGAGCGGCGACGGCGCGGGGACGTGGACGCTGGACGTGGCCGACGTCGACCTCAGGCAGATCTACGCGCCGCTGGCGGCGACGCGGCTGGCCGGAACCGTCGGCGCCGAGCTCGAGCGCCAGCGCCAGCGGATCAGCGGCGACGTCTCCGACCGCACGCTGGCGGGAGGTCTCGCGCTGCGCTTCGCGGCGACGGTGACCGGCGCCACGGTCGACGTCGAGCGCTTTCGCCTCGCCGCGGGAGGCGGCGAGATCGCCGGGAGCGCGCGCATCGGCCGCGACGCGGAGCGCGCGTTCACGCTCGACGCCAAGGCAAGCCGCTTCAACCCCGCGCGCTTCGGCGACTTCCCCGCCGGCGCGCTCGACGGCCACGTCGTCGCCGACGGCGTGCTCGCGCCCGCGTGGCGCGTCGGCGTCAAGCTGGCACTCGCCCCGTCGAGCCGGCTGGGCGGCGTCGCGCTGT
>CAIWHR010000058.1 GCA_903912485.1 uncultured beta proteobacterium | reverse complement strand
GATCTCGGGGCCGGTGGTCTGTTCGTGGATCGCCGGGTTGGCCGGATTCTTGAACTGCTGCAGCAGCACGTAGCGGTTCGGGTCGGACGCGGCGATCTCCTCGGCCTTGGCGATCGCGCCGTTCATGCCCTTGGCGCCTTCGGTCAGCACCAGCTTCGCGCCGTAGGCGACGAGCAGCTTGCGCCGCTCGACGCTCATCGTCTCGGGCATCGTCAGCGTCAGCGGGATGCCCTGCGCCGCGGCGACGAACGCCAGCGCGATGCCGGTGTTGCCGCTGGTCGGCTCGACCAGCTCCTTGCCCGGTCCGAGCAGGCCCTTCTTCTGCGCGTCCCAGATCATCGCCGCGCCGATGCGGCACTTGACCGAGTAGGCCGGATTGCGGCCCTCGATCTTGGCCAGCACCGTCGCCTTGGCGCCGTCGGTGACGCGGTTGAGTCGGACGAGCGGCGTGCGGCCGATCGAGCGCGAGTTGTCGGCAAACCAGTGGGTCATCGTGGAAGCTCCTTGCTGTTGTCGGTCCTGCCTTCGCGGCATTGCGTCCGGTTCGGGCGACCGCCTGCTTCGGTGAGGGGGCTCGATCATAGCGACGGTCACTTATTTACGAAAGGACTGATTCGCTACTTGCTTAGACATCTCGAGAATATGCGGCCGAATCCGCGGCGGCCTCGGGCGGAAGGACCGGCGCGATCGGCGGAAGCCAACGGGGGGAAGCGAGCATGTGTCGGCAATAGTGTGCGCGTGCCGCACAACCGGCACGGGTGCGGACCGCACCGTCGAAAACTGGCCTACCATGATCGACGGAAAAAGCGCGTTCGCGACAGCTTGCGCTTTTCCCGTGGTTCTTTCGCCGGTCCGGCTCCCCGAGTGGAGCCACGTAAAGGAGGTTGCCTTGAATCTGCGCGTGTGGGTCGTTGCAATGCTGGCCGTTGGCGCCACGACGGGAGCCCCCGTTGCGGCCGCCCAGGACATCCAGGAGCGGGTCATCCGCTTCGGGCATCTGAACAATACCGATCACCCGGTGAGCGCGGGCGTCAGGAAGTTCGCCGAGATCGTTGCCGCCAAGAGCGGCGGCAAGATGCAGGTGAAGGAATTTCCGTCGAACCAGCTGGGCACCGAGCAGCAGCAGACGTCGGCGCTGCAGGGCGGCGTTCAGGAGATGCAGTCGCCGGCGACGACGTCGCTGGTGGGGATCGTCAAGGACTACGGTGTTGTCGATTTTCCGTTCACCGTCGCCAACCACGCGCAGGCTTTCGCGCTGGTCGACGGTCCGCTGGGGAAGGCGCTGCAGGAGAAGCTCCCAGAAAAGGGGCTGATCGGACTCGCGTACTGGGATCTGGGCTTTCGCAACGTGACCAACAGCAAGCGCCCCGTCGCCAAGCCCGAGGACCTCGATGGCCTCAAGCTGCGCGTCATTCCGAACCCGGTGTTCCTCGAGACCTTCAAGGCGTTCAAGGCCAACCCGGTGCCGATGAGCTTCAGCGAGCTGTACACGGCGCTGGAGACCAAGACCGTCGACGGCCAGGAGAACCCGTATTCGGTCATCCTTTCGAACAAGTTCTACGAAGTGCAGAAGTTCGTCAGCGCCACCAACCACGTCTACGGCACCAACATCATCCTGGTGAGCAGGAAGTTCTGGGACAAGCTCTCGCCCGTCGAGCAGAAGATCCTGCAGGATGCGGCGCTCGAGGCGCGCGACTACCAGCGTCAGGTGAGCCGCACCGCCGCCGACAAGGCGGTCGGGGAACTGCAGGCGAAGGGGATGCAGTTCAACGACGTCGCGCCCGACCAGAAGGAGCGCATGCGCCAGATCGCCCGGCCGGTGGTCGACAAGGCGCTGGCGACCTACGATCCGGCGATCCAGAAGCTGTACGCGGCCGAGGTCGCGCGCGTGCAGTCCTTCAAGTAGCGCGAAGGCGCCGGCGGCGCAGCGGCCGCGTGCGGCCGGCCGCCGCCGGCGCGCCGCTGTCCCGCCGTCGGCGCGCGACATCGCGGTGGGCGTGGGTCAGGCCCCGATGTCCCACAGCGCCGCGCCGCGCTTCAACGCGCTCCTGGCGACGACGGTGCGGTGGATCTCCGACGTGCCGTCGAAGATCCGGTAGATGCGGGCGTCGCGGTACAGCCGCTCGATCGGCAGTTCCTTGCAGTAGCCCATGCCGCCGAAGATCTGCACCGCGCGGTCGGCGACGCGGCCGAGCGTTTCCGCCGCCTCGATCTTCACCATCGAAATCCAGTCGCGCGGGTTGCGGCCCTGGTCGATGTCCCACGCGGCGCGCAGCAGCATCAGCCGTGCCGCGTTGATCTCGATGACGCTGTCGGCGATCATCTGCTGGATCATCTGGTAGTCGCCGATCGCGTGGCCGAACTGCTGGCGCTCGTTCGCGTAGTCGGTCATCAGCGTCGCCAGGCGGCAGGCCTTGCCGATCGCGCGCGCGCCGACCTGCGCCAGGCGCACGCGGCCGAGCGTGGCGTAGGCCAGCGCCAGGCCGTGGCCTTCGACACCCAGCAGGTGCTCGCGGCCGAGCTTCACGCCCTCGAAGAAGAGCTCGACGTGGCTGGTGCCGGTGAGCCCCATCATCGGCTGGTTGCGGCCGACGGTGACCCGCGGCAGGTCCTTGTCGACGAGGAACAGCGACACGTGCCGCGGCCGCGCCGCCTGGTCGGTCACCGCCGACACGATGAAGAAGTCGGAGAACTCGCCGTCGCTGATGAAGTGCTTGTTGCCGAAGAGCTGCCAGCCGTCGCCGTCGCGGACGGCGCGCGTCGTGATCGCGGCGGCGTCGGAGCCCGCGCCGGGCTCGGTGATGGCGATCGAGCAGGTCCGCTCGCCGCGCACCGCCGGCAGCAGCCAGCGTTCCTTCTGCGCCGCGGTCCCTTCGAGCAGCGACTCGTAGACGTTGCCGAACGCGCGCCGGATCAGGATGTCCTTGGTGTGGCCGAACTGCTCCTCGACCAGCATGGTGTCGACTGCGGACAGCCCGCCGCCGCCGTATTCGGCCGGGATGTTCATCGCGTAGAAGCCGAGCGCGCGCGATTTTTCGAATATCGCGCGCGCCCTGGCCGGGTCGAGACGGCCGGTCGCTTCGATTTCGTCCTCGAGCGGGATCAGTTCGGTCTCGACGAAACGGCGGACGGTGCCGACGATCATCGCCTGCTCTTCGGTGAGGTCAAACTGCATCGCGGTTCTCCAGGGAGGGGATGGCGGGGCGCGCGGCGGAGCGGCTCGCGGCGGTGAAGTATTCGGAGCTGCCGCAGGCGTCGGAGAGTTCGGCCGCGGCGCAGAGCATCGGCGGCGCAAGCTCGCGCATCCGGGCCGCGGTCAGGCGCACGCTGGGGCCGGCGATGCTCACCACGCCGACCACCCCGCCGGTCGTGGGGTGAACGATGGCCGCTGCCATCGCCGACGTTCCCGGCGCGGAACTCTCGACCACCGACGCATAGCCCTGCCGGCGTGCCGCGGACAATCGGTGCAGCAGCGCCCCGAACGTGCGCGGCGCGTTGGGGCCCTCGGCTTGCGCCGGGCGAAACCCCTGCCGCGCCACGAGTTCGATCGCCTGCTCGTCGGACAGGCAGGCCAGCCACGCCTGGCCGGAGGCGGTCGACGCCAGCGGCGTTTCCATTCCCATGTCCGGGTCGTACCTCAGGCCGGAGCGTGCACCCTGCGCCTTGGCCACCCAGGTCTGGCGGTCGCCGTCGATGACGCCCAGGCGCACCAGCTCTCCGGTCTCGCGCGCCAGCCGATCGAGCGTCGGCTGGATGGTGTCGCCGACGCCGGCCAGCGCGAGGTAGCGAAAGCCCAGCGAAACCAGCTTGGTCGTCAGCAGGTAGCGGCCGGATTCCGCATCCTGCCTCACGTAGCGCCGCGCGGCGAGCAAGGCCAGCAGCCGGTGCGCCGCGCTTTTCGGGACGTCCCCCGAGGCCGCGATCCGCTGCAGCGGCAACCCGGCCGGATGCGAGGCCAGCAGTTCCAGCACGTCCAGAGCCCGGTCCAGCGCGCTGCCCGCCATCGATGTTCCAATATGTTATAAGGTGTTCCAGATTGGAACACCGTTCAATTATTGCGTCAAGCCGGTCGCCTCGGAGCGGCGCCGGCGCGGGTGTCGCACGCTATAATCGCTACCCCAAGCGGCGCGCCCTGCCGCGCCCCTCCGGGTCACTCCATGCATGTCTTTTTCGAGGACGACGGCCATTGCAAGGCCGGCACGATCCTCGCCGACAACGATTCGTCGCTCCAGGTCGAGGCCGCTTCCGGCAAGCGTCTGAAGATCAAGGCCGCGACGGTGCTGCTCCGATTCACCGAGCCGTCGCCGACCGCGCTGCTCGCCGCCGCGCAGAAGCTCGCCACCGAACTCGATCCCGATTTCCTGTGGGAAGTCTCGGGCGACGACGAGTTCGGATTCCTCGATCTCGCCCGCGAGTACTTCGGCCATGCCCCGCTGCCCGTCGAGGCCGCCGCCGCCGCGTTCGCGCTGCACGCGGTGCCGATGTATTTCTACAAGCGCGGCAAGGGGCGCTACCGCAAGGCCCCTGCCGACGCGCTGAAGGCGGCGCTGGCGTCGATCGAGCGCAAGCGGCGCGAGGCCGAGCAGACCGCGGCCTGGATCGCCGACCTGTCGGCGCACCGGTTGCCCGAGGGGCTGGCCGCGAAGCTGTCGATGCTGCTCTACAAGCCCGACAAGAACAGCGTCGAGTGGAAGTCGCTGATGGCGGCCTGCGACGCGATGCACACCAATCCCGTCGCGCTGCTCGCCGACTGCGGGGCGATCCCGTCGACGCACGAGTACCACTTCCAGCGGTTCCTGGCCGAGGCGTTTCCGCAGGGCTGCGATTTCCCGGCCTGGGGGCCGCTGCCGCCGGTGCCGGAACTGCCGCTCGCCGACGTGCAGGCGTTCTCGATCGACGACCACACGACCACCGAGATCGACGACGCGTTTTCGGTGCGCATCCTGCCCAACGGCAACTACGAAGTGGGCATTCACATCGCCGCCCCGGCCCTGTCGATGCCGCGCGGATCCAAACTGGACGCCGCGGCGCGGGCCCGGCTGTCGACCGTCTACATGCCCGGCCGCAAGATCATGATGCTGCCCGACGAGGCGATCGCGACCTTCACGCTGGCCGAGGGCACCGCCGCGCCCGCGCTGTCGCTTTACGCCGAGATCGGCGCCGACGGCAGCGTGCTGCGCCACGCGACGCGCGCCAATCGCGTGCCGATCGCCGCCAACCTGCGGCTGGGCCAGATCGGCGAGCATTTCACGCACGACCTGCCCACGCCCTCCGACCCGCCGCGCAACGCCGAGCTGCGGGTGCTGTGGAAGGTGGCGCAGAAGCTCTTCGCCAACCGCAACAAGGCCGACATCGACCGGCTGGACTACAGCTTCTACGTCGACTGGGACGCCGCCCCCGACGGCCTGGTGTCGATCGTGCCGCGGGTGCGCGGCTCTCCCGTCGACAAGCTCATCTCCGAGCTGATGATCTTCGTCAACAACACCTGGGGCAAGCTGCTTTCCGACGCGCACGTCGCGGGCCTCTACCGCGTGCAGTCGGGCGGCAAGGTGAAGATGAGCACCCGCGCCGGCGAGCACCAGGGGCTGGGGCTTGCCCATTACCTGTGGGCGAGTTCGCCGCTGCGCCGCTACAGCGATCTCGTCAACCAGCGCCAGCTGCTCGCCGTGCTCGCAGACGACAAGCCGCCGTACGCCGACAACGACGCGGAACTCTTCGCCACGCTCACCGAGTTCGAAGCGACGTACTCGCAGTACGCCGAATTCCAGGACCGCATCGAGCACTACTGGTGCCTGCGCTGGCTGCTGCAGGAGCGCGTGACCGAAATCATGGCCACGGTCATCCGCGACAACCTGGTGCGCTTCGAGGGCGTGCCGCTGGTGATCCGCATCGCCGACCTGCCGACCTTCGCCCCCGAGACCTCGGTTCGCGTCGCCATCGGCCGCATCGACCTGCTGACGGCGACGCTGGAGTGCCGCTACGTCGCCGCTGCCGCAGCGGCCTGACGCCGGGCGTGCGTCCCGCGAGGGCCAAGCTACAATGACCATCCCGACCGTTGCCCTTCGCTCCCGTGCCGCGCCGCCGCCCCCGATCCGCACCCCAGCCCGCCGCCGCGCGTTCCAGCGCGGCAGGACAGCAGTGCCTGCTGCTGGGTGAACCCCCGGTCGCGGCGCCGGCGACGGTTCGCGCGCCGCTGCCCGCGCTCCTGGACTGGCCGCGGCGTCTGGCCGACATCGCGCCGACCGACAATCCGGTGCTCACCTACGCGCTGGTCGCGTCGCTCGCCGTCCACGGCCTGCTGCTGGCGCTGAGGTTCGCCGCGTTCGACCCGCGGACGCTCGCCGACCGGGGTCCGCCGCTGGAAGTGGCGCTGGTCAACGCCAAGTCGGCCGCCCGGCCGACGCAGGCCGACATCCTGGCGCAGGCGAACCTCGACGGCGGCGGCAATACCGACGCCGACCGGCGCGCCAAGACGCCGCTGCCGGCGCCGATGCGGGAAGCCACGCTCAACGACATCGCCGTCACGACGCGCAAGGCGGAGGCGCTGGAGCGGCGTGCGCAGGACCTGATGACCGCGCTGCGCGGCATGCCCACGGCGCCGGCCGTGCCGCCGCCCGAGGAGGCCTCGCAGAAAGCCGACCCGGCGTCGGCGAGGGAATCGACCGAAAGGACGCTGGAGATCATCCGGCTCGAAGCCCAGATCGCGCGCGATCTCGACGCCTACCAGAAGCGCCCGAAACGCCAGCACGTGGGCGCGCGCGCGACCGAGTACCGCTTTGCGCGCTACGTCGAGGACTGGCGGCAGAAGGTCGAACGCGTCGGCAATCTCAACTACCCGGAAGCCGCGCGCCAGCTTCACCTCTACGGCAACCTGATCCTGACGGTGTCGATCCGCGCCGACGGCAGCATCGAGAAGGTGACGGTCGACCGCACGTCCGGGCAGAAGCTGCTCGACGCCGCGGCGACCCGGATCGTCGAAATGGCCGCTCCCTACGCGCCGTTTCCGCCGGAGATCGGGCGCGACACCGAAATCCTCGACATCACGCGCACGTGGACGTTCGCGCGCGGCGACGAGCTGCGAAGCGACTGAATCCCCCCATGACTGACCGCTACGCCGTTGTCGGCAACCCCATCGCCCACTCGAAATCGCCGCAGATTCACGCCGCCTTCGCGCAGGAGACCGGGCACGACCTGCGCTACGAGCGGCTGCTGGCGCCGCTCGACGGCTTCGTCGAAACCGTCGTCCGTTTCCAGCACGAGGGCGGCCGCGGGCTCAACGTCACCGTGCCGTTCAAGCTCGAAGCGTTCGCGCTCGCCGCCGAGCACAGCCCCCGCGCCGAACGGGCGGGCGCCTGCAACACGCTGGCGTGGCGCGGGACGCACTGGTTCGGCGACAACACCGACGGCCCGGGACTGGTCCGCGATCTCGACGTCAATCTCGGCGTCGCGCTCGCCGGACGCGACATCCTGGTCCTCGGCGCCGGCGGGGCCGCCCGCGGCATCCTCGCGCCGCTGCTCGCCGCGGCGCCGCGGTCGCTGACGCTCAGCAACCGCACCGTGGACAAGGCCGAGGGGCTCGCGCGCGCGTTCGCCGCGCTGGGCCCGATCCGCGCGCTGGCACCGTCGGCGCTCGGCGGCGAGCGTTTCGACCTGGTGCTCAATGCGACCAGCTCGTCGCTGGCCGGGGACGCCGGCGGGCGAGCGCCGTGGCCGGATGGAATCTTCGCCGCCGTCGCGCTCGCCTACGACCTCATGTACGGCAGCGAGCCGACGGCGTTCGAGCGCTGGGCGCACGCGAGCGGCGCCGCCCGCGTCTCCGACGGCTTCGGCATGCTGCTCGAGCAGGCGGCGGAAAGCTTCCTGATCTGGCGCGGCGTGAGGCCCGACACCGCGCCGGTCTACGCGCTGCTGCGCGGGAACCGGCCCGGCGTCCGCAGCGTCCGCATGCCGTGACGCGCATCGTCGGGCTGGTGCTCGCGGCGTCCGCCGCGCTCGCGCTGCTGTGGCTGGCGTGGATCGGCGGCCACATCGCCTGGTACCGGACGCACGCGCCGCGCGAGACGTCGTTCATGGCGCAGCGGATGGATGAACTGCGGGCGCGCAACCCGCAGGCGCAGCTCAGGTACCAGTGGGTGACCTACGAGCGCATCTCGCCTCAGCTGAAGCGCGCGATGATCGCTGCCGAGGACGCGACTTTCGCCGCGCACCCCGGATTCGACTGGGACGGAATCCGCCAAGCGCTGGAGAAGAACCGGAGGAAGGGCCACGTGGTCAGCGGCGGGTCGACGATCACGCAGCAGCTGGCCAAGAACCTGTTCCTGTCGCCGGACAGGAACTACCTGCGCAAGGCCGAGGAAGCCGTCATCACCGTGATGCTCGAGGCGATGCTGCCGAAGCGGCGGATCCTCGAGCTCTACCTCAACGTGATCGAGTGGGGCAGCGGTGTGTTCGGCGCGGAGGCCGCCGCGCAGCGCCATTTCGGCGTCGGCGCGGCGCAGCTGTCGGCCGAGCAGGCGGCGAGGCTGGCGGCGATGACGCCCAGCCCGCGCGTGTTCGAGCGCAACATCCACTCGGCGTATCTTTCCCGCCGCGTCGCGACGATACTCGCGCGGATGCCCTCGGCGGCGCTGCCCTGAAGCGGCGGAATCCTGCGGCCGGCGCCGCGGGAGTAGAATGCGCTCCGCGCGCCGCCGGCACGCCGATCTCGCCAGCCTCCCGTCCATGACCGAAATCGCCGCCAGCGAAGCGATCGAACGCACCGAGTCGCACGCCTCGGTGCAGGACGAGCTCGCCGAGGTCACGACGCTGCTGCGCCGGCACCGCCTGGTCGAAGGGCTGGTCATCGATCCCGCCGAGGACGGGCCGGCACGCGAACTGGCCGAGAGCGCGGTCTACCGGCGCAGCAAGGAGTCGCTGCAGCGCAAGCTCGACCGCCTGCATCCGGCCGACATCGCCTACATCCTCGAAGCGCTGCCGCCCGACGAGCGGCTCTACATCTGGAACCTCGTCCGCGCCTCCTTCGACGGCGACATCCTGCTCGAGGTCTCCGACGCGGTCCGCGAGACGCTGATCTCGTCGATGGACACCGAGGAGCTCGTCGCCGCGACCGAGACGCTCGAGGCGGACGAGATCGCCGAGCTCGCGCCGGACCTGCCGCAGGAGGTGATGGACGACGTCTTCCAGAGCCTGCCGGTCGAGGAGCGCGAGCAGCTGCGCGCGGCGATGTCCTTCGACGACGACATGGTCGGCGCGCTGATGGACTTCGAGGACGTCAGCGTACGCCCCGACGTCACGCTCGAAGTCGCGCTGCGCTACCTGCGCCGCTTCGACGAGCTGCCGTCGCAGACCGACCAGCTGTTCGTCGTCGACCGCGAGGAGACGCTGCTCGGCGTGCTGCCGGTGAACCGGCTGCTCGTCTCCGACCCCGAGGTGCTGGTGGGGCAGGTGATGCAGGCCCCCGCGGTCAAGCTGCTGCAGCACGAGAAGGCCGACGAGGCGGCGCGCGCGTTCGAGCGCTACGACCTCGTCTCGGCGCCGGTGGTCGACACCAACGACAAGCTCGTCGGCCGGGTGACCGTCGACGAGATTCTCGATTTCGTGCGCGAACGCGGGGAGGAGGAAGTGCTGGCGCAGGCCGGCCTGCGCGAGGAAGAGGATGTCTTCGCGTCGGTGTGGGCGTCGTTCAGGAACCGCTGGGCGTGGCTCGCGATCAACCTGGTGACGGCGTTCATCGCCTCGCGCGTCATCGGCGCGTTCGAAGGCTCGATCGAGAAGCTGGTCGCGCTGGCGGCGCTGATGCCCATCGTCGCCGGCATCGGCGGCAACTCGGGCAACCAGACGATCACGATGATCGTGCGCGCCGTCGCGCTGGGCCAGGTGTCGCTCGACAGCGCCCGGCGGCTGTTCCGCAAGGAGGTCACCGTGAGCCTCATCAACGGCGTCATCTGGGGCGGCGTGATGGGCGTGGCCGCGGCGCTGCTCTACAAGGACCTGGGTCTCGGGCTGGTGATGGTGCTGGCGATGACGCTGAACCTGATGCTCGCGGCGCTGATGGGCGTCCTGATACCGATGACGCTGCTGAAGTTCGGACGCGACCCCGCGGTCGGTTCGTCGGTGCTGATCACCGCGGTCACCGACTCGGGCGGCTTTTTCATCTTCCTGGGGCTGGCGACGCTGTTCCTGGTGTGAGGCGGGGCGGCGGGGAATAAACGGCGGATTGAGCCTGTTTGCCCAACGCTTCCAACAACCCAACGGAGTTTCCCATGATTCGTTCGCTTCGCAAGCCGTTCGCCGCGCTGGCCGTCTTCGCCGTCTCCACCCTCGCCGCGACCGCGATGGCGCAGGCGCCGGCCAGGCTGACCGACGGCGTCCTGACCAACAACGCCGGCATGACGCTGTACACCTTCGACAAGGATGCCGGCGGCAAGAGCGCCTGCAACGGCCCCTGCGCGACCAACTGGCCGCCGCTGATGGCCGCCGCCGACGCCAAGGCCGCGGGCGACTGGTCGGTCATCACCCGCGACGACGGCGCCAGGCAGTGGGCGTACAAGGGCCAGCCGGTCTACCTGTGGGCCAAGGACCAGAAGCCCGGCGACAAGACCGGCGACGGCTTCAACAGCGTCTGGCACGTCGCCAAGTAGCCACCGCGATCGCCCAGCCTTGCCGCCGCCCGCTTCCGACGCCGCAGCGCTCCCGCACCCGGAGCTCGTCGCCGCGATCCCGCGGCTGCGCCGCTACGCGCGCGTGCTGACCGGCGATGCGTCGCGTGCCGACGACCTCGTCCAGGACGCGCTCGCACGGGCGTGGGAGAAGCGGGCGCTGTGGCGGGAAGGAACCGACCTGCGCGCGTGGCTGTTCACGATCATGCACAACGTCCACGTGAACCAGTTGGCGCTGGCGCGGCGCGAGGCCGGCAACGTGTCGCTCGACGCCGAAGGCGAGTTCGGCGCCGCGTGGCAGGTCCCGGTGCGCGGCAACCAGCTCGACCGCGTCGAACTGCTCGAGGTCGTGGCGCAGATGGGAAGGCTGCCGGCCGAGCAGCGCGAGGTGCTGCTGCTGGCGGCGGTCGAGGAGCTGCGTTACGAGGAGATCGCGACGGTGCTGGGGATTCCCGTGGGAACGGTGATGTCCCGTCTCTCGCGTGCCCGCGACCGGCTGCGGCGCATGGCGACCGAGCCGCCGGTGCCGCTCAAGGTCGTCAAATGAACCGTCCAACGTACGCCCGGATGCTGCCGTGAACCCGTCCGCCCTCTCCGACGTCGATCTCAACGCCTACGCCGACCGCCAGCTGGCGCCCGAGCGCGCCGGCGAGGTCGAGGCCGCACTGGCCGCCGACCCGGCGCTCGCCGCGCGCGTCGCCGGGATTCGCGCGCAGAGCGCCGCGCTGCGCGACGCGCTCGACCCGATGCTCGCCGAGCCGATACCCCCGTGGCTGCTCGCCGCCGCGACTCCGCCTTCGACACGTGCGGCCACGGCCGCGCTCGCGCCGCGCTGGCGGTGGCCGGCGCTGGCCGCCGCGGCGACGCTGGTGCTGGGGGTCGCCGTCGGCTGGTTCGGGCGCGACGCGATGATCGAGCGCGCCGGCACGCCGACGACCTTCGCGCGGCAGGCGGCCTTCGCGCACGCGCTCTACGCCGTCGACGCCAGGCGCCCGGTCGAAGTCTGGGCGGCCGAGGAAAAGGGCCTCGTCACCTGGCTCACCAAGCGCCTCGGCGTCCCGGTGACGGCGCCGGATCTCAACGGCGTCGGCTACGCGCTGGTCGGCGGCAGGCTGGTCGCCGGCAACGAAAAGCCGACGGCGCTGATCATGTACGAGAACGCCGACAAGCAGCGCCTGACGCTCCAGGTCAGGAAGGAGGCCCCCGACGCGGGCGAGACGGCGTTTCACTACGCCGTCGAGAACGGCGTCGGCGTGTTCTACTGGATCGACGACAGCTGCGGCTACGCGCTTTCGGGGAACATCGACCGCGCGCAGCTGCTCGCCGTCGCGCGCGTGGTCTACGGCCAGCTCGCCGCGCGCGGCGCCAGATAGCCCGCCGCGCCACCCGGCACGAACGCGATCCGCGCCGACCGGCGAAACCCGGGAACGCCGCGCGCAGCGCGCGCTACGACGAGAGCGTCACGATGCCGCGCGGCGTGCCGAGCATCGCGGCGAGCCGCGTTTCGCGGTCGTAGGTCACCGCGAGCGTGTCGCCCAGCCCCAGCGCCTTCAGCGCCGCGCGGATCGGCGCGGGCTCGGGATGCGTGCCGGCGAAGCCGCGCAGCGCGACCTTCGACGCCGGCAGCTTGTCGGCCGGGTGCGTCGCCACGTCCCACTGGATCAGCGTCGGCACGAGGCCGCGCGCCGGCAGGGAGCCGTCGACGGGGATCGTGATCCGCCACCGATAGTCGCCGCGCGCCATCGGCTGCACCGCGCCCAGCGCCACCGGGCAGCGCGAGCAGGCAAGTTCGATGTCGTCGGTGCGCGCGACCCAGTGGATGAGGCGCGGGCGTTCGGTCAGGTCCGACTGCAGCGCGACGCGGTCGAGCTCGAACCAGCGCGCATGGCCCGGCTTGGCCGCCTGCGGATCGATGGCGATGATCTCGAGGTAGACGCATTCGCCCAGCCGAAGCAGCGCGTTGTGCGTGCCCATCGCGACGTGCCTGCCGCCGGGTTGCGGGGCGACGCCGGTCAGGCTCGCGACGTAGTCGATGCCGTCGGCCAGCGTCGCCGCCGCCAGCACCAGATGGTCGATCGTCGTCATCTCACTGCATGGTTTCACGGATGAACCCCCTGAGCAGAGCGGTCGCGTCGGGCGCGTTCGCGTCGTTGTACCGGTACCGCTCGTCGCCGCCGCTCCAGGCGTGGCCGAGCGCGTCGACCTGGACGTGCCGCGCGACCAGCCGGGCGCCGACGCTCCAGTCGCTGGTCGTGATCGTGCGTCCCGCCGGCGTCGTCTCGACGCGGCTCGCGTCGGAGGGCGGCAGTTCGCCGGCGGCCCCCGCGGTCGCAGCGGGGTGGCCGTTCAGGCACAGGTACTGGCGGACCAGGTGCACCGCGTTGATCGGCGCGACGACGTCGTCGGCGCCCCCCTGGACGACGAGCAGCGGCACCGGCAGGTTCCGGGGATCGGTCGCCGCCCGCGCCGCGGCCGCGATGCGCACGACGTCGGCGTCGGCGCCGCTCTTGAGGACGCCGAGCGCGGCGTAGGGCGACGAGGCGGCGCCGCAGGCGATGCCCGAGTGGACGAACACGCCGGCGACCAGGTCGGGGCGCCGCAGCCCGAGCACGGCGGCGAGCGCGCCGCCCGACGACAGCCCGGCGACGAACACGCGCCTGCGGTCGACGCGGTAGCGGCGGCGCAGGGCGCGAACCTGCGCGGCTACGATCGCGGTCTCGCCCCAGCCGCGCGCCGTCGCGGGATCGAACCAGCTCCAGCAGCCCCAGGCGTTCGCGCGGGGATTCTGCCGGGGCAGCAGCACCAGGAGGTCGTCGTCGTCGGCGAGTTGCGCGACGCGCGTCGCGCCGGCGACCTCCTCGGGCGTCTGCCGGCAGCCGTGGAGCAGCACCAGCAGCGGGCGCCGGCGCCAGTCCCAGCGGCTGCCGGCGCGGGCGGGAACGTAGGCGAGGTAATCGCGCCGCGGCGCGATCAGCGGCGCCGTGACCAGAAAGCCGCGCCACGACAGCTTGGCGCCGGCGACGAACGTCCCCGGCGCCGGCGGCTTCCTGCCGAAAAGTCCGCCGACGAATTCGCGGAGGCGCGACCAGAGATCTTTCACCAGCGACATGAGGTTTCCGGGGTTGTCGGTCCGGACGGCGGCACGGTGTCCGCAGGCGGGCGTCGGGCGCAGCCAGCCCCGGCGCGGCGCTGCGCTGCCGCAACGCCGGGCGGCACGCCGGCGACCGCCGGGTCAGATCAGGATGATGTCGTACTGCTCCTGCGTGTAGATCGACTCGACCTGCAGCGAGATCGGCTTGCCGATGAAGTCGCCCAGCTGGGCGAGACTCTGCGACTCCTCGTCGAGGAACAGGTCGATCACCGCCTGCGACGCCAGGATGCGGAATTCCCGCGCGTTGAACTGCTTCGCCTCGCGCATGATCTCGCGCAGGATCTCGTAGCAGATCGTCTGCGGCGTCTTCAGCTGGCCGCGCCCCTGGCAGGTCGGGCAGGGCTCGCACAGGATGTGCGCCAGCGATTCCCGGGTGCGCTTCCTCGTCATCTCGACGAGGCCCAGCTGCGTGAAGCCGTTCACCGTCAGCCGCGTGCGGTCCTTTTCCAGCGCGCGGTTGAGCTCGGCGAGCACCGCGGCGCGGTGGTCGACGTTCTCCATGTCGATGAAGTCGAGGATGATGATGCCGCCGAGGTTGCGCAGCCGCAGCTGCCGCGCGATCACCTGCGCCGCTTCGAGGTTGGTCTTGAAGATCGTGTCGTCGAAGCTGCGGCCGCCGACGAAGCCGCCGGTGTTGACGTCGATGGTCGACATCGCCTCGGTCTGGTCGACGATCAGGTAGCCGCCCGACTTCAGGTCGACGCGGCGCGCGAGCGCCTTCTCGATCTCGTCCTCGACGCCGAGCATGTCGAACAGCGGCCGGTCGCCGCCGTGGTGGCTGATGCGGTCGACCAGCGCCGGCGTGTATTCGCGCGCGAAATCCTGCATCCTGACGAACGTTTCGCGCGAGTCTACGACCACGCGCGCCGTCTCCTCGGTGGCCATGTCGCGCAGCACGCGCTGCGCGAGGCTGAGGTCCTGATAGAGCATCGCCGGCGCCGGCACCTCCCGCGTGCGGGCATTGAGGTCGGCCCAGAGCTTGGTGAGGTAGTCGATGTCGTTCTTCATCTCGCGCTCGGTGGCGGTCTCGGCCATCGTGCGGATGATGAAACCGCCGGGGAGACCCTGCGGCAGCTGCTGCTGGAGCTTCTCGCGCAGCATCTCGCGCTCGGTCTCGTCCTCGATCCGCTGCGAGATGCCGATGTGCGAATCCTGCGGCAGGTAGACGAGCAGCCGTCCGGCGAGGCTCACCTGCGTCGACAGGCGCGCGCCCTTGGTCCCGATGGGGTCCTTGATCACCTGCACCAGCAGCGACTGGCCTTCGTGCAGGATCTTCTCGATCGGCCGCGAGTCGGCGCCGCCGTGGCCGCCCTGCCGGTGCTCCCAGATGTCGGCGATGTGCAGGAACGCGGCGCGCTCGAGGCCGATGTCGATGAACGCGCTCTGCATCCCGGGCAGAACGCGCGCGACGCGGCCGAGGCAGATGTTGCCGACGAGGCCCCGCGCGCTCGCGCGCTCCATGTGGAGCTCCTGCACGATGCCCTGCTCGAGCATGGCGACGCGCGTCTCCTGCGGCGTCACGTTGATGAGGATTTCGTGGCTCATTGCGTTTCTTATAGCACGGGGAATCCGATGTGCGCGAGCGCCTCGGCGGTCTCGAACAGCGGCAGGCCCATCACGCCGGAGTAGCTGCCTTCGATTCGGCGGATGAACGCCGCGGCGCGGCCCTGCACCGCGTAGCCGCCGGCCTTGTCGACGGGCTCGCCGCTGGCGACGTAGCGCTCGACCTCGTCGGGTGCCAGTTCGCGCATCGTCACCGCGGACACCGAGACCGCGAGCACGATCTGCCGTTCCCAGCGCAGACCGATGGCGGTCAGCACCTCGTGCGTGCGGCCCGACAGCAGCGACAGCATGCGCAGCGCGTCGGCGGTGTCGGCCGGTTTGCCGAAGATCGCGCCGTCCAGCACGACCTCGGTGTCGGCGCCGAGCACCGGCATCGGCGCCAGCCCGCGCTGCTGCATGCGGTGCCAGCCGACCGACGCCTTGGTGCGCGCGATGCGCTTGACGTAATCGGCCGCGGGTTCGCCTGCACGCGGCGTCTCGTGCACGTCGCTGTCGCGGCCTGGCGCTTCGCGCAGCGACAGCGCGATGAAATCGACTCCGAGCTGCAGCAGGAGATCCTGGCGGCGCGGGCTCCTCGACGCGAGGTAGATGACGGGAACGGGCATGGCGGCTCTATCCTCGACGCGGCGACGGGCGCGGCCCGTCATTCACGATGATACGGATGGCCGGACAGCAGCGTCGCGGCGCGGTAGAGCTGTTCGGCGACGATCACCCGGACGAGCCCGTGCGGCAGAGTGAGCGCCGACAGCGCGACGACCGCCGTCGCGTCGCGCCGCACCGTCTCGGCCAGCCCGTCGGCGCTGCCGATGACGAAGGCGACGCCTTCCCCGTCGTCGCGCCAGCGGGCAAGCCGGTCGGCCAGCGCGCGCGTCGTCCACGCCTGCCCGCGTTCGTCCAGCGCGACGACCCGCGCGCCCTTGCACGCGGCACCGATGCGCAGCGCTTCGGCGGCGAGCAACCGGGCGACGGGCTTGCCCCGGTCGCGCGGCTCGGGTTTGAGTTCGACGAGGTTCAGCGCGAAGTCGTGCGGCAGGCGTCGCGCGTACTCGCTCCATCCGGCCGCGACCCAGGCGGGCATCCGGTGGCCGAGCGCGACGACCCGGATGTTCACGGCAGCGGCCGCGGGATCCTACGCGCTCTCGGCGGCCGGCTTGGCTGTGGTGCGTCGCTTGGGGACGGGCGGCGTCCACAGTTCCTCGAGATTGTAGTGGGCGCGCGCCGTCGGCTGCATCACGTGCACGACCACGCTGCCGGCGTCGACCAGCACCCATTCGCCGGAGTCCTCGCCCTCCATGCCGACGATGGCGGCGCCGGCTTCCTTGAGCCGGTCGCGGACGTGGCGCGCAAGCGCGTTCACCTGCCGCGCCGACTCGGCGGTGGCGACGATCAGCGTGTCGTAGAGGCTGGTGAGCTTGCGCACGTCGAGCACGGTGATGTCGCGCGCCTTGATGTCTTCGAGGGCGGTGACGGCGGTTTTTTGCAGCTTGTTAAGTCGCATCCTGGCCCGGGCGGTAGAGTCGATTGCGCTCAATATAGGCCATAACGGCGGCCGGGAGCAAACCGCGAACGGCGGCCCGGTCGCCGCGGGCGAGCGCGGCGCGGATGGCCGAGGCCGAGATCGGCCGCGGCGTGATGTCGACGCGGACGATGGCGCCGGCCGGCGCCGCGCGCAGCGCGTCGGGCGTCGCGCGGTGCCGCCGCGCCCATTCCGACGCCAACGCGGGGGGCATTGCGCCGTCGAACGCCGTGCCCGGCCGCGCGACGACGACGATGTGCGCAAGCAGCGGGAGCTCGCGCCAGCGGTGCCAGGTCGGCAGGCCCAGAAACGCATCGGCGCCGACGATGAGCGCGAGCGGCCCGCTGCCGACCTCGGCGCGCAGCTCCTCCAGCGTCGGCACCGTGTAGCTGGGCCCCGCGCGGAGGACCTCGCGCGCGTCGACGGCGAGGCCCGGGTAGCCTGCGATCCCGAGCTCGGCCATCGCCAGCCGCGCCGTCGCGCCGGCGACCGGCGCGCTGCGGTGCCGCGGGTCGCCGGGCTATGACCAGACTCGTCCAAAGGTTGGTCACCAGATAATTGGTGCCTTTCAAAAATACCACACTGGTGCCGGTAAGCACCACATCCACTTTGGTGACTTTCACACTGGTGTCCTGAGCCCTCACGGCATCATAATAGTCTTTGTTAAAGATGGTGTCAATCTTGGGTTTCAGATCCGAGAGGATACGCTCTATATCTTTGGTGCCTATGTTTTCCATTTGCACGCTGATTCGGGTGCGCTGCATGGTAGAATCCACAAAGTTGTTGATGATGCTTTTCTTTTTACCATTAAACTTGGGCAGGTAACCCAACATGAAAACCATTTCGTTGCCGTTGGGCAGGTTATAATATTCAGGGTCGCCATCGTAGAAAGCCTGTTTGGCAAATTTAACCACCTCAACAATAGATAATGGTTTCGAAAGTTCAGGATAGGTTGCCAGGGAGTCCTGCAGGGTGTTGATCTTTTCCAGCATTTTGCGGTTGAGTATCCCTTTTTTCTTTTTCGAATCTATGGATATCTCGAAAGGCATCACTCCCTTGAAATGTTTTTCGAAGAACATCAGATCCTTGTAAAGTGGGT
>CAIWHR010000057.1 GCA_903912485.1 uncultured beta proteobacterium | reverse complement strand
TTCGACGACGACCCGGAACACCCCTGCCGCATCGTCGTCGCACCGCCGCGGTGCTACCTGCCGCCCGAGCTGCGCGCGGGCGCTCGCCGCTTCGGCGTCGCAGCGCACCACTACGCGCTGCGACGCGCCGGCGACCAGGGCATCGGCGACTTCACCGCGCTCGCCGAACTCGCCGGCGCCACCGCGCGCGTCGGCGGCGGCGTCGTCGGCGTCAATCCGCTGCACGCGCTGTTTGCGGGCGAGCGCGAGCGCGCCAGCCCCTACCACCCCTCGGACCGTCGCTTCCTCGATCCGATCTACCTCGACGTCGAGCGGATTCCCGAGCTTGCCGCCTCCCCCGCCGCGCGCGAACTGCTGTCCGCCCGCGCCGGCGCCATCGCGGGGCTCGCGGCGCGGACGACGGTCGACTACACCGGCGTCTGGGAAATCAAGCGCGCGGTCCTCGCCGCGTGTTTCGCCGCCTTCGAATCCTGCCCCGGCATGAGTCCGCGCATCGCCGACTTCGACCGCTTCGTCGCCGCCGGCGGCGAGCCGCTGCGGCGGTTCGCGCTGTTCGAGGCGATCGCCGCGTGCCATCCGGGCACGCCGTGGACGCTGTGGCCCCCGGGCCTGCGCCGCCCCGACGCGCCGGAGATCGCGGCGTTCGCCGAGCAGCAGCGGGAGCGCGTCCGCTTCGCGCTCTACCTGCAGTGGATCGCCGACGGCCAGCTCGCCGCCGCGGCGCGCGACGCCCGCGAACAGGGCCTCGCCATCGGCTTCTACCGCGACCTCGCCATCGGCGCGGCGCCCGACGGCGCCGAGGCCTGGGCCAACGCCGGCAGCGGTCTGGCCGTCGGCGTCTCCATCGGCGCCCCGCCCGATCCGCTGGCCATGGGCGGGCAGGTGTGGCAGCTGCCGCCGCCGATTCCGGGCGCCCTCACCGCGACGGGCTACGCCGGCTTTCGCCAGCTCGTCGCCGCCAACATGCGCCACGCCGGCGCGCTGCGCATCGACCACGTGATGGGCATCGCGCGGCTGTTCTGGATCCCCGACGGCGCTCCGGCGATGGCGGGCGCGTACGTTGGCTACCCCCAGGAAGACCTGCTCGCCGTGCTGGCGGTCGAAAGCCATCGCGCGCGCTGCCTGGTGGTGGGCGAAGACCTCGGCACCGTGCCCGACGGCTTTCGCGAGCGCCTCGACGCGGCCGACGTCCTCGCCTACCGCGTGCTGTGGTTCGAACGCGAAGGCCGCGCGTTCCGGCCGCCATCGCACTACTCGGCGAAAGCCGCCGCGTGCATTTCGACCCACGACCTGCCGACGGTCGCCGGCTGGTGGAACGGCGCCGACATCGAGGAAAGGCGCGCGCTGGGCCTCGCCGCCGAGGCGCAGGTCGCCGAAGCCCGCACCGAGCGGCAGGCGGACCGGGAAGCGCTGGTGGCGGCGCTGGATGCGGCCGGCGTGGCGCCCGAGAATCCCGTCGACGCCGCCGCGCCGCACACGCCGGCCGTCACGGCGGCGGTCCACCGCTACGCCTGCGCGTCGCCGGCAGCGCTGGTGCTGATCCAGGCCGACGACCTGGCCGGCGAGACGGTGATGCTGAACCTCCCCGGCACCGATCGCGAGCGGGCGAACTGGCGCCGCAGGATCGCCGTCGACGCCGGCGCGCTGTGGGAAACCGCGGTCGGCCGCGACGCGGCAAGGGATTTCGCCGCCCGCAGGCCGTGACGACGTCGCCCGGTTTTGATCCTCCGCAAGACGGGCCGTGCCCGGTTGGAGCGATCATGGGGAATGAACACGCCAACGTACATCTGCACGTTCGAAAACGGGGACCCCCGCGACAAGATGCTGCTGGGGGGGAAGGGTGCCAATCTCTGCGGGATGACGCAGATCGGGCTCAACGTGCCGCCTGGCTTCATCATCACCACCGCGGCCTGCCTGGCCTACCTCGAGGCCAACCGCCTGCCTGACGGGCTGATGGACTCGGTGCGCACGCAGGTCGCGGACCTCGAGCGCAAGACGGGCAAGGTCTTCGGCGGCGCCGCCAGCCCGCTGCTGGTCTCGGTGCGCTCGGGCTCTGCGATGTCGATGCCGGGCATGATGGACACCATCCTCAACCTCGGCCTCAACGACGAGACGCTGCCGGGTCTGATCCGCGAGACCGGCAACCCGCGCTTCGCCTACGACTCGTACCGGCGCTTCGTCCAGCTGTTCGGCAAGATCGCGCTGGGCGTGCCCGACGAGAAGTTCGACCAGGCGATGACCGAGCTCAAGGCCCGGCACGGCGCGGCACTGGACGTCGACCTCTCCGCCGACGCGCTGAAGGAGCTCGCCGGCCGCTTCCTCGAGCTCTGCCGCGACCACACCGGCAGCCCCTTCCCGGCCGATCCGCACGCACAGCTGCAGCTGTCGATCGAGGCGGTGTTCCGGTCGTGGATGGGCAAGCGCGCCGTCGACTACCGGCGCCAGTTCCGGATCACGCGGGACATGGCCAACGGCACCGCGGTGAACGTGTGCACGATGGTGTTCGGCAACATGGGCAACGACTCGGCGACCGGCGTCGGCTTCACGCGCAATCCGGGCACCGGCGAGAACGTCACCTACGGCGAGTACCTCGTCAACGCGCAGGGCGAGGACGTCGTCGCCGGCATCCGCACGCCCAAGCCGATCGCCGCCATGGCCGACGAGATGCCGGACCTGTACCGCCAGCTGGTCGCGCTGCGCGACCGGCTGGAGGCGCACTACCGCGAGGTGCAGGACTTCGAGTTCACGATCGAGCGGGGTCGCCTGTACTGCCTGCAGACGCGCAACGGCAAGATGAACGCGCGGGCGATGGTCGTCACCTCGGTCGAGATGTTCGGCGAAGGGCTGATCACCCGCGAGCAGGCGCTCAACCGCATCAACCCGATGCTGCTCGAGCAGCTCCTGGTGCCGCAGCTCGATCCCCGGCACGTTTCGAAGCCGCTGGCGCAGGGGCTGCCGGCGTCGCCCGGCGCGGCGTCGGGGCAGGTCGTGTTCGACGCCGACACCGCCGAGGAGCGCGGCAAGCACGGCGACAAGGTCGTGCTGGTGCGCGAGGAGACCAAGCCCGAGGACATCCACGGCTTTTTCGCAGCGCAGGCGATCCTGACCAGCCGCGGCGGCAAGACCTCGCACGCGGCGGTCGTCGCCCGCGGCATGGGCAAGCCCTGCGTCTCGGGCTGCGCGGCGATAGAGATCGACGTGCGCGAGCGCGTCGCCACCGTCGGCGGCGTCGTCCTGCACGAGGGCGACGTGGTGACCATCGACGGCTCGACCGGCAACGTCTACGCCGGAGAGATTCCGACCATCGAGGCCGAGTTCTTCGGCGAACTGGCCACGCTGCTGTCCTGGGCCGACGACGTCGCCCGGCTGGAGGTGATGGCCAACGCCGACACGCCGCGCGACGCCGAGCGTGCGCGCCGCTACGGCGCCGTGGGCATCGGCCTGTGCCGCACCGAGCGGATGTTCAACGACCCGCAGCGGCTGCCGATCGTCCAGGAGATGATCCTGGCCGACACCCGCGAGGACCGGCAGTCGGCGCTCGACCGGCTGCTGCCGATCCAGCGCGAGGATTTCAAGGGCATCTTCGTCGCGATGGCCGGGCTGCCGGTGACCATCCGGCTGCTCGACCCGCCGATGCACGAGTTCCTGCCCACCATTTCGCAGCTCGAGTTCGAGATCTCGCACCTGCGCAACCTGCAGCGCGCGGCGCGCTCGGTGGCCGAACTGCCGGAGACGCTGCGGATGCTCGACCCGGAGATGCCGCGCGACTACGTCGACGGGCTGGCCAAGCTGCAGGAGAGCCTCAAGCAGTACCGCGACTCGTCCCGCGGCGACGCGGCGCTGGCGCGGCGCGAGGCGATGCTGCGCAAGGTGCACACGCTGACCGAGGTGAACCCGATGCTCGGACACCGCGGCGTGCGCCTCGGCATCAGCTTCCCCGAGATCTACGAGATGCAGATCCGCGCGGTGCTCGAAGCGACCGCGGAGTGCGTCCGGGACGGCGTCGACGTGCACCCGGAGATCATGGTGCCGCAGGTCGTCACCGTCGAGGAGCTGAAGAAGGTCCGCGCGATGCTCGACCGCGTCCGGCCCGAGGTCGAGGCGCATTACGGCATCAAGCTGCACGTGAAGTTCGGCACCATGGTCGAGGTGGTGCGCGCGTGCATGCGCGCGGCGCGGCTGGCCGAGGTCGCCGAGTTCTTCTCCTTCGGCACCAACGACCTGACGCAGGCGACGTTCTCGTTCTCGCGCGAGGACGCGGAGAACAAGTTCCTGCCGCTGTACAACGAGACCGGCATCCTGCGCGACAACCCCTTCGAGGTGCTCGACGTCAAGGGCGTCGGGCGGCTGATGCAGCTGGCCGTCGAGTGGGGCCGCGGCGCGCGGCACAACCTCAAGATCGGCATCTGCGGCGAGCACGGCGGCCACCCGGATTCGATCCGGTTCTGCCACTACGCCGGCCTCGACTACGTGTCGTGCTCGGGACCGCGCGTGCCCATCGCGCGGCTCGCCGCCGCGCAGGCGAAGCTCAAGGAAGCCGAGATCGGCCCCGCGCTGTTCGCCTGACGCCGCCGCCCGTCCCCGGGCAGCGCGGCATGGCGCGGCACGTCGTTGTTGACGCCCGTCGGCGGGATCGTCGAAACTCGGGGCTTGGCGGCGCGTTCGCGGCCGCGTGAGGGGTTGCCCGATGTCTTCCGTTCGTCCGCAGCTGGCGCGGCTGGCCTGCGCCTTGGTGTTTGCCGGCATGGCGTCCGCCGGGAACGCGCAGCAGCTCAACGTCGTCTGTTCGGTGCAGGCCGAGTGGTGCAGCGCGATCGCCACCGAGTTCCAGCGCGAGTCCGGCGTCAAGGTCGCGATGACGCTGAAGGGTTCGGGCGAGACGCTGGCGCAGATCGCCGCCGAAAGAGCCAACCCCAAGCTCGACCTCTGGTTCGGCGGCACCGGCGACCCGCACCTGCAGGCGGCGGACCAGGACCTGACCGCGGTCTACAAGTCGCCGCTCCAGGACCAGCTGCAGCCGTGGGCGAAGAAGCAGGCCGAGCAGTCGGGCTTCCGGACCAACGGCATCTATCTCGGGCTGCTGGGACTGGGCTACAACACCGAGCTGCTGGCCAAGAAGAAGGTCGCCGCGCCCGCGTGCTGGAAGGATCTGGTGAAGCCCGAGTACGCCGGCGACGTCCAGATGGCGAACCCCAACGCCTCGGGCACCGCGTACACGGTGATCGCCACGCTGGCGCAGATCTTCGGCGAGGACGAGGCGTTCCGGCTGCTGAAGGGCATGCACCGGAACATCAGCAACTACCCGCGCCAGGGCGTGGGTCCGATCAAGGCGACGGCGCGCGGCGAGAACCTGATCGCCGTGGCGTTCATCCACGACGTGGTCACCGAGGCGCAGGCGGGCTTCCCGGTCAAGGCGGTGTCGCCCTGCGAAGGGACCGGCTACGAGATCGGCTCGCTGTCGATCGTCAAGGGCGCGCGCAACCTCGACGCGGCGAAGAAGTTCGTCGACTGGGCGCTGACGCCGAAGGCGCAGGCGCTGGGCGCGCAGAACAGGCAGTACCAGATTCCCTCGAACGTCAATGCGCCGATCTCCCCGCTCGCGCCCAGGCTGTCCGAGGTCAAGCTGATCGACTACGACTTCGCCAAATACGGCCACGCGGCGGAGCGCAAGCGCCTGCTCGAGCGCTGGGACCGCGAAGTCGGTTCGCAGGCCAAGTGAATCCCGACCGGAGCCCCGCATGAAACGCCTCGTCCTCGCGCTGCTGCCCGCCGTTGCGCTGCTCGCCTCGCCCGCGGCACCGGCGCAGGGCACGCTCAACCTCTACTGCAGCTCGCCCAACACCGCGTGGTGCCAGGGCATGGCCGTCGGCTTCGAAAAAGCGACCGGCACCCGGGTTGCCGTCATCCAGAAGGCGACCGGCGAGATGCTGGCGCAGGTGAAGGCGGAGCGCGCGAATCCCAAGGGCGACGTGTGGTGGGCCGGCCCCGCCGACTCGTACCTGCAGGCCGCCGAAGAGGGTCTGCTCGAGACCTACCGCTCGCCGAACCTCGGGCAGCTGCACGAGTGGGCGCAGCGCATCTCGACGGTGTCCGGCCACCAGGTGTCCGGCGTCTACGGCGGCATCCTGGCGCTGGGCTACAACACCGAACTCATGGACAAGCGCAAGCTGCCGCCGCC
>CAIWHR010000056.1 GCA_903912485.1 uncultured beta proteobacterium | reverse complement strand
GCAGCTCGCCCGCGGCCAGCGTCGCGTGGCCGACCGTCACGCCGGCGACGTCGGCGATGCTGTCGCGCGGTCCGGGCTCGAGCCGGCCGACGCGGGGCGCCGCGGTCGTCATCGCTGTTCGATCTTGGGATCGAGCGCGTCGCGCAGCCCGTCGCCCAGGAGGTTGAACGCCAGCACCGTGAGGAAGATCGCGACCGCCGGAAACAGCGCGACGTGCGGCGCGGTCATCATCTCGGAGCGCGCCTCGTTCAGCATCGCCCCCCACTCGGGCGTCGGCGGCTGCGCGCCCATGCCGAGGAACGACAGGCTGGCGGCGGTGATGATCGACGTGCCGATCCGCATCGAGAAATACACGACGACCGCCGAGATGGTGCCGGGAAAGATGTGCCGCAGCACGATCGTCGTGTCGGATGCGCCGATGCTGCGCGCGGACTCGACGTAGGTCAGGTGCTTCAGCGCCAGCGTGTTGCCGCGCACCAGCCGCGCGAAGGTCGGGATGCTGAAGATCGACACGGCGATGATCACGTTGGCCATGCCGCTGCCGAGGATGGCGACGATGGCGATGGCGAGCAGGATGCCGGGAAACGCGAACAGCACGTCGCACAGGCGCATGATCGCGCGGTCCCACCAGCCCTCGTAGTAGCCGGCGACGAGGCCCAGCACGGTGCCGATCACCGCGCCGAAGGCCACCGACACGAAACCTGCCGTCAGCGATATGCGCGAGCCCATCAGCAGCCGGCTGAAGATGTCGCGGCCCAGCGGGTCGACGCCGAACCAGTGCTTCGCCGACGGCGGCGAATTGAGCGTGTCGTAGTCGAAGAAATTCTCGGCGTCGAAGGGCACGACGTACGGCGCCAGCACCGCCAGCACGACCAGGACCAGCACGAAGCCGCCGGCGGCGAGCGCGACGTGCTGCTTCCTGAACTTGCGCCAGAATTCGCTCCACGGCGTGCGCACGCGCAGGGCCTCGGGGCCGGCGGCGGCAACGGCAGCGACGGCAGCGACGGGCGGTGTCGTTGGGTCCACGGAGCCTCTAGCGAAAGCGGATCGTCGGGTTGATGAGACCGTAGAGCACGTCGACGATGAGGTTGATGAGGATGAATTCCAGCGAGAACAGCAGCACCAGCGCCTGGATCACCGGATAGTCGCGCATGTCGACCGCGTCGACCAGCAGCCGGCCCATTCCCGGCCAGTTGAACACGACCTCGACCACGATCGATCCGCCCAGCAGGAAGCCGAACTGCAGGCCCATCATCGTCAGCACCGGGATCAGCGCGTTGCGCAGCGCGTGCTTGGCGACGACGACCGGCTCCGACAGCCCCTTGGCGCGCGCGGTGCGGATGAAGTCCTCCTGCAGGATGTCGACGAACGACGAGCGCGTGAACCGCGCCATGATCGCGGCGACCGCCGCGCCCAGCGTCAGCGACGGCAGGATGTAGTGCTTCCAGGTGTCGGCGCCGACCGTCGGCAGCCAGTTGAGTTGCACCGCGAACACCTGCATCAGCACCATGCCCAGCGCGAACGCCGGAAACGAGATGCCCGACACCGCGAGCGTCATGCCCAGCCGGTCCGGCCAGCGGTTGCGCCAGACGGCCGACACGATGCCGATGCCCATGCCGAAGACGACCGACCAGGCCATGGCGCAGACGGTGAGCCAGAACGTCGGCGCGAAGCGGTCGGCGATCTCGGTCGACACCTGGCGCTTGGTGCGCATCGACTTGCCGAAGTCGCCGGTGAGCGCGCCGGCGACGAAGCGGAGGAACTGCTGCGGCAGCGGCCGGTCGAGGCCGAGGTCCTTGCGCACCAGCTGCACCGTTTCCGGGTTGGCGTCGGGTCCCGCCGCCAGCCGCGCCGGGTCGCCCGGCAGGAGGTGCACCAGCAGAAACACCAGGACGCCGACGATGAGCAGCGTCGGCACCAGGCCGAGCAGCCGCTTGACGATGTACTGCAGCACGCGGGGGTACGGTCAGGACCGGGCCGGACGCCGCCCGCCCCGGGCCCGCCCGCGCGCTGCGGCGAGCGGGCCGGGGTGAGCGGCGGGGGTCACTTGAGATCGACGTCGGTGAAGTTGAACGATCCGTCCGGCATCGTATAGACGCCGGAGAGCTTCTTGTTGTTCGCCGACAGCAGCTTCTCGGTGACCAGCGGCGCCCACGGAGCGTCCTTGTAGATGGTCTCCTGCGCGTCCTTGTACAGCTTCGCCTTCTCGGCCTTGTCGGTCGTCAGCAGCGCGTTCCTGATGTCGCCGTCGACGCGCTCGCTCTTGTAGTACGCGGTGTTGAAGAGCTTCGGCGGCCACGATTCGCTGTACAGCAGCGGGCGCAGCGCCCAGTCGGCTTCGCCGGTCGACGACGACCAGCCGACGTAGTACAGGCGCACCGGCGCGGTGGCGGGATCCTGCCAGCTCTCGACCTTCTCGACGCGCTGCCCGGCTTCGAGCAGCGTGATCTTCGTCTTGATGCCGACCTGCTGCAGCTGCTGCTGCAGCACCTGCGTGACCTTCTGCGCGATGGTGTGGTTGTACGCCGACCACAGCTCGGTCTCGAAGCCGTTCGGGTAGCCCGCTTCGGCCAGCAGCGCCTTCGCCTTCGCCACGTCGTACGGCCACACGCCGGTCTTCACCGAGAACTCGACGCCTTCGGGCACGATGGCGTCGGCGGGCGTCGCGTAGCCGCCGAAAGCGACCTTGGCCACCGCCTCCTTGTTGATCGCGTAGTTGATCGCCTGGCGCACCTTCGGGTTGTCGAAGGGCTTCTGCTGCGTGTTCATCGACAGGTAGCGGACGATGATCGACGGCGCGGCGACGATGTCGAGCTCGGGCTTCGCCTTCAGCGTCTCGGCCATCTCGTACGGGACCGGGTAGGTGAACTGCGCTTCGCCGGTCTGCATCACCGCGGCGCGCGAGTTGCTGTCGATGACCGGCTTCCAGGTGATGCCGTCGACCTTCGGGTAGCCCTTCTTCCAGTAGCCGTCGAACCTGGCGACCTTGAGGTAGTCGGTCGCCTTCCACTCGACGAACTTGAACGGGCCGGTGCCGACCGGATGGAACGCGATGTCCTTGTTGCCGTACTGCTTCAGCGCCGCCGGGCTGATGATGACGCCGCTCGGATGCGCGAGGTTGTTGATGAACGCCGAGAACGGCGTCTTCAGCGTGATGCGCGCGGTGGCGTCGTCGACGACGTCGGTCCTGGCGATGTTGCTGTACAGCGCGTAGCGCTTCAGCTTGTTGTCGGGATTGGTGACGCGGTCGAAGCTGGCCTTGACCGCGTCGGCCTTGAAGTCGGTGCCGTCGTGGAACTTGACGCCCTTCTTCAGCTTGATCGTGTAGACGAGGCCGTCCTTGGACACGTCGTAGCTCTCGGCCAGCACCGGGATCAGCTTCATATCCTTGTCGAAGCCGAACAGGCCTTCGTAGAACGACTTGGCCATCGCCTGCGACAGCGTGTCGTTGGCGTCGTACGGGTCGGTGGTCGTGAACGTCGACGCGACGGCGAACGTCACGTCCTTGGCGGCGAGCGCGGGGCCTGCCGCAAAGGCGGCGGCGACCAGCGCGCCGACGGCGAGGGGGCGGAACAGTGGCTTCATCGTGAGACCTCCTTCAGGAAGAACGGATTCGATGCGAGACGGGAAGACGTCGCGGTCCGGGTGACCCTTCGATGCGGCGGCCGCCGCTCAATACGCCCCCGCGATCCGGTGCGTGGCGACGAAATGGCCGGGACCCACCTCCTGCAGCGGCAGCACCACCGGCAGGTCGCCGGCAGCGCGGATGGGGCTCGGGATTTCGTCGGATGATAACTCGCTTTGGCGGCGGCGTTTGGCCGGGTCGGCGATGGGGACCGCGGCCATCAGCTTGCGCGTGTACGGGTGCTGCGGATTCTCGAAAATGGCGCGCCGCGGCCCGATCTCGACGATCTGCCCGAGGAACATGACGGCGACGCGGTGGCTGACGCGCTCGACCACCGCCATGTCGTGCGAGATGAACAGATAGGAGACGCCGAACTCGGCCTGCAGGTCGATCAGCAGGTTGACGATCTGCGCCTGGATCGAGACGTCGAGCGCCGACACCGCTTCGTCGGCGATGATGATCTTCGGATTGAGCGCCAGCGCGCGGGCCACCGCGATCCGCTGCCGCTGCCCGCCGGAGAATTCGTGTGGATAGCGCTGCGCGTGGTCGGGGGACAGTCCCACGTGCTGCAGCAGCCAGCGCACGCGCTCCTCGGCCTCGCGGCCCCTGGCGACGCCGTGCACGTACAGCGGTTCGGCGATCGAGAAGCCGACGGTGAGCCGGGGGTCGAGCGACGCGAAGGGATCCTGGAAGATCATCTGGATGTCGCGCCGCACCGGGCGCATTTCGCCCGCGGAAAGCCGCGCGATGTCGCGGCCCGCGTAGTCGATGCTGCCGCTCTCGGTGTCGACGAGGCGCAAGAGCGAGCGCCCGATCGTCGACTTGCCGCAGCCCGATTCGCCGACCAGCGCCAGCGTTTCTCCGGCCTGGATGTCGAAGCTCACCTGCTCGACCGCGTGGACGCGGCGGGTGACGCGGCCGAAGAATCCGGCCTTGAGGTCGAAGCGCGTCGTCAGCTTCTTCACCGACAGCAGCGGCGCGCCGGCCGCGGGCGGGCGCGGTGCGGCGATGTCGGCTTCGGGCGCGCCGCCGCTGACGCGCAGCAGCGAAAACCGGCGCGGCGCGTCGGTGCCCTGCATCGAGTGCAGCCGCGGCACCGCCGACAGCAGCGCCTGCGTGTACGGATGCACCGGCGCGGCGAAGATCTGGCCGACCGGGCCTTCCTCGACCTTCTCGCCGCGCCACATCACGACGACGCGGTCGGCGACCTCGGCGACCACCCCCATGTCGTGGGTGATGAAGATCACCGCCATCCGCATCTCTTCCTGCAGCAGGCGGATCAACGCCAGGATCTGCGCCTGGATGGTGACGTCGAGCGCGGT
>CAIWHR010000055.1 GCA_903912485.1 uncultured beta proteobacterium | reverse complement strand
TCGGACAGCGCGCGCACCTCGTCGGCGACGACGGCGAAGCCGCGGCCGGTCTCGCCGGCGCGCGCCGCCTCGATCGCCGCGTTCAGCGCCAGGAGGTTGGTCTGCCGCGAAATGCCTTCGATCTCCTCGAGCACGCGGACGACCGCCGAGACGGCGCCGTTGATGCGCTCGATCTTCTCGGCGAGCAGCGACGCATTGCGGCTGTTCTGCATCGTCGCGTCGACGAACGACGACAGCGTGGCCGTCGTCTCTCTGACGAAACGCTCGATCCCGACGTCCTCGCTGCCGGCGTCCGACTGCCCGCGCGTGATGCGCACGCCGAGCTCGCGCTGCCTTTTCGACAGCGTGTCGAGCAGGGTGAAGCTGTCGATCAGCCGGCCGATGGCGTCGTCGAGCAGCCCCTTGAGCCGCGTCAGCTCGTCCTGCGACTGCGTAAACTGGTACTCGAACTCGCCGGAGCAGCCGGTCACCACCGCACCCGACTCGCGCGCCACCTGCTGGAACCGCTCGTAGAGCTGGCGGTACTGCGCGTTGAAAACCGCCTGCCGGGCCGCGAGTTCGCGCTTGCCGACCCAGCACAGGCCGGTCGTCAATGCCGCCAACACGGCGAACGAGGCGCCGATGTCGAATCCGCGCCAGCCCGCGTTGAAGCCGATGGCGACCAGAATGCCGCCGGCCACCGCTGCCGCGCCGTAGGCGACGCGACAGCTCGCTGCTCCCGGATCTGAACGTTGCACCAAGTGCTTCTCCCTGGATTCTGCTGCCGCCACGGACGTTTCCACCCCTACTCGGCAGTATCAGACTCATTATCGGCAGCCGAGGCCGGAAATACAGCAATGTTTAGGGCTCTTTTTCCCCGATGCGTCGGGTGGGCGGGCGCCCTCGCTCCTCCGGCCGATTCCGGCCGGCCGCGCATTGCTGTCATAATTGACCCTTCCTTCTTCTACCGTCCGGCTCCCGATGAACGCTGCGGCCCCGGGCCAGGACCCGATCGTGGTCGTGGTCGCCGAGGATTCCCCCGACGACTTCGACCTGCTGGTCGCCCGCCTGTCCGCCGGCGGCATGAACGTCGTGGCGCAGCGGGTCGAAACCGCCGCCGAACTGTCGGCGGCGCTCGCCGCCCGCCACTGCGACGCGGTGATCTCCGACCACCATCTGCCGCGCTTCGGGTCGCTGGAGGCGCTGCGCATCGTCCACGCCTTCGATCCCAACCTGCCGTTCATCATCGTGTCGGGGGCGATCGGCGAAGAGGTCGCGGTCGAACTGATGCGCGCCGGCGCCCACGACTACCTGATGAAGGACCGGCTCGCCCGCCTGGTGCCGGCGCTCCAGACGTCGCTCCACGCGGCGGCGGGCCGCCGCGCGCAGAGCGCGGCCGAGGCGGCGCTGGTCGAAAGCGAGTCGCGGTTCCGCGCGATCACGGCGAACCTGCCGGGCATGGTCTTCCAGCTGCACACCGACGGCGACCGGATGGTGTTCGATTTCGTCGGCGAAGGCGCCCGGTCGCAGCTCGGGATGGAGCCGGAAGCGCTCGTCGCCCGGCCGGCGACGCTGTCCGAGGCGCTGGAACCCGACGACGCCGCGGCGCTGGGCGAGCTCCTGTGCGAGGCGGCCGACACGCTGGACGAACTGCACTGGACCGGCAGGAAGCGCGTGCCGGCGGGTCAGCCCGCCGTCTGGCTGCAGCTCGACGCCACGCCCCGCCGGCTGCCGTCGGGCGTCATCCAGTGGAACGGCATCGTCCGCGACGTCTCGCAGCGCCAGCGCGCGCAGGAGGAGCTCCGCGCGTCGCGCGAGGAGCTGCGCGCGCTGGCGTCGCACCTCGCAAGCGTGCGCGAGGAGGAGCGCGAGCGCCTGGCGCGCGACATTCACGACGACGTCGGCAGCACGCTGACCGCGGTGAAGTTCGCGCTGGCGTCGCTGAAGGGCGACCTCAAGGACACGCCGGCGCTGGCCGCGCGCGTGCGGCAGACCGACGAGATCGTCGACGCGGTGATCCACGCGACGTCGCGCATCGTCCACGACGTGCGGCCCGGCATCATCGACGAGGGGATCGTGCCGGCGCTGGAGTGGCTGGCGCGCTCGTACGAGCAGCGCCTGGGGATCCCCTGCCGCTTCCACGCCTCGTCCGAGGACATCGCGCTGGACCGCGACCGGGGCATCGCCGTCTTCCGCGTCTGCCAGGAGGCGCTCAACAACGCCGCCAAGTACTCGGGCGCGACGCGGCTGGACGTGCGCCTCGACGAGGCCGGCGGCTCGCTGGCGCTCGAGGTCCGCGACAACGGCCGGGGCATCCGGCCCGAGGACATGGCCAAGAGCACCGCCTGGGGCCTGCGCGGCATGCGCGAGCGTGCCGTCTCGCTGGGCGGCGTGCTCGACGTCAGCGGCAGTCCGGGCCAGGGCGCGACCATCGCGCTGCTGCTGCCGCTGGCGTCACCGCACGCCGCCGTCTTGGACGAGGGTTCCGCCATATGATAAGGATCGCCATCGCCGACGACCACGTCATCGTGCGCCAGGGCCTGCGCCAGATCCTGCTGACGCAGCCCGACTTCGAGGTCGTCGGCGAGGCCGCCAACTACGGCGAGGTCATGCAGATCGTCCGCCACACCCCCTGCGACGTGCTGGTGCTGGACATCGCGATGCCCGGCAAGAACGGCATCGAGACGCTGAAGCAGGTCAAGCGCGAACTGCCCAAGCTGCCGGTGCTGATGCTGAGCATGTACCCCGAGGACCAGTACGCGGTGCGCGCGCTCAAGGCCGGCGCGTCGGGCTATCTCACCAAGATGAGCGCCGCCGAACAGCTGGTCGGCGCGCTGCGCCAGGTCGCCCGCGGGCGCAAGTACATCACGCCGGAGCTGGCCGAATCGCTGGCCGAGAGCATCGGCGGGGAGACCGACATCCCGGCGCACGAGCTATTGTCCGACCGCGAGTTCCAGGCGCTGCGCCTCATCACCGCCGGCCGCACGCTGACGCAGATCGGAGAGGAGCTGTCGCTGTCGCCGAAGACCGTCAGCGTCTACCGCGCGCGGCTGCTCGCCAAGCTGCAGCTGTCCAACAACGCGGAGCTCACCCGCTACGCGATCGAGCACGGCCTGATCGAGTAGCGGTCGCGGCGGCTCAGCCCAGTTCGACGCGGTTCTTCCCGGCCTGCTTGGCGCGGTAGAGCGCCTTGTCGGCGCGCGCCAGCGCGGTGTCCTCGCCCTCGCCCACGGTGCGCGCGGTCACGCCGGCGCTGAAGGTGATCAGCACGCGCTCGTTGTTGTGCATGAAAAAGCGCTTGGTCAGCTGCCGCTGGACGCGCGCCAGCACCGGTTCGGCCTGTTCGACGGTCGTGTGCGGGAGCAGGATGACGAACTCCTCGCCGCCGAAGCGGGCGATGACGTCGAACGGCCGGATCACCGCGCGCACGACGTTGGCCAGGTGCACCAGCGCGAGATCGCCCGCGTGGTGGCCGTAGCGGTCGTTGACCAGCTTGAAGTTGTCGACGTCGAGGATCGCGACGAACATGACTTCGTTCTGCCGGTCGGCGCGCGCGGCCTCGACGTCGAACGAGCGGTCGAGGCCGCGCCGGTTGAGCACCAGCGTCAGCGCGTCCTCGTGCAGCCGGTCCGACAGGTTGGCGAGCTCCGCTTCGAGCTGCTGGACGCGGGCGTGGTAGCCGTCGGCCTTTTCCTTGGCCGCCGCGATCTCCTCGCGCGTGCGCTTGACGCTGGCCTGGATGCTGCGCGTCTCCTGCAGCGCGACGCTGACGATCGACGCCAGCTTGCCGATGTCGTCGGCCTTGGCGATCTCGCCGGCGAACTGCTCCATGCGGTCGTGGTAGCCGCCGGCGTCGTCGGCGATCGTGCCCAGCCGGTCGACGAACGCGGCGAGCAGCGCCTTCAGCGCGTCCCTCGCCTCGTCGCGGCTGTGCTTGATGCTGCCCTGCTTGAACGCGACGTCGCGGAGCATGCGCTCCATGTCGCCGATCGCCTTGCTGTCGACCGGCTGGCTGACCAGCGTCTCGACCGCCTGCATCTGGCCGCGCAGCCACGACTCCTCGTCGATCATCTCGGCGATGTTGCCGGCGGTGAGCCGCAGCAGGCGCAGCAGCCCCTCCTGGATCTCGCGCTGGTCCTCGCCGCGGATTTCCAGCGTCAGCCAGAATTTCTTCAGCCTGCCCGCCACCGCCGCCAGCGCGGCCGGCGTCGCCGCCTCGCGCGCGGTCGATGCCAGCGCCTGCGCCTCGAGCGCCAGTTGCGGGCTGTAGCCCATCCGCTCGACGACCCCGAACTGGAGCGTCTGCGCCAGGAGCTCGCGCAGCAGCGTCTTGGCTTCCTCGTCGCTGGTCCCCGCCGCCGGCAGCGCAGCCCCGGCTTCGCGCGCCGAGACGGCGGGCGCCTCCATTCCCTGCCAGGCGGCCGCACCGGCGCCGGGGGCCGACGCATCCGCGGGCGGCGCGTCGGAAGCCTCGCGCCACGAGCGCAGCAGGCTCTTCAGGCGGGGGTAGAGCGCCGCGCTGCTGCCCTTGAATGCATTGAGCTGGTGCTCGAGCGCCTGGCGCTTGCGCGCCTGCGTGACGCCCGGGATTCTCGCCTCCCACTGGGTGATGAGGTCGCGCAGCAGCCCGGCCCAGGCGTCGCCTTCGTCGGCGCTGGCCGCGGCCCGCGTCGACATCGCCAGCAGCGCGGCCCGGGCTGCGTTCCAGTCGCCGGTCGCCAGCGCGCCCTCCAGCGTGGCGCCGTCCTTGGCCGGGTCGCCGCCCTTCTGCCGCAGCGCTTCGGCCACCTCCTGCAGCATCGCCGCCGGGTCGAGCGACGCGAGTTCGCGCCCCGGGGAAGCGATCTCGTAGTAGGCGCGGGCGTAGTTGTCGGGGGACGGAGCGAGCCGGCGTTCGGCGAGTTGCTTCAGCGCTTCACGCGCGACGGCGGAGGGAGAGGGAGGCATCGATGGACCGGAAATGGCGGTATTTTCCACCATTTTGCGCCGGTCATCCACGGCCCATCGGCCGAGGAGCGGGCGAAAGCCGGGGCAGTTCCCGCGACCGGACGCGCCGCGCTCGCCCCCGCCGCCGCGCTACATCAGGCTGAACAGCGACAGGCCGCTGATCTTGAGGAACGACTTCTGCGCGGCTTCGAGCGCGATCTGCTGCTGCGCGAAGTCGGACAGCGCGCGGACGTAGTCGAGGTCGACCAGCCGCGACAGCGTCTGGTCGTACTGGATGGTGCTGGCGTCGTTGCCGGTGGCCAGCGAGTCGAGCTCGTTCAGGCTGGCGCCCAGTCCGGCGCGCACCGACAGGACGTTGCCCAGCCCCTGGTCGAGGTTGGTCAGCGCCTGGCCGATGCCGTTGGCGATGGCGGCGCGGCCGGCGGGGGTGCCGCCGGGTTTGCGCAGCGTGTCGATCAGCGACTGGACGGTCGCGAACACGCTCTGCGGCGTGCTGGGCTTGACGTCGAAGCTGTCGGTGGCGGACGGCGCGCCGGTGATCGTGACCTGGATCCCCGGTCCCGGCAGCGCGATCGCGTTGCCGGGAACGTAGGCGTTGCCCGTCGACAGCGGCGGAGCGGGCGCCGCCAGATCGATGACGTCGTAGTTCGTCGCGCTGGTGAACACGATCTGGTAGCTGTGGCCGTTGATCGCCGCCGGATCGGTCACCGCCCCGGCGTCGATGACGCCCGAGCCCAGGTTCCCGGCGGCCGGCGCCGTGGCGAAGCTGCCGTTGCCGCTGGCGCCGCGCATGAAGACCGAGTCGCCGTTCTCGCTGATCGGCATCGAACGTCCCGAACCCACGTCCAGCAGCCGCTGGCCCTGGTCGCCCTGGTACGCGACGCCGGTCGCGGTCTGGACGAAGGGCTGCGTGCCCAGCGCGTAGCCGCTGAACAGGTAGCTGCCGTCGCCGCCCCGGGTGTTGGCGAGCCCGATGAGCTGCGCGAGC
>CAIWHR010000054.1 GCA_903912485.1 uncultured beta proteobacterium | reverse complement strand
GCGGCGCCGCTGCCCCCGCTGCCGGCAGCCACCAGTTCCATCGCCTCGCGGTCCAGGTACGACGGGTCGCGGCGCAGCCTGGGCAGCACCTCGTTGCGCAGGATGCTGGGCGGGACGTTCCAGTAGGGGCTGAACTCCACCCGGAGCAGGTCGCCGATGAACACCGGCGTCTCGGTCCGCAGCGCGCGGCCGACGATCACCGGCATCGCCAGCGCCGGCCGATCGGGGGGGCGGGTCTCGGTGAAGGCCCAGAGGCGAAACGAAGGAATGTTCACCGCGATCAGCGGGCCGGGCGGGAAATCGGGCAGCCAGCGCAGTCGCTCGAGCGACAGCGCGATCTGGTCGACGCGGCGCTGCAGCGGCACGTCGAGCTGGGCGAGCGTTTCGCGCCCGAGCACGCCGTCGGCCAGCAGCCCGTGCCGCTCCTGGAAGCGCCTGACCGCCGCGACCAGCGCCTCCGAGTAGCGGTCGTCCGCAGGCCGCGCGACGTCTCCCGGCAGGTCGCCCAGCAGCGCGAGGCGGTCGTGCAGCGCCGCGACGCCTTCGTAGGGCTCGCCCGGACCGATCTTCGGGTGCCGCGGCGGCAGCGCGGGAAGCGGCGGCAGCGTCTGCTGCGCCAGCGTCCGGTAGCGGGCGAGCGCGCGTTTCAGGCGGCCGTAGAGGGGGAACGACGGTTCGGCGGCGTCTATCATCGCGGCGACCCGGTCGGCGGCGACCGCCTCCCGCAGCCCCGCGCCGACGGTGGGTTCCGCGCCGCGGCCGCGCCAATGCGGCTCGACGCTGCGGGGCTGCGTCCTCCCTTCGCGCAGGTCGCCGAGAAGGTCCAGCATCGCCGCGGTCAGCGCCACGTCGGCCCGGGCGATCGCCTGCGCCGTTCGGTCGGGTGCGCCGGCGGCTGCGACTTCCCCGGCCAGGCGCGGGACGTCGTAATCGGCCGGATCGAGCCCGCGCGCGTCGGCCGCGCCGAGTTCGGCGAGCGCCGCGGCCACCGCCGGGCTTGCGCCCTGCGCCGTGAACCAGGCCGGCGCGTTGGCTCCGGCGGCGTACCACTCGATCAGCCGCTGGCGGCGCGCGGAGGCGAGCCCCGCCGGACGGTCGGCGCCCGCGACCCGGCCGGCCTCGCGCGCGATGGCGTCGGCCGTCGCGTCGGCAGCCTGAGCCGCCACCGCGACCGCCATCGCCGCGATGGCCGCGAGCGCCCGCAGCGCGCGACGCATGGCCGGTCCGGTCAGCCGGTGCGTTCGATCTCAGGGAGCCACTTGCCCTGACGCGCGAGGCTGTTCATCTTCATCCGGTGGTGGAACGCCTGTTGCGCGGCGGCGACGTTTTCCGCACGACCGGCCCAGAGCCGCATCACCGGATCCTGCAGCGCCCGCGCGTACGAGAACGACAGCACCCAGGGCGCGTTCGGGAACAGCGCGTTCATCGCGTTGAGGTTGGCGGTCGCCTCCTCGGGCGCCTGGCCGCCGGACAGGAAGTTGATCGTCGGCACTGCCGCCGGCACCGTGCGCCGCAGCACCCGGATCGTCGCCGCGGCCACCTGCTCGGGGTCGGCCCTGGGCGGATGGCCCTTGCCGGGCAGGACCATGCTCGGCTTGAGGATCACCCCCTCCAGCAGCACCCGATGCCGGTGCAGGGCGTCGAACACCGCGTGCAGCACCGCCTCCGAGACCTCGTGGCAGCGCTCCAGCGTGTGGTCGCCGTCGATCAGCACCTCGGGCTCGACGATGGGGACGATGCCCTCGCCCTGGCAGATCGCGGCGTAGCGCGCGAGCACCTCGGCGTTGGCGGCGATGCCCAGCGGCGTCGGGTTGGCGTCGGTGACGCCGTAGACCTCGCGCCACTTGGCGAAGCGCGCGCCCTGCGCCTTGTACGCCTTGAGCCGCTCGGCCAAGCCGTCGAGGCCCTGGGTGACGAGATCGCCCGGCGCGCCCGGCAGCGCGGTCGTGCCCTTGTCGACCTTGATCCCGGGGACGATGCCGCGGCGGGACAAGAGTTGCGGCAGCGGCGTGCCGTCGCCGTCGCGCTGCGAGAGCGTTTCTTCGAACAGGATGACGCCGCTCAGGAACAGGTCGGCGCCGGGGGTCGTGAACAGGAGAGTGCGGTAGGCGCGGCGGTTTTCCTCGGTGACTTCGATGCCGGCGGCGGCGAACCGCTTGCCGATGGTCGGCAGGCTCTCGTCGGCGGCGACGATGCCCTTGCCGGGCTGCGTGATGGCGGCGATCGTGGTCTGGAGTTCGTCTTCAATGGTCATGGCGCGAGTCCTTCGCTTCGGTCGTGGATCCGGCGGCCGTGGGCAGGCGCACGCCGGTGATTCAAGCTTACCGCTGCCGCGACCGTCGTGCATGCCCGCGGGCACGCCCTCCACCCGCGGCCGGAGGGCCGCTGCGGGGCGTAGCCCGGCCCGGGCAGGGCACCCGCCGCAGCACTCATTGATCCGGATCAATGCCCGACGCGAAAGGCAGGACCCCGAAGGCGCCCGTGTTACCGTATCGGGGCGGCCGGCGCAGCCGGGAGCGGATGTGCAACCCGGGTCGCCGGCCATGAACACGGGAGAGTGAAGGTGAACAGATGGATCGCAGCAGTCTTGATCGCGCTTGGCGTCGTCGGCACGGCGTGGGCGCAGACGCAGGCAACGCCCGCCGCAGCGCCGGGCGCCACCGCGCCCGCCAGCGCTGACCGGTGGCCGAAGACGGCGCAGCTCGACGGCGTCACGTACACGATCTACCAGCCGCAGCTCGACAGCTGGGACAACCTCAACCTGGCGTCGCACTCCGCGGTGTCGGTGCTTCCCGCGGGACAGCAGAATCCGGTGTTCGGCGTCATCCGGATGACGGCAAAGACGCAGGTCGATCGCGTCGCGCGCACCGTTTACTTCCGCGACACGGCGATCCAGAGCGCGAATTTTCCGACGGCGCCGAACTGGGCGGCGAGCTACCAGCAGGCGATGCAGACGCTGTTCATCAAGGGCGCGTTCACCATCTCGCTCGACCGGATGGAGGCGATGCTCGCCAACTCGGGTGCGGCGAACAAGGCGCTGGCGGTGCCGGTGCAGAATCCCGTCCCGCAGTTCGTGTTCTCGACCACGCCCGCGGTGCTGGTGACCGTCGACGGCGATCCGACGTGGACGACGGTGGTCGGAACGGTCTACCAGCGCGTCCTCAACACGCGGCCGCTGCTGCTGAAGGACACGTCGGGCATCGTGTATTTCCACCTCTTCGACGGCTTCCTGCAGGCGCCCGGGCTCGCCGGACCGTGGACCGTCGTGACCAGCGTCCCGGTGGGTATCGCCAGGGCGGCGGCCGACCTGGCCAAGGCCGGCAGCGTCGACATGATGGAAGGACCCGCCGACGAGACGACCAAGAAGACGCCTTCGCTCAAGACCAGCGTGCCGGGCGTGATCGTCGTGACCCGGCCGACCGAGCTGATCGTCACCGACGGCGCGGCGGACCTGCAGGATCTCGGCGGCGGCGAGCTGCTGTACGTCAAGAACACCGACGCCAACGTGTTCCTGAACATCGCCGACCAGCAGACCTACGTTCTGGTCAGCGGTCGCTGGTTCAAGGCGCCGGGCTTCAGCGGCCCGTGGCAGTACGTTGCCGGCAAGGACCTTCCGCCCGCCTTCGGCAACATCGCCGACGACAGCCCCAAGGAGAACGTCAAGGCGTCGATCCCGGGGACGCCGCAGGCGAAGGAGGCGATCATCTCGTCGCAGATTCCGCAGACGGCCACGGTGGACCGGTCGAAGGCGAGCTTCACGCCGCAGATCGCCGGCGCGGCGGACGTCAAGCCGATCGAGGGCACGCAACTCAACTACGTCGTCAATTCGCCGATCCCGCTGATCCAGATCTCGAACGGCCAGTGGTTCGCGCTGCAGAAGGCGGTCTGGTTCACGGCGCCGACGATGCAGGGCCCGTGGTCGGTCGCGTCGTCGATCCCGGCGCAGATCTACACGATTCCGCCGAGCTCGTCGCTCTACTACGTGACCTACGTGCAGGTCTACGAGGCCACGCCGACGACGGTGACCGTCGGCTACCTGCCGGGCTACATGGGCTCGTACGTCGCTGCCGACGGCACCGTCGTCTACGGCACCGGCTACGCCTACGCGCCCTACATCGGAACCACCGTCTGGTACGGCGCGCCGGTGACCTACGGCTACGCGGCGGGCCTCGCCTGGACGCCGTGGACCGGCTGGGGCATCGGCTTCGGCATGGGCTGGGCCTACGGCGCGGCCTGGGGCGCCGGCGCATGGGGATGGGGCGCAGCACCTTACTGGGGCGCCTGGGGCGGCGCGGTGTGGGGCGCCCACGGCGCCTACGGTGCGTGGGGCCCGGGCGGCTGGGCCGCGAGCTCGGGCAATGTGTACCACCAGTGGGGCAACACCAGCGCGGTGACGCGCACCTCGGGCGGCTACAACGCCTGGTCGGGCAACGGGTGGGCGAGCCAGACGGGGCATTCGTACAACTCCAAGACCGGCCAGATCTCCGCCGGACAGCGCGGCGCGGTCGGCAACGTCTACTCGGGCAATTACGCCGCCGGCGAGCGCGGGTCGACGTACAACACCAAGACCGGTGTCTCGGCGTCGGGCGGGCGTGCCACCGTCGGCAACGCCTACACCGGAAAATCGACGACCGTTTCGGAAGCCAACATCAAGGGTCCGGGCGGCGGCGACGCGCGCGAGGTCTCGGTCGGCAACGACCACTACGCCGACGTCAACGGCAACGTCTACCGCAACACCGGCAGCGGCTGGCAGCAGCACGACAACGGCAGCTGGAACAACGTCAACAACCAGAGCCACAGCAACATGCTGAACTCCGAGTCGCAGGCGCGCAGCCAAGGCGAGCAGCGCTCGGCGGCGTCGTCGTGGGGCGGCGGCGGCAGGGGATTTGGCGGCGGCGGCAGCAGCTTCGATCGCGGCGGCGGCGGCTTCCGTGGCGGTGGCGGCGGCGGCTTCCACGGCGGCGGCGGGCGGCGCTAGGCGCAATCGGCGGCGGCGCTCGGCGTAAGCTGCGCCTGGTGAAGCCGCACTCCGTCAGCATCATCGGCGCGCCGACCGACGTCGGCGCGAGCGTTCGCGGCGCGAACATGGGCCCCGACGCGCTTCGCGTCGCCGGCGTGTTCGAGGCGCTTGCCCGCCTTGTCGCCGACGTCAGGGACACGGGCAATCTCAACGGCCCGCTCAACCCCGTGCTGCCGCCGCGCGGCGGCTACCGCCACCTGCCGGAAGTTGCGGCGTGGAATCGCCTGGTTCACGATGCGGTCGAGGCGGAGCTCGAGGCCGGGCGCGTGCCGATCCTCGTCGGCGGCGACCACTCGCTCGCGATCGGCTCGATCGCCGCCGTGGCGCGGCGGTGCCGGGACGCGGGCCGGAAGCTGCGCGTGCTGTGGCTCGACGCCCACGCCGACTTCAACACCGCGGCGCTGACGCCGAGCGGCAACGTCCACGGCATGCCGGTGGCTTGCCTCTGCGGCTTCGGCCCCGACGAGCTCACGCAGCTCGGCGGACCGTCGCCGGCGATCGATCCGGCCGAGATCCGGCTGGTCGGCATTCGCAGCGTCGACGACGCCGAGAAGCATTTCCTGCGCGAGGCCGGCATCGCGGCGTTCGACATGCGCTGCGTCGACGAGATCGGCATGCGCCAGACACTCGAACAGGCGCTGGCCGGCGTCGATGCCGGCACGCACCTGCACGTCAGCCTGGACGTCGACTTTCTCGATCCGGAGATCGCGCAGGGGGTGGGCACGCCGGTGCGCGGCGGGCCGACCTACCGTGAAGCGCAGCTGTGCATGGAGATGATCGCCGACACCGGCCGCCTGTCCTCGCTCGACATCATGGAACTCAACCCGGCGTTCGACCACCGCAACACCACCGCCGAACTGGCCGTCGACCTGGTCGAAAGCCTGTTCGGCAAGAGCACGCTGATCAGGCCGCGCTGAGTTCGACGCCGGCCCGTGGTGCCGGACGATCCCCGCAGCAGGTGGTCGCGTGGCTGCAGCGGCGGCCTACCACGATTCGCGACCGTGGCAGGAATTGGTGCAACTGCGATTCTGCGCGTTCCAGCCGATGGTCGAGACCAGGTTCTTGACCCCGTTGTTGTGCGTGGACGAGTTCACCGTGGTCGAGCTGTAGCCCGTCCCGTGGCAGGTGCTGCACGACTTCGACTTGTGCTCGCTGTGCTCGCCCGTCCGCGGCGGAATCGCATGGCAGCTGCCGCAGGCCTGCGACGGGGCCGGAGCGACCGACGCCAGCGCCGAAACGATGGCATCGAGCTGCGTCGTCGACAGGATCGACAGGCTGCCCATGCCGCCGACGTTGCCGGAGATGGCGTTGCGCAGCCGTGTCAGCGTCGCCCCGCCTTTGGTCGAGCTCGCGAGCGGCTTGTGGCAGGACGAGCAGTTGTCCGCGTACAGCGTCGGGCCGTCGGTCGTCGTCGGCGGCGCGGGGGGCGCCACCCACGCCAGAGCCGACTCGATCGCCTGCAGTTGCGTGACCGACAGGATCGACAGGCTGCCCATGCCGCCGACGTTGCCGGCCACGGCGCTCTGCATGCGTGCCACGGTCGCCCCGCCCTTGGCCGAGTTCGCCAGCGTCCCGTGGCAGGACGAGCAGTTGTCCGCGTACAGCGTCGGGCCGTCGGTCGTCGTCGGCGGCGCGGGGGGCGCCGGGGGCGTCGCGGACGCCAGCGCCGAAACCAGCGCCTGCAGCTGCGCGGTCGACAGCGTCGACAGGCTGCCCATGCCGCCGACGTTGCCCGAAATGGCGCTCTGCAGCCGCGCCTGCGTCGCGCCGGCCTTGGTCGAGTTCGCGAGTGCCCCGTGGCAGGACGCGCAGTTGGTCGCGTAGAGCGCAGCGCCGTCGATCGTCTGGCTGGTCGGCGGAGGAACCGGCGACGAGCAGGCGGGGACGGGGCTCCCGAACACCTGCCGCGTGATCGGCTTCGTCACCGGAAGGCCGTTGACCGTATAGGCGAGCGTGCCGGTGATGCCGTCGGTGAAGGTGAATCGCATCGTGCCGACCTTGGTCTCGTTGCCGCTCGCGACGGGCGGGAAGGGCTGCGTATTGAAGGCCGGTCCCTTGACCAGGTAGAGGTCTCCCGGATACGAGCCGTCGGCCTGCAGCGATCCGGCCATCATCAGCCAGAAATCGTCGCCCGAAAGGTCGTAGGTCATCAGCAGCGCGAACAGCGTGTTGTTCTGGTGGACGATGCTGACGCCCCAGCCGGACTCCGCGGGATTCCACCACATGTCCTGGTAGTTGGTCAGCGCTGCCCGGCTGCCCGTCGTGCCGACACAGGTCGCCGCCGCGGTTCCGAAGACCTGCTGCACGATGTCCTTGGAGACCGCCACCCCTCCATACGTGTAGGAAAGCGTCGCCGTGCTCGCCGACGAGAACGTCAGCGACATCGTGCCGACCTTGAACTCGTTGGCACCCGTGATCGGCGTGAACGGCTGCGCGTTGAAGGCGGGGCCGGTGGTCTGGTAGAGGTCGCCGGCGTAGGTCTTGCCGTCGGCCTGCAGCAGTCCGGCCATCATCACCCACATCGGCAGGCCTTTCGCGTCGTAGGTGAACAAGGTCGCGAAGACAAGGTTGCCCTGATGGCTGACGTTGACGCCCCAGCCCGACTCGGCAGGGTTCCACCACAGTCCGGTGTAGTTGGCTGCCGGCGCGAGCGCCGAGGCGAGCGCCTGCAACTGGGCACTCGACAGCGACGACAGGTAGCCCATGCCGCCGACGTTGCCGGCAATGGCGGCCTGGATCCGCGCCGCCGTCGCCCCGGCCTTGGCCGAACTCGCGAGCGCGCCGTGGCACGCCGCGCAGTTGCCGGCATAGAGCGCGCTGCCGTCCGGCACGGCGACGGGTGCCGGCGTCGGAGTGGGCGTCGGAGTCGGAGTGGGCGTCGGAGTCGGAGTGGGCGTCGGAGTCGGAGTGGGCGTCGGAGTCGGAGTGGGCGTCGGAGTGGGCGTCGGAGTCGGCGTCGGAGTCGGCGTCGGAGTCGGCGTCGGAGTCGGCGTCGGCGTCGGCGTGGGCGTGGGCGTGGGCGTGGGCGTCGGCGTGGGCGTCGGCGTGGGCGTCGGGGTGGGCGTCGGAGTGGGCGTCGGGGTGGGCGTCGGAGTCGGCGCGGGTGGTGCCACTGCCGCGAGTGCCGCCTCGATGGCCTGCAGATCGGCAATCGACAGCGTCGACAGGTAGCCCATGCCGCCGACGTTGCCGGCCGTGGCAGTCTGCATGCGCGCCACCGTCGCTCCGCCCTTGGTGGAACTCGCGAGCGTTCCGTGGCAGGCAGCACAGTGGTTCGCGTAGAGCGTCGGGCCGTCGATCACCGGGGGCGGTGCGGGGGGGGCAGGTGGCGGGACGACGACAGCGGCGGGCTTCGAATTCGGATCGCCGGGAGCCGTGGCGGGCGAGGCGGTCAGCTCGGCGCCGTTGGTGTATCCGTCGCCGTCGGAATCAAGCGCCTCGAGGGCCGCGTCGAAGACGTACCCGTTGGCGACGTAGGCGCTGCCGAAGGGGTTCAGCGTCGCGCCCGAAGGACCGTCGTGGCAGGCCACGCACGGGCCAAGCGGGGTGGCGGCGTTGGGATACTGGGCGAAGAGCGCATCCTGATAGGAAGGCACGGCCCAGGCGCTCGCACAGAACGCCAGCGAGACCGCGAGCGCGGCAATGGCTGAAAGTCTCGGTCCCACGATTCTCGTATGCACTGTAGATCCTCCTCCGGTTCGTCCCGGAATTTGCCATGGGAACCTTACCCTACCCTTAACCTAACCTTAACGGGGACCGCGACCGGCTGCCGCCGGGCGCGCGCCGAATCGCGCCCCACCGGGCGGTCGGCGACGGCAGCGGGCAGGAATCATACCGCATCGGTGGTGGGCCGGAGTGCGACCGATTTGCGCAGACACTGCAGGAGGATCGCGTAGAGGGCATCCGGCGTCACCGGCTTGCCGATGTGGTCATCCATGCCGGCCGCGAGGCAGCGGTCCCGATCTTCGTTGAAGGCGTTGGCGGTCATCGCCAGAATCGGGATCGCGGACATGCCCGGCGATTGACGGATGGCGCGGGTGGCTTCCAGTCCGTCCATGACCGGCATCTTCATGTCCATCAGGATCAGCGCATAGCCGCCGCTGCACGCCTTCGCCAGCGCTTCGCTGCCGTTGCTGGCGATGTCCGGCACCAGGCCGGCGTCCTCCAGCATGAACACCATCACCTCCTGAGTCAGCGGATCGTCCTCGGCCACCAGCACGCGCAGGCCCGCGAAAGCGCTGGCCAGCGCCTCTCGCGGCGAAGGCCCGGCCTGGGGGACGTCGGGCCGCCCGCCGGCCTCGACCCGCCTGAGCCGGACCGTTGCCCAGAAGGTGCTGCCGACGCCCACTGCGCTCGTCACGCCGACCTCGCCGCCCATCAGCAGGGCCAGACGCTTGGAGATGATCAGGCCCAGACCCGTGCCGCCGTACTTGCGGTTCATCGCGCCGTCTGCCTGCGTGAACGCGTGGAACAGCAACCCCTGCTGTTCGGCGTCGATGCCGATGCCCTGATCGGCGACCTCGATCCGCAGCAGCACGCTCTGGCTGTCGGCCTCGACCGCGTGCGCGTGCACGGTGATCCTGCCGCGTTCCGAGAACTTGATGGCGTTGCCGGTGAGGTTGATCAGTATCTGTCTCAGGCGCATGGCGTCGCCGCACAGCACGTCGGGCAGCGCAGGGGAAATCTCCCGCGCCAGGCGGAGATCTTTGGACTGCGCCAGCGCCTCCTGCATCTGCAGCGTCTCGTCGATGGCCTGCGAGAGAGAGAAACTCCTCTCCTCCAGCGTCAGGCGGTCGGATTCGATCCTGGAAATGTCGAGAATGTCGTTGATGACCGTGAGCAGATGCTGCGCGGCCCGCAGGCTCTTCTCGAGGTAGTCGACCTGTCTGGGATCGGTGGCCCGGCGCAGCGCCAGATTGGTCATGCCCATGATGCCGTTCATCGGCGTGCGCAGTTCATGGCTCATGGTGGCCAGGAACACGCTCTTGGCGCGGTTGGCGGCTTCGGCGGCGTCCCTGGCCTCGGCCAGTTCGGCCGTGCGCGAGAAGACGAGTTCCTCGAGGTGGTCGCGGTGCTGCTCGAGCTCGGCTTCGGCCTTCTTCAGTTCGGTGATGTCGAGGATGGATCCTTCGAGCAGGCCTTGTTCCTCGAGCAGGCGCATCGAGGTGAGGCAATGGCGCAGTCCCCCGTGCGCGTTGCGCAGGCTGAACTGGAAGTCGGACACGCGTCCTTCCGCCTTCAGTTGACGGACCATCTCCTCCCGTCTGTGTGCGTCGTCCCACAGGAGGGCCGAAGGCGATCCGATGACCTGGTCGCGCGTCCTTCCGACGATCTCGAGGAACTTGGCATTGCAGTCGAGCGTTTCGCTGCCGTCCAGCCGGGTCGTGAACATCCCGACCTCGGCGTTGTTGAACAGGCTCCGGTAGCGCGCCTCGTTCTCGAGCATCGCGACCGCCCTCACGCGCGCGCCGGTCTCCGCTTCGAGCAGCCGGGTGAAGCTGCGGAGCTTGTCGGTCATGTCGTTGAACGAAAGCGCGAGCTCGGAAAACTCGTCCGAGCCGCTGCTCTCGATCCGGTGATCCAGATTCCCCGCGGCCACCTTTTCGACGCCGTCGTGCAGCGGAACGAGGCGCCTGCGCAGCAGCCGGCCGATGTGCACCGAAGCCAGGAGGGTGACCAGCGCCAGCGTGAGCGCGAACACGACGATCGCGGCGAAGAGATAGTCGTACGTCCGTTCGACGCGCGATGTGGCCGATTCCTCCAGCACGCTCGCCGTGTTCCTGAACGCGGCGGCCTTCATGAGCAGCTGGCTGTAGAGTCTCCTGTCCAGCTCTTCGTAGGCTCGACGGTTGCCGGCGGCCGTCTGCAGCGCTTCGGTGTTGCCGACGATGCGGCCAAAAAGCGCCGCGGCGTCGTCGTCGTAGGTGCTCAGCCGTTCCAGCACCTGCCGGTCTTCCTCGCTCCGGAATTGACCCCGGGCCTGACGCAGCAGACGGTCGGTGGTTTTCCGGCTGTCGTCCCACAGCGCCCTTGCGCGGTCTTCGCGGTACAGGAAATACTGGTCCCGGAAAGAGGCGCGCTCGAAGAAATTCCCGCGGATCGAATTGACCAGAGCGTGATCGGTCTTGGCGTCCTTGAACACCACGAAGGAGCCGATGAGGATCGGCGTCAGGACGACCAGCGCGGCCAGCGTCACGGCCGAGATGATCCGCAGTTGCGTCGCGATGCGCACGAGGGCTACCGGTTCATCATGACCGCTTGCGGTTTGATCGACTTGAGGCTGTCGACGTGGATGTAGCTCGCGTAGTCGGGCATCGGCGACTCGGCGGCAAGCTTGTTCTTCATCGCCCACCTTGTCTCGTCCTCGAGCGTGAGGAGCAGCACCTGGTCCAGCACGACCTTGTAATTGAACGCGTCCCAGACGTCGCGCACGAGTCCTTCGTCCAGCTTCGCCGCGGCGGCCACGATCGCCTGCGCCCGTTCCGGATGCTTCGCCACGAACGTCTCCGCCCTGATCAGCGCGCGCAGAAAGCGCCTGACCGTGTCCGGGTTGCTGCGGACGAAATCCTGCTTCGCGGCGATGTTGAACGTCTCGGTGTAGATCTGCCGGTCGTACAGGACGGTCCCGTTGCTCCCGAGCTGCTGCCCGATCTGCGTCAGCGGATAGTTCCACGTCGACACCGCGTCGACCTGCTTCGCCATGACCGCCGCCTGCATCTCCTCGGGCTTGAGGGCGACCGGCTCGACGTCCTTCCTCGTGAGCCCGTTCGCCGTCAGCAGCGAATCCAGGAAGAAATCGGACGTGGTGCCGGGCGTGAAGCCGATGCGCTTTCCCTTCAGGTCTCCGGCGGCCGCGATGCCTGCATCCCTTCTGGCCACGATCGCGTTGTTAGCGTTGCTCGATTCGATGTTGGCGATCACGAAGATCTTCTCGCCCTTGAGCACACTGAACATGACGGGGGTTTCCGCGACGGTGCCGAAGTCGGCCTTGTTGTCGAGGACAGATTGCAGCGCTGCCTTGCCGTAGGTGTGCATCAGCGGCTGCGCGTCGAGCGCTTCGTCGGCGAAATATCCGTTGGCCACCGCGACGTGGACCAGCGTGCTCTGCGGCTGGTAGGTATAGGCGACGGTGATCTTCCGGAGCGGTTCGCTGCTGCGCCGCCCGGCGCCCGGGTCGGGCGACTGCTCGCAGCCCGCGAGTGCCGCGATGAACAGCAGGACAAGCGCTGTGTTCCGCATGGGGCGCATCCTCACCCGGCTCGATGCCGGCAGGGCAGCATAAACGACAGATGTTACTCCTGGGCCCCCGGCGAATCAGGATACAGCGCCGGCGCCGCGTCGCGGCCGGCGTCGATGGCGCGCAGGTTGGCGGCGCGCAAGTGCTGCGGGCACGCTTTCCAGTATGATGGTCGCCCTCATCGAGGAGTACCGTGGAAGCACTGCTCGTATCGGCTGGTGTCGTCGCCCTGGGCGAGATGGGCGACAAGACCCAGCTTCTCGCCCTCCTGCTGGCCGCCAAGTTCAAGCGCCCCGCACCGATCATCCTCGGCATCCTGATCGCGACGCTCGCCAACCACGCACTCGCGGGTGCCACCGGCGCGTGGCTGGCCGCGCTCGCCGGCCCGGTGGTCGTGCGCTGGGTCATCGGCATCGCCTTCATCGCCATGGCGGCCTGGGTGCTCGTTCCGGACAAGGCCGACGAGGGCATGGCCGAGACGCGCGGCCATTTCGGCGTCTTCGGGACGACGGTGGTTGCCTTCTTCCTGGCCGAGATGGGGGACAAGACGCAGATCGCGACCGTCGCGCTGGCGGCGCGTTTCGACGCGCTCGCCGCCGTCGTCGTCGGCACGACGCTGGGGATGATGATCGCCAACGTCCCTGCCGTGTTTCTCGGCGACGCGGTCGCCCGGCGCGTGCCGCTGCGCATCGTCCGCGCCGTCGCTGCCGCCATCTTCGCCGCACTCGGCATCCTGACGCTGTTCAACGTCGGAGGCGTCTTCTGACGGGCATCCGGTGAGCGACCCCGAGACCGCCGGCCGGGAGCACGACCACCGATTCGACCGCGGCAACCCCGCGGGCGAGCGGGGGACGCGCGCGGTCGCGTGGCTGACGGCCGCGATGATGGTGGTCGAGATTGCCGCGGGCTGGTCCTTCAATTCGATGGCGCTGCTCGCCGACGGCTTCCACATGAGTTCGCATGCGCTGGCGATCGGCCTCAGCGCATTCGCGTACGCCGCGGCGCGCCGCTTCGCCGCCGACACGCGCTTCGCCTTCGGCACGTGGAAGATCGAGGTCCTGGCGGGTTTCGCCAGCGCAGTCCTGCTGCTGGTCGTGGTCGCGCTGATGGTGGTGGGCTCGGTCGAGCGGCTCGTCTCGCCGCAACCCATCCACTACCAGGAAGCCATGCTCGTCGCCGTGCTCGGGCTGATCGTCAACGTCGTCTCGGCGCTGGTGTTGGGCCACGCCCACCATGACGACCATCATCACGCGCACGGGCACGATCATGATCACGACAGCGCGCACCCTCATCACCGCGACCTCAACCTGAGGTCGGCTTACGTCCACGTGCTGGCGGATGCGGCGACGTCGGTGCTCGCCATCGCGGCGCTCGGAGGCGGCTGGCTGTTCGGGTGGTCGTGGCTCGACCCCGCGATGGGACTTGCCGGAGCGCTGCTGGTCGCGGTGTGGGCGAGGAACCTGCTGAAGGACACGTCGGCGGTGCTGCTCGACCGGGAGATGGATCATCCGGTGGTGCAGGAAATCCGCGAGGTGGTCGAGTCGCGTTCGGCGGCGGGATCGCTGCGCATCGCCGACCTGCACGTGTGGCGCGTCGGCCGCGGCAGCTACGCCTGCGCGCTGTGCCTCGTCACCGACGACCAATCGCTCACGCCGGACGCGGTCCGCCAGTGGCTGTCGGTGCACGAGGAGATCGTGCACACCACCATCGAAGTGAACCGGAGATCGTAGCGATGGCGCCTCGCGCGCAGGGGATCGACGCCGCGATTCCCGCGATCGTTGCCGTGGCGAAGTGGCTGGTGCTTCCCGTCGTTCTGTTCCTGATGCTGCAGTGGCCGGCTCGCGACCTGATCGGGCGCTTTTCGCACGAGGCCGACGACTTCGGACAACTGCTGTTTGCGCTGTACATCGCGGTGGCGGTGACCTGCGCGACGCGCCGCGGGACGCACCTCGCGACCGACGTGATCGCGCACCGCTACCCGCCGCGGCTGCGCAGCGCGCTGCGCCGGGCGGCGCTGGGCCTGGGCCTCGTGCCGTGGACGGTCTTCGTCCTCGTCACCAGCGCGCCCACGGTGTGGCGTTCGGTCGTGGCGCTCGAATCCTTCCCCGAAACGTTCGTCCCGGGCTATTTCGTGGTGAAGCTCGCGGTGTGGGTGCTCGCGGCGCTGCTGCTGCTGCAGGCGTTGCAGATGGTGTTCCGTCCCGAGCGTACGGAAGCCGCCGGTTGAGCGGGTTCGGCATCGTGCTGCTGGCAGCGGTCGCAGCGCTCGTCCCGCTGACGGGGCTGCCGGCATTTCTCGTCGTCCTCTGTGCGGCGGTCGTCGGTGCGGTCGTCGGGATCGCCGGCGGCAGCATTCCGCCGAACCTGCTCGTCGCGCTGCCGTCGCGGCTCGTCAATCTGCTCGAGAACGACCTGCTGCAGGCGCTTCCGCTCTACGTCCTCGTCGGCGCGCTGATGAACCAGCTCCGGGTCGCGGATTCGATGTTCAGCGCGACGGTCCGCGTGCTGCGCGGCAGCCGGCCGGCGCCGGCGGTGGCGGGCCTCACGCTCGGCGCGCTGCTGGGCCCGATGAGCGGCTCGGTCGGAGCGAGCGTGGTGGCGCTGTCGCGCGCCGTGGCGCCGCGGCTCGCTGCCGGCGGCATGGCCGCTCCGGCCCGGCACGCGCTGGTCGCGGTGGCGAGCACGCTGGGCGTCGTGGTGCCGCCGTCGCTGGTGCTGATATTGCTGGCCGACGGCATGCTCAACGCCCACTACGTGGCGGTACACGTCACGCACCGTACCGAACGCATCGTCAATACGCAGGATGTCTTCCGGGGCGCGATGGTCCCGGCGGCGCTGTTCCTGCTGCTGTGCCTGGGTGTGGCTGCATGGGAAAGCCGGCGCGCCGGTGCGCCTTCCCGATCGTCGGCGACGGAGCTCGCCCGGGCCGACGCGCTGATCGCGCTGGCTGCGCTCGCCTTGATCGTCGGACTGCTGTTCGGCGTCGCGACCGGCCGCTTCCTGCCCGTCGAGGGGGCGGCGGCGGGCGCGTTCGTCCTGTTCATGGTCGCGCTGGCCGGCGGAAGGCTCGGCGGCGGCGTCCTCGGGTCGGTGCTGGTCGACGTGATGGCGACCACCGGGGCGCTGTTCTCGCTGCTGGTCGCCGCCACGTCGTTCACGCTGGTCTTCCGCGCGCTGGGCTCCGACAAGCTGCTCGAGGCGTGGATCACGACGGCGCCGCTGTCGCCGACGCTGCTCACCGTGCTCGTCCTCGTCGTGATCGGGCTTTCAGCCGTGGCGCTCGACGCCTTCGAGATCATCTTCGTCATGGTGCCGATCCTGATCCCGCCGCTGCTGATGCGCGTGCCCGATGCGAGCTGGGTGGCGGTTCTGGTGCTGCTCGCGCTGCAGACCAGTTACCTCCTTCCGCCCATGGGTTATGCGCTGGTGATGACCCGCGGCGTGCTCGGCGGAAACGTCAGCGCCCGTGCGACCGCCCGGCACGTCGCTCCGTACGTCGTCGCGCAATTGCTCGTGCTGGGGTCGGTGCTGGCGTTTCCGGCGCTCGTTCACCTGGGCCAGCCGGCCGAGAGCCGCGCGGCGGCGGACGGTGCCGCGATGTCGGACGAGGAGGTGGGTCGCCGCCTGCAGGAAATGCTTGCGCCGCCGCCGGAGGTCGACGATTCGTCGGCCGGCACGGCCGCCGTCAAGTGAGCGCCTGGCAGCGCCGGCGGGCGGCGTGATCGCAGCGGCCCGCCGCCGCTCGGGTGCCGCCGCCCGGACGTTCAGCCGGCGTTTGCGCTGCAGCGGTACCTAATGGCAAGCGGTGCCGGGCGCCACGAAAACCTGCCGCGTGATCGCCTTGGTCTGCGACGTGCCGTTGACCGTGTAGGCGAGCGTCGCGGCATTGCCGTCGGCGAACGTCGCCGTCGCGGTGCCGATTTCGGATTCCGCCACGGCGCTCTGGTTCCACGGCGTCAGGTTGAACGGCGGGCCGCCGACGGTCGACACCGGCCCCGAATACGTCTTCCCCGCGCTCTTGCCCAGCACGGCGATCAGCCACCACGGCTTGCCCTGCCCGTCGTAGGTGAACCAGGTGGCGAAGACGATGTCGCCCTGATGCGTGAAGTTGATGCCCCAGCCCGACTCGCCCGCGTTCCACCACAGGTCGGTGTAGTTGGTCGCCAGCGCCAGGTTGGGCTCGGCGCCCCAGACGCAGGTCGGCAGCGGTCCGAACGCCTGCGGTTGAATCGCCTTGGTCTGGATCACGCCGGCGACGGTGTACGCGATCGTTGCGTGGCCGGCATCGGCGAAGGTCGCGGTCATGCTGCCGACCTCGGTCTCCACCGGCGCCGGTCCGAACGGCACCGAGTTGAACAGCGGACCGGCGACGGTCGAGATCGGCCCGGCATAGACGCCGTCGG
>CAIWHR010000053.1 GCA_903912485.1 uncultured beta proteobacterium | reverse complement strand
TGGCCGAGACCGGCGAGGCGCAGCAGCTCGCCGAGCAGCGCTTTCGCGCCGCCGCCGCCGGCACGGGGCTCGCCGCACACGACTGGCGGGCGCCCGCCGGCGATCCGGCGCCTGCGATCATCGCGCACGCGCGCGGCGCCGACCTGGTCGTCATCGGTCAGCCGGACCCGGCAGACGCCGACGCGGCGTTTGCCGCCGGCCTCGCCAACGCCGCCATCCTGGCATCCGGACGGCCCGCGCTGGTCATACCCTACGTCGGCATCCAGGGCAGCTTCGGCAGGACGGCGCTGATCGCGCTCGACCGCAGCCGCGAGTCGGCGCGCGCCGTCGCCGACGCGCTGCCGCTGCTCGCCCGGGCCGAGAAGGTGGTCGTCGTGTCGATCACCGCCGCCGCCGAGGAAACGCTCGGCGACACGCAGGCGCGAACGCAGGCCGTCCTGCACCTGCGCGGCCACGGCATCGACGCCGAAGTGCGCCACCTCGACCTCCCGGACATCAGCATCGGCGAACTCCTGCTGTCGCAGGCCGCCGACCTGGGCGCCGACCTGATCGTGATGGGCGCGTACGGCCACGCCCGGCTCCAGGAATTCGTGCTGGGCGGCGTCACGCGGACGCTGCTCAACGCGATGACGGTGCCGGTGCTGATGTCCCACTGAAGCGAGCGACCGATGATCGACGCCATGCTGGAGCAGTTCAATGCCCACGCGGGCTGGGTGAAGGAGATGGGGATCGTGATCCTCTCGGCGTCGGCCGACGAGGTGAGCTGCGAATGGGAAGTGAGCGCGAAGCACCATCAGCCCTACGGCATCGTCCACGGAGGCGTGCACTCCGGAGTCATCGAGACGCTGGCGTCGATCGGCGCGGCGATCGTCGCGAAGCCGCGCGGCCAGCACGTGGTCGGGCTGGAGAACACGACGACGTTCCTGCGCGCCGTGCGCTCGGGCAGGCTGCACGCCGTCGCGCGGCCGGTCACCCGCGGCCGATCGAGCCAGGTGTGGGAAGCGTGGATCCGCAACGACCAGGAGGAACTGGTGGCGCAGGGGCACGTGCGCCTGCTCTGCGTCGACGAGGCCCGCGCGCTGGGCTGAGCCGCCGGGCCGATGCGCTGCCGGCGCCGGGTCAGTCGAGCGTCCGCCGATAGAAGCGCAGGCCGATCGCGATCACCGCGACCATGAACGCGGCGATCGGCCAGACGTGCACCCACAACTCCGGCAGCGCGCTGCCCTTGAGCATCACGCCGCGCACCAGCACCAGGAAGTGGGTGAGCGGCAGCAGGTTGCCGAGCGTCTGCGCCCACTCGGGCATGCCGCGAAACGGGAACATGAAGCCGGAGAGCAGGATCGACGGCAGGAAGAAGAAGAACGTCATCTGCATCGACTGCAGCTGGTTGCGCGCCAGCGACGAGAAGGTGATGCCGAGCGCCAGGTTGGCGGCGATGAACAGCAGCATGATCGCGTAGAGGACGGCGAGATTGCCCTCCATCGGCACGTGGAACAGCCAGCGCGCGGCGAGCAGGATCAGCGTCACCTGCAGCAGCCCGATCATGATGTAGGGGACGATTTTGCCGGTCATCACCTCGATCGGCAGCGCCGGCGTCGACAGCAGGTTCTCGAACGTCCCGCGCTCGCGCTCGCGCGTCATCGCGAGCCCCGTCATCAGCACCATCGTCATCGTCAGGATGGTGCCGAGGACGCCAGGCACGATGTTGTACGCAGTCACGCCTTCCGGGTTGTAGCGGCGGTGCACGCGCACGTCGACCGTCGGCGTCGGCGTCGGCGTCCGCGCGCGCACGCCGGCAAGGTCGCGGCTGAGCGCGGTGAGCGCGATCTTCTGCACCGCGCTCACCGCGTTGGACACCGCGGTCGGATCGGTGGCGTCGGCCTCGACCAGCAGCTCCGGCGCTTCGCCGCGCATCAGCCTGCGCGTGAAGTCCGCCGGGATGGTGACGACGAACTGCACGTCGCCGCGCGCGAGCAGGCCGTCGGCTTCGGCCTCGGTCGCCGGCCGGCTGACGATCCGGAAGTAACCGGTGTTCTCGAGCGCCGCGACGAAGCTGCGGGTGAAGATCCCGGGGTCGGCGTCGCGCACCGCGGTCGGCAGGTTCCGCGGGTCGGTGTTGATCGCGTAGCCGAACAGGATCAGCTGCAGCACCGGGATGCCGACGATCATGCCGAAGGTCAGCCGGTCGCGCTTCAACTGGATGAATTCCTTGACCAGGATTCCGATCCACCGCGACAGCGAGACGCCGTTGCCGTTCACGAAGGCCTCCCGTTCGCGGCGTTCTGCATGAGGTCGATGAACACGTCCTCGAGCCCGGGCTCGATCCGCTGCCAGCGCTGCCTCGGATCGGCCGAAGACGCCTGCACCGCCGCCTCGAGCAGCGCGGCGTCGCGCCCGGCCACGTGCAGCGTGCCGCCGAACTGCGTCACCTGCAGGACGCCGGGACGCGCGCGCAGCGCCGCGGCGAGAGCTGCGAGGTCGGGCCCGTTCACCGCCCAGGCGACGAGGCAGGCACTCGCCACGACCTCGGCCGCGGTGCCGGTGGCGAGCAGCCGCCCTTCGAACATGTACGCCAGCCGGTGGCAGCGCTCGGCCTCGTCCATGTAGTGCGTCGACACGAGCACCGCGATGCCCTGCCCCGCCAGCCCGTGGATCTGGTCCCAGAAGTCGCGGCGCGCCTTCGGATCGACGCCGGCGGTGGGCTCGTCGAGCAGCAGGAGCTGCGGGCGGTGCAGCATGCACGCCGCCAGCGACAGCCGCTGCTTCCAGCCGCCGGACAGCTGCCCCGCCAGCTGGTCGCGCCGGTCGCCCAGCCCCAGCGCGTCGATGGCGTCGCGCACCGCCCGCGCGCGCGCCGCGACGCCGTACATCCGTGCGACGAAATCGAGGTTCTCGCGGATGGTGAGGTCTTCCCACAGCGAAAAGCGCTGCGTCATGTAGCCGACTTCGCGCTTGATCTCGTAGGTCTCGCGGATCACGTCGAAGCCCAGGCAGGTGCCGCTGCCGTTGTCGGGGGTCAACAGGCCGCACAGCATCCGGATCGACGTCGTCTTGCCGCTGCCGTTGGGTCCGAGAAAGCCGTAGATCTCGCCGCGCCGCACCTGCAGCGTGAGGTCGCGCACGACGTGCTTGTCGCCGAAATGCTTGTTCAGCCCGTGGACGTCGATGGCGGCGGCACTTTCCGGCGCGTTCATCGGCCGCTCACGACGACCTCCACCGGCTGCCCCGGGCGCAGGCGCGCGGCGTCGGCGGCGGCGGGTCGCGCCTCGACCAGGAACACGAGCTTCGCCTTCGATTCGCGGCTGTAGATGACCGGCGGCGTGTACTCGGCCTGCGGCGAAATGAACGAGATCTCGCCGGCGATCGGCGCCGCGCAGCCGTCGCAGCGGAGGGTGACCGCCTGCCGCGGTGCGAGCGAGCCGAGCATCGCTTCGGGCACGAAAAAGCGGACCTTGACGTTCGCCGGCGGCAGCAGGCTCACGACGGCGCCGCCGGCGGGAACCGACTCGCCGGCGCGGAAGAAAGTGTCGTAGACGAGCGCCGCCGCGGGCGCGAAGCCCGTCTTCTGGTCGAGCCGGACCTTGGCCTGCGCGAGGTCCGCCTGCGCCGCCTCGATGTCGGCCCGCGCCGCCTGGATCTCGGGCCCGCGCCCCAGGCTCTGCAGCCCGACGGCCATCTGCGCCCTGGTCTCGGCGACGCGCGCGACGTCGCGCTCGTACGCGGCCTTCGCCTCCTCGAATTTCGCCTGCGACACGAACTGGTCGCGGAACAGCCGCTCGGCCTGGTCGAACTGCAGCCGCGACAGCCGCAGCGCCGTCGCCGCGCTGTCGGCCTGCGCGCGGATCACGTCGAGCTCGGCGGCGCGCCGGCCCTCGCCCAGGTTCGCGAGGCGCGCCCGCGCGTTGCTGATCCGCGCCGCCGCGGCGTCGACCGCAGCCTGCTCGGCGCCGTGCTCGACGACGAACAGCGTCGCCCCCGCCGCCACCTGCTGGCCGCGGGCGACGGCAACGAGGTCGAGGCTGCCCGCGTACGGCGACGCCACGTACACGAACTCCCCCTCGGCGTAGCCCTGCAAGCCGCCGGGGCGCTCGCCCGAGCAGCCGCCGGCGAGCACGCAGACCGCCGCGACGGCGGCGAGCCGTTGCGCGCAGGCGGCGCTTCGTTGGGTCGGCTTGTTCATGGCGGCGGGAAACCCGTCGATTTTACCCCCCGCCGATCGTGCGATCATTGCCGGGCCGCCTTCCGTGCCACGGGAACCCCGCCATGCCCAACGACCTGCCGTTCCATTCGCTGACCAACCTCTCGGCCCATCTCGAACGCGGCGACGTGTCGTCGGTGGAACTCGTCGAAGCCTGCCTCGACCGCATCGAGCGCCTCGACGCGCGGCTGCACGCGTTCGTCGACGTCTATCGCGACGACGCGCTCGCCTGCGCGCAGGCCGCCGACCTGCAGCGCGAGGCGCGACTGCCGCGCGGCCCGCTGCACGGGCTGCCGATCGCGCTCAAGGACCTGCTGCACGTCGCCGGGCGCCAGACGACGGCCGGATCGAAGAGCTGGCTGGGGCGCAGCTCGGACCAGACGGCGACGGTGGTCCTTCGCCTCGTCGCCGCCGGCATGATTCCCCTCGGCAAGACGCACATGGTCGAGTTCGCGTTCGGCGGCTGGGGCAGGAACGCGCCGATGGGCACGCCGTGGAACCCCTGGGACACGGCGACGCATCGCGTGCCCGGCGGTTCGTCGAGCGGTTCCGCCGTCGCCGTCGCCGCCGGTCTCGTTCCCGCGGCGATCGGGTCCGACACCGGCGGATCGGTGCGCATCCCCGCGGCGCTGTGCGGGCTCACCGGGCTGAAGACCACGTACGGCCTCGTCAGCCTCGCCGGCGCCGTGCCGCTGTCGACGACGCTCGACTCGATCGGGCCGCTGGCGCACAGCGTCGACGACGCGGCGCTGCTCACCGCGGCGATGGCCGGGTTCGATCCGCGCGACCCCGGCACGCGCGGCGCGCCGCGTATCGACTTCGCCGCCGCGCTCGCCGGAGAACCCGACCTCCGCGGCCTGCGCATCACCTGCCTCGCCCCCGCCGAGATCGCCGGCGGCACCGACGACGAGGTGCTGAAGGTCGTCGCCGACGCCGCGGCCGCGCTGCGCGACCTGGGCGCCGTCGTCGACGAGGCGCGCTTTCCGCTCGACTTTGCCGAACTGATGACGCGCAACGGGCGGCTGATCGCCGCCGAGGCGTATGCCGTGCACCGCGCGGCCGTCGAGGACGCGGCGCTGCCGATCGACCCCTGGGTGCGCTCGCGGATGCTGACCGGAAAGGCGATCAGCGCTGCCGACTACATCGCCGAGCTCGCTGCGCGCCAGCGCGCGATGGCGCGCTACGCCGAGTGGATGCGCGGGCGCGACGCGCTGCTGACGCCGACCTTGCCGATCACCGCCACGCCGGTCGCCGACGTCGACGAGGCGACCACGCCGCTGGCGACGTTCACCCGCGCCGCCAACTACCTCGGCGCCTGCGCGCTGTCGCTGCCGGCGGGATTCTCGGCCGCGCGGCTGCCGATCGGCGTGCAACTGATGGGAGCGCCCTTCGCCGAAGCGACGCTGATCGCGATCGGGCGCGCGTACCAGCGCGCGACCGACTGGCACCTGCGCCGCCCGGACCTTTCCGCCTGGGACCGCGCGCCGCGCATCGATGGAAACACCTAGCCCGGGTTGCGCGCGCACCGCCGCCGACCGTAGCCCGGGTTGCGCGCGCGCCGGCGCCGACCGTAGCCCGCGGCGCGGCCCGCGCAACCCGGGTGGTTGCGGCAACGGAGCTCCGCGCCCCGGGGTGCGCGGTTTCCTGCCAGGCGCCGCAATCGACAGCCGTGGCCGCGCAACCCGGGCTACATCACGACCCGTCTACGCCGCGTCGCGCGTCAGCTCGCCGTTCTGGTAGTCGCGGATCGCCTGCTCGATTTCCTCGCGCGTGTTCATCGCGAACGGTCCGTACTGGACGACCGGTTCGCGCAGCGGCCTGCCCGCCAGCAGCAGCAGGCGGCCGCCTTCCGCGCCGCCCGTCAGCTCGACCGCGCCGCCGTCGGACAGCACGCCGGCGACGTGCACGCCGCCGCTGTTCAGGTCGCCGGCGTGGCCCGGATGGTCCTCGTGCAGCAGGTGGCCGTCGAGCAGGTAGGTGACGGTCTCGAAGCCGCGGTGCGGGTGCGACGGAAAGCCGGCGATGTAGTCGGCCGGCTGGTCGGTCGAGAAGTGGTCGAGCATCAGGAAGGGGTCGAGCCGCGCCGACGGCGCCTGGCCGACGCTGCGCCGCAGCTTGACCCCGGCGCCGTCCGCAGTGGGCTGCGCTGCGATGAGGCGTTGCACGGTCCGTGGGGTCATGGGCGGCTCCCTGGGTGTGCCGGCGAGATGGGGGCGAATGCCGGGCGTTGCAACGGCGGCCGATATCGCAGGCCCCCGCCCGGGCGCACGGCGGCTTCGGCTATCATATGCGGTTTATCCAGGCTGCCATGATCCCCACGCCAGCAGAAGGCGGCGCCGCGCCGGCGCCAGCAACCCCTTCCCCCGCGCACCGCCTCGTCGCCCTGTATCGGACGATGGCGCGGATACGCGCGTTCGAAAACGCGGCGGAAATCGCGAGCCAGGGCGGCGTGCAGGCCTGGGGCCTCAAGACCTCGGCCAAGCCGGCGCTGGTGCGCGGGCCGCTGCACCTGTCGACCGGCCAGGAGGCGGTCGCCGCCGGCGTCTGCGCCAACCTGACGCGCAAGGATCTGCTCACCTCGACGCACCGCGGCCACGGCCACACGCTGGCCAAGGGCGCCGACGTCGACCGGATGATGGCCGAGCTGTTCGGCAAGGCCACCGGCAGCAACCGCGGCAAGGGCGGCTCGATGCACATCGCCGACTTCTCGGTCGGCATGCTGGGCGCCAACGGCGTCGTCGCAGCGGGAATGCCGATCGCCGTCGGCGCCGCGCAGGCGCTGAAGATCCGCGGCCAGCCCGAGATCGTCGCCTGCTTTTTCGGCGACGGCGCGGTCAATCGCGGGCCGTTTCTGGAAGCGCTGAACTGGGCGGTCGTGTACGGTCTGCCGGTGCTGTTCGTGTGCGAGGACAACCGCATTTCGGCGACCACGCCGACCGGCCCGATGACCGGCGGCGCCGGCGCCGCCGCGCGCGCCGAGAGCATCGGCGTGCCGGCCGTCCGCGTCGACGGCAACGACGTCGAGGCGGTCGACGCCGCCGCGGCGCGCCTGGTCGCCGAGGTCCGCGCCGGCTCGGGGCCGCGGCTGCTGCACGCGCTGACCTACCGCTTCAAGGGTCACGTCTCGGTCGACCCCGGCGCCTACCGCGATCCGGCCGAAGTGGCGCGCGCGCTCGAGTCCGACCCGTTGACGATCGCCCGCGACAGGCTCGTCGCGCGCGGCGTCGCAGCCGACGACATCGCCGCGATCGACGCCGCAGCCGCCGCCGAGATCGACGCCGCGATGGCCGCCGCCGCTGCGGCGCCCCTCCCCGATCCCGCGAGCGCGTACACCGACATTCAGAACACGGGAGCCGGCCAATGGCGCTGATGAGTTATTCGCAGGCCGCCGCCACCGCGCTGGCCGAGGCGATGCGCGCGGATCGCAACGTCGTCGCGCTGGGCGAGGACCTGGGCCGCGGCGGCATCTTCGCGCAGTACCGCGGGCTGCAGCAGGAGTTCGGCGCCGACCGCGTCATCGACACGCCGATCTCCGAGTCGACGATCATGGGCGCCGCGGTCGGCATGGCGCTCGCGGGCCTGCGCCCGGTGGTCGAGATGCGCGTCGTCGACTTTGCGCTGTGCGCGATCGACGAGCTCGTCAACCAGGCGGCGAAGAACCGCTACATGTTCGGCGGCCAGGGCCGGGTGCCGCTGGTGGTCAGGATGCCGATCGGCCTGTGGACCGCGTCGGCGGCGCAGCACTCGCAGTCGCTGGAGGCGTGGTTCGCGCACATTCCCGGCCTCACCGTCGTCGTGCCGTCGGCGCCCGCCGACAACTACGGTCTGCTGCACAGCGCACTCGAGTCCGGCGACCCCGTCGTCTACCTCGAGCACAAGGAACTGTGGGGCGACGAAGGCGAAGTCGAGCCGGGGCTGCGGGTGCCGCTGGGCTCCGCCCGCGTGCTGCGCGCCGGGAGCGACGTCACGCTGGTCAGCTGGTCGAAGGCGGTGCGGACCTGCGTCGACGCCGCGTCGGAACTCGCAAGCGCCGGCGTCTCCGCCGAGGTCATCGACCTGCGCACGATCTGGCCCTGGGACCGCGCGACGGTGCTGGGCTCGGCCGCGCGCACCGGCGCGCTGGTCGTCGTGCACGAGGCGGTGCAGGTGGGAGGCTTCGGCGCCGAGATCGCCGCCTCCGCCGCCGAGGAGACGGGCTGCCGGGTGAAGCGCGTCGGCGCGCCGCGCATTCCGTCCGGCTATTCGAAGCCGCTGGAAGACGAGTCGCGCGTCACCGTCGCGCAGGTCGTCGCCGCGGCGCGGTCGCTCGCGGCGCCCGGGGTGCACCCGTGAGCGCCAACGGAAACGCCATCGTCACCGGCGCCGCCAGCGGCATCGGCGCCGCGACCGCGAGGGAACTCGCCGCGCGCGGTTACCGCGTCGCGCTGCTCGACCGCAACGGCAAGGGCGCGAAGGCGGTCACAGCGGCGCTGCCGCCGGTCGACGCCGGCGCGCACTTCGCGTTCGAGGTCGACGTCGCCGACGAACCCACGCTGGTCGAGACCTTCGCCATGGCCGTCGCGTACCTCGGGACGCTCGACGCGCTGGTGACCTCCGCCGGCGTGGCCGACATGACGCCGTTCATGGAACTCGACGCCGCGACGTTCCGGCAGGTGTACGACGACAACGTGGTCGGCACCTTCCTGTGCCTGCGCGAGGCCGGCAGGCACATGCCGCGCGGCGGGCGCATCTGCACCGTCGCCAGCGTCGCCGGGCTGCGCGGCGGCGGCCTGTCGGGCACCGCCGCCTACGCCGCGAGCAAGGGCGCCGTGCTGGCGCTGACCAAGAGCGCCGCGCGCGCACTGGCCGAACGCGGCATCTCGGTCAACACCATCGCTCCGGGCGCAACGCTGACGCCGATGATCGAGGAGGCGTGGCGCAACGAAGCGCATCGCAAGCGGGTCGAGGCGATGAGCGTGATGAACCGCACCGGAGCTCCCGACGAGATCGCGCGCGCCATCGCTTTCCTGGTCTCGCCGGACGCGTCGTACATCACCGGGGCGACGCTGGTCGCCGACGGAGGCCTGGTGATGTATTGACCGCCCCGTCCTCGGCGCCCCCGTCACCCGCGCGCAACCCGGGTTGCGCGCGCACCGCAGCATTTTTCAACCGAAGGAGGAGAACAGCATGACCATCAACCGCCGCCGTTTCGTCCAGACCCTCGCCGGCTCCGCCGCGCTCGCCGCCGGCGTCCGGCCCGCATTCGGCCAGCCCGCGGCCGAGTTCCAGATGAAGTGGGCGAACAACATCCCGGCGACGCACCCGTCGACCATCCGCGTCAAGGAAGCCGCCGACAAGATCAAGGCGGAGACCAAGGGCCGCGTCGACATCCAGGTGTTCCCCAACAACCAGCTGGGCAGCGACACCGACATGCTGTCGCAGATCCGCTCCGGCGCCATCGACTTCTTCCCGCTGTCGGGCCTGATCCTGCAGACGCTGGTGCCGGTCGCCGCGATCAACGGCGTCGCGTTCGCGTTCAAGGACTACGCGACGGTGTGGGCGGCGATGGATGGCGACCTCGGCGCTTTTGTCCGCGAGACCGTCGGCAAGACGGGCCTCCACTCATTCGACCGGCAGCTCGACAACGGCTACCGCCAGATCACCAGCAGCACCAAGCCGATCGCGACGCCCGACGACCTGAAGGGCTTCAAGATCCGCGTCCCCCCGAGCCCGCTGTGGACGTCGCTGTTCAAGGCGCTGGGCGCGTCGCCGACCAGCATCAATTTCAGCGAGACGTACTCGGCGCTGCAGACCAAGGTCGTCGAAGGCCAGGAAAACGCGCTGTCGCTGCTCGAGATCGCCAAGCTCTACGAAGTGCAGAAATACGTGTCGATGACCGACCACATGTGGGACGGCCAGTGGGTGCTCGCCAACGGCAAGTCGTGGGCGAGCCTGCCCAAGGACCTGCAGGCGATCGTCACCCGCAACGTCACCGCGGCGGTGCTGGCGCAGCGCGAGGACATGGCCAAGCTCAACGTCGGCGTCGAGGCGACGCTGAAGCAGAAGGGGATGATCTTCAACTACCCGGACAAGACCGCGTTCCGCGCCGTGCTGACCAAGGCCGGCTTCTACGAGGAATGGAAGGGCAAGTTCGGCGCCGAGGCGTGGGCGAAGCTGGAGAAATATTCCGGCAAGCTCGGCTGACGCTGTTCGTCGCGCGGCCGGGGT
>CAIWHR010000052.1 GCA_903912485.1 uncultured beta proteobacterium | reverse complement strand
CCGACGGAGAGGTCGATGTGTCCGGCGATGATCACCAGGACCATGCCGATGGCCAGCACCAGGATGTAGGAATTGCCGTTGAGCAGGTTCATCATGTTCGCCGGCGTCAGCACGTAGCCGCCGGTGCGGACGTGGAAGAACGCGACCAGCGCGACCAGCGTGAACAGCATGCCGAACTGCCTCAGATCGCCGCCGAAGATGTCCCTGAGCTGCTTCATTGCAGGGTCCCGGCGGGTGGTCGAGCGGGCCCGGCGGGCCGATCGCCCGCGCCCGTCGCGGTCATGAGCTTCATCAGATTCTCCTGGTTGGCTTCGGTCCGGTCGAGCACGCCGGTGATGGCGCCCTCGCACAGGACGTAGATGCGATCGGAGATGCCCAGCACCTCCGGCAGTTCCGAGGAAATGACGATCACGCCCTTTCCCGACTCGGCGAGCTTCATGATGATGGCGTAGATCTCGTACTTCGCGCCGACGTCGATGCCCCGGGTGGGCTCGTCCAGGATGAGCAGGTCCGGCTCGGTGAACAGCCACTTGGCCAGGACGACCTTCTGCTGATTGCCGCCCGAGAGCTTGTCGACGCTTTCGTCGACGGTCGGGGCCTTGATGTTCAGCGAATGGCGGAAGCCTTCCGCCGCCGCAAACTCCCGATTGCCGTCGATCACCGAGTGGGTCGCGACGCGGTTGAGGTCGGCGGAGACGATCGTCTCCTTGATGTCGTCGAGGAGGTTGAGCCCCAGCGCCTTGCGATCCTCGGTGACGTAGGCGATGCCCTCGTGGATGGCTTCCGCGACCCGGCGAAGCTGCAGTTCGCGCCCGTCCTTGACGATCGACCCGCGCAGGTGGATGCCGTAGGAACGTCCGAACAGCGAACGGGCGAGTTCGGTGCGCCCCGAGCCCATGAGTCCGGCAAAGCCGACGATCTCGCCGCGGCGAACGAAGAAACTGGACCCCTTGCACACCAGGCGGTCGGGTATCTGGGGGTGCCGCACGGTCCAGTCCCGGACCTCGAAGAAGACGTCGCCGATGGCGGGGTGGCGCTCGGGAAATCGCGATCCCAGCGATCGTCCCACCATGCCGCGGATGATGCGGTCCTCGTCCAGGCTCTCGTCGACGCGCAGGGTCTCGACCGTCCGGCCGTCGCGGATGATGGTGATGGCGTCGGCGATCGCCCGGATCTCGTTCAGCTTGTGGCTGATCATGATGCAGGTGATGCCCTTTTGGCGCAGCCCGCGCATCAGGTCGAGCAGGTGCCGCGAGTCGTCCTCGTTGAGCGCGGCGGTGGGTTCGTCGAGGATCAGCAGTTCGACGTTCTTGTTGAGCGCCTTCGCGATTTCCACCAGCTGCTGCTTTCCCACGCCGATGTTCTTGACGGCGGTCTCCGGATCCTCGCGCAGGTCGACGCGGGCCATGAGCTCCACGGCACGGGCCTTCGCCGCCACCCAGTCGATGACGCCCCACCTTGCCTTCTCGTTGCCGAGAAACAGGTTCTCGACGATCGACAGCTCGGGAACGAGGGCGAGTTCCTGGTGGATGATGGCGATGCCGGCGCGCTCGCTGGCGCGAATGTCCCGAAAGGCGGCCAGCCTGCCCCGGTACAGGATCTCGCCGGAATAGCTGCCGCTGGGGTAGACGCCGGAAAGCACGTTCATGAGGGTGGACTTGCCGGCGCCGTTTTCGCCGCAGATCGCGTGGACTTCGCCCTGCTCGACCGTCATCGAGACCCGGTCGAGCGCCTTCACCCCCGGAAATTCCTTGGTGATGTCGCGCATCTCGAGCAACGCCGCCATCGCATCCTTCTCCCGAACTTTCCCTCGACCGGCGTCACCGCGGCGCCGGCGCCCATCCGCGGAAACCGCTTGCTTCTCCGGCTCTTGCTTGACGAGAGGTCGGGCCCGTCCTCAGTTGCCGACGCAGGCCGTGTACTTGGCCGTCACCGTGTAGCCGATGCCATCCCAGAAGTCGCAGAACGCCCCGCTCTCGAGCTGGCTGCCCGACTGCATCGAGAGGGCCGATGCCGGGGCCTGGACCTGCAGGTAATGAGACAGGAGATCCGAGTCCTGCGTCCACCTGGTGATCGCAGCCGCGCCGTTGGGACTGCCGCTGCCGCCGGCGAGCTGGATCCAGTACTGCTGCAGCGCGGTCGACATGCTGATTTCGTCGGGCGTGAACGTCTGGACCGTGAACTGCGAATTGGTCGCGTTGCCGAACACGAACGGGAGCTCGTCGGCGTGGCAGACGTTGGGGCTGGTCGAGCACGCCTGTCCCGTCACCGAGGTATTGCCCCAGACCGAAAACGATCCGTGGTGCACGTCGTGGTAGCGGTAGACGTCGAGCACGTTCTTGCGCGCCTGGCGCGCGAACTGGCGGTTGAAGCAGGTCCACATGTAATCGGTGACCAGCTGGTCGAGTTTTTGCTGGAACGACGCCTTGGGATAGGCGGCGGTGTACTTGACGTCGATGTCGGCTGCGGCACTGACGCCGAACAGGAAATTGGTCAACGCGAAGTAAGCGTCCTCCGACTGCTTCTCGGTCATGGCGGCGAAAAACGGGATGGCCTCGGAGAGGTTCGAGCCCACGATCACCGGTTTGGTGATCGGCAGGTTGATCGGATCGTCGACGATGAATTTCGTGTCGATGACCGGGTTCCACGGCAGGAACGCCTGCATGCCGACGCAGGCGATGTTCTCCTTGCTCCACCCGCCGTCCTTCGCCGTTTGCTGGCCGAGGATCGTCGCGTCGGTCGTCGTCGACGCGAGCTGCACTGCGCGCAGGCACTTCATGACGTCCGGCGCGTCCTTGCAGTTGGTTGCCTTGGCGAACGCGTCGGCCTTGAGCTGCGCCTGACCCAGCGACATGTACGCCATCCCGTAGTTGCTCTCCAGCGCCGCTCTCTGCAAGAGCTTCTGATGATTGTTGGCGGTGATCGTCAGGTGCAGTGCCGTCGATTGCGCGCCGGCGCTTTCGCCGAATACCATCACGCGCGCGGGATCACCGCCGAACAACGCGATGTTGCGCTGGACCCATTCGAGCGCCTTGGTCTGGTCCTTGATCCCGAAGTTGCCGGCGAGCCCGAGCTTGTCGCCGGCGAGGAACCCGAGCGCACCCAGCCGATAGTTCATCGTCACGAACACGATGTCCTGCTTCAAGGCGTGCGCGGTCGCCAGGAACTGCCGGCCGTCGTAGAGGTTGAGCTTGCCTGGAGCGTCGCCCGCCACGCTGCCTCCCGAGCCCGAGACGAAGGCGCCACCGTGGATGAAGACCATCACCGTCAGCTTGGAGCCGCCACCCATCGCCGTCTGCGGCGTCCAGACGTTGACGTAAAGGCAGTCCTCCGACATCTGCACCGGATCGAAGTCGGCGGCCTTGCCCTGCGGACACACGTGGCCGTACTCGACCGCGCGCACGACCGGCTCCAGCGGTGGCTTGGGATCGACCCAGCGGTTGTCGCCGGCGGTGGTGTCCGCGTACGGAATCCCGCGGTAGACGACGATCGGGTTGCCCGCCGTGTCCGCCATCGTCACGCCGCAGATCGACTGCGCGATGCCGCCGGGCTCGGGACTCAGAGCGACCGTGGTCCCGTCGGAGCAGCCGTCAGGACCGCCGAAGACCAGCAGGGCCCGCTCGTGCGATGAACTGGGAATGCCGTCGCCGACCTTGCTCGCATCGGTGGCGGTGAACACCGCATTCGACGAATCGTCGCCGCCCCCCAAACAGCCCCCCAGCAGCGAAGCAAGCAGCAGCGTGGTCGGGAACAGGATCCAGCGGATCGGTCTCATGAAGCCTCCGTGACGGTAATCATTCAGACTCTTGCGCCTCGCGGGGGTGACGCGGGTGTCGCATCCGGCCCTCAGCCGCCCGCGAAGTTCGTCACGCCGGTGCAGTCGAGGCGCTCGTCGCTGATCCTGGAGACGTTGTGCGGATCGGCAGCGTCGTAGTACAGCATGACCTTGGTGATGTCCGTCATGTAACGGGTCTGATCGCCGACGATCACGCTGTTGGGCTGCGCATAGTATTCCTGGATCAGCGGCTGCGAGTTGTAGCGACCGTAGTAGAACGCTCCACCCCACGAGCCGTAGGCGCCCCACCACGCCTGCTGCGGCGGGGCGCCGGTGTAAACGGCGGTGGCCGCGTTGACGCTTCCGCCCGCCGTCTTGATCCCGTACTGCTTGAGGAGATGCGGCGGAATCGTCGCCGGGTCGGTTGCCACCGGCCCGGTGGTGGTCGCCGGCGGGACGACGTAGCTGTAGCCGATGAAGGTGACGCCCAAAGTGGAAATGTTGTGGATCAGCTGGTCCTTGGTGTAGACGTCCACCTGCGTCTTTGCTCCGGCGCCGTGCGTCACCTCCAGCGTCTTGATCGGCATCAGGTGATCGTTCAGCAACAGCAATTCGACGTAGTTGTTGATGCGGTTGAGCGTCTGGACCTTCATGTAGGGATAGGTCTTGCCGCACTCGACCCCGCCGTTGATGAGGTTGACCGTCTTGCCGAAGCCGACCAGGCTGTCGAAGTCCGCGATGCCGCGCTTGGTCGGCGAGAAGAACCCGTCGTGCATCGACGGCTTGGTGCTGCTGATGTCCTCGTAGGGGAGCGCCCAGTAGGCCAGCGCGGTTTCCCACCCCAGCTGGCCGTTGGTGTCGATCAGCGACGGGTTGTTGCCCAGCTTGTACGGATCGTCGGGATGGATCTTGCTGCCGTAATACATGTAGTTGTAGGGGTACGAGATCTGCTTCCCGCCGCGTCCGAAGTACTGCGACGACGGCAGGTTGTCGTTCGTCGGCAGCGGCGAGGCGCAGAAGCCCGCGGCGAGTTGGCAGAACGAAGTGGCCTGCGCGGACGCCGACGCGCAGTCCCCCGGGTAGGTCCCGGGCCCGCTGCCGGTGCAGTAGCCTCGCTTGGTTCCATAACCGGGGCAGCCGATGATTCCGGTCGTGGGGTCCGGAACAAGGCTGGCACAGCTGCCTTCGGTGACGGCGTACAGGCCATAGCCATTGCCCAGACTACCGGCTGCCGCCAGGCTGTAGTCCGCTTTGAACGCGGCCGCCGAGTTGCCGTTGGTCTCCTGCCCGATGTTGGCCAGGAAAGCCGCCATCTCGCGCATGTTGCTCATGTAGTCGCCGCTGGCGGCGAAGGGCGCGTAGGCCGCCGCCTTCCCGGCGCTGAAAAGGTCGTTGTAGGCGGTGACGAAATTGGCGTACGAGTAGTACGCGTACGACGTCTTGCTCTTGATTTGCCCCGGATTTTCGGTGTACATCACCGCGTTGTACTGGCTTTGGTCGTTCGGGTCCGTACTTTTCAGATCCGGGTTGCCGCGATACAGGCGATTGAACTCGCACTCGGTGAGGATGATCTTCAGGTCGGGGGCCGTCGCGGTGATGGCGGCCTTGGGGACGGCCATGGTGCCGTAGCGGCACGAAGCGGCACTGACCACCGCGGCGGGCGTCGCCGAGTCGCCCCCGCCGCATCCGGCAAGGATCATCGCGACCAGGATCAATGGGGTCGTCGTAAGGGCCGCAGTTCTCATCGCTCTTGTCCTCGTGTGTTGCATTCGTCGCGGTTGGCGTACCGGCCGGGTTGCGCGAGTTCACTCGGGAAAGACGAAGCTGACAGTCGCGCGGGCGCCCCAGCCCTCGGCGCCCCCGGGCGTGCTGGTCAGGTAGTAGCGCGCGCCCAGCGCGAACGACACCGGCCGTTTGTCGATGAAGACGAGTTTGGACATGATAGTCGTAATCGGCCAGCAACCGCCGGCCGTTGGTCAGGTCCTTGATGCGCTGACGAGCCGTGCCGGGCAGGCCGCCGCTCGAACCGCCGCCCCCGCAGCCGGCGAGAACGGTCGCGCGGTCGTGATTTCAATGCTGATATCACGGAGCAGCGAAGTCAACGCACGGATCTTCCCGAATCCTCACCAATCCTGACACTCAGCTTGCCGGCGCCTCGATCCCGATTCGGCAGCATCACGACGCAACTGGCCTGCCGTCGTTCGGGTTGCGGGTTTTGCGTTAAAGTTCGTGCACGGTGGGATACATGGGGAGACGATACCCTGCCGGGCGGAGGCAGGGGGCGCACGGGAGCATGTGAAGAGCCTGGATTCATCGGTCCACGCACGCTCGAGGGCGCCATCGTCGCGGGCTTGGCACGTCACCCTGTGGCTGGCGTTCGTTATCCTGCTGCCGGCTACGGCGTGGTCGCTGCCGGGTCCGCCCGCACCGGGGCTGCGTGACCTGGCGGTGCTGCGCGACGATGCCGGCACCGAGACCGTCGCGAGCGCCGCCCACGCGGATGCCGCCCGCTTCCGGCAGCTGCCGGGAGGCGCGCTCGCTGCAGGCTACACTCGCGCGGTCCTTTGGCTGCGCTTCACCGTCGACGCGCCACCGGGCGACTGGGTGCTCGACGTTCTGCCGCCGTTCCTCGACGACCTGCGGCTATACGAGCCCGACCCGAACCGTCCCGGCGAGTTCACCGAGCGCCGCGCCGGCACCGACCTGCCGTTCTCGGCCCGCGAAATACCCTACCGGGGGTTTGCCTTCAGGCTGCACCAGGCGGACGCGACGCCACGCACGTTCTTCCTGCGCCTGAAGACGAGAAGCACGTCGATCCTGGTGCCGCGACTCTGGTCCCCGGAGCAGTTCGCTGCCCGGATCCAGCTCGAATACGGCCTGCTGTTCGCGATCCTGGCGCTGCTCCTGACGGTCATCGTGCTCAACGTCAACGACTGGCTCTGGCTACGCGACCCCATCCAACCCTGGTTCGCCGGCTATATCGGCAGCCTGTTCATGAACCTGGTGGCGACCGCCGGATTCGCCCAGCAGTACGTCGTGCCGGACCTGCCGGTCCTTTCGCATTACTGGATCGGGACGTTTGCGCTGCTCTCGATCGCCTTCGGCAACGGCTTCTACCGGCGCCTGCTCGGCGTCCTGCGGCGGCAGCGCGCGCTGTATGCCCTCTACGAAATCGCGTTCTGGCTGCCGTTGCTGACCATCACCACGCTATTCGCCGGTTACTACATTGAGGTCATGCCGTGGCTGTTCAATCTCGTCCTGCTGATGGCCGCGGTTGCCATCGTGCTCTCCTGGCGACTGTGGCGCCGGGGCGAGCAGGGCGGCGGGTTCATGTTCGCGGCGAACATCATCAGCCTGTCGGGGGTTGCGCTGTTCACGCTCAATGCCGCGGGCTTCCTGGGAGGAGGCGCGCTGCTGCTGTATTCGATATACGTGTCGTCCCTGGGCACGGTGCTCGCGCTTCACGTCGCGCTCGGCCGGCGCCACCGGGCTGAGCATGACGAGCGCCTGCAGGCGCAGGAACGGGCTGCACGCGCCGAAGCCGACGTTCGCCGTGAGCGCGAGATCGGCAAGCAGCAGGGGCAGTTCATCGACCTCGTCACCCACGAATACCGGACTCCGTTGGCCGTGCTGCAAACCAATCTGGACATTCTCGCGTTGTCCGACGACGCAGCCCGGCGCAGCGGCACGCTGCCGCGGATGGCGGCCGCGGTGACTCGGCTGCGCGATCTGTTCGCCAGTGCGCAGCGCGGTGGCGACTGGGGCGGTCATCGCCAGGTCGAGATCGTGCCGGTGGATCCGGAGCGGTTGCTGCGCCAGGTCGTCTCGGAAGTCGAGTCGACCTGTCCCGGCCGTACGTTCCGCGTCGAGGTTGCGCCGACGGCAGGCGGACCGATCGCGGTCGACAACGGCCTGGCCGACACCGTGCTGCGCAATCTGCTCGAGAACGCCGCAAAATACGCGACAGCGGGAACGGGCGTCGATGTCTCCGTAGGCGGCGACGCCGCGCACGCGGTGTTCCGCATCGCCAACGACTGCGCGAAGGCGCCCGGCCTGTCCGCCAGGCAACTGCTGAGCCAGCACACGCGCGGCGCCAACAGCGCCGGCCAGCCCGGCCTGGGAATGGGGTTGTACCTCGCGCAGAAGCTCGCCGCGGACATGGGCGGCGAGCTGCGCGTCGCCATGGAAGGGGAAGTTCGGTTCGTGGCAAGCGTCGGCTTTCCGCGCATGCCGCTGGAGAAGGGATGAGAACGAACGAAGCGATCCGCGTCATCCTGGTCGAGGATGACGAGCTGCTGCGCGTGAGCCTGGCCAGCTTCCTCGAGCTTTCGGGCTTCGCGCCGACCGCGGTGGCCGACGGCCTGTCGTTCTACCGCGCGATCGCCGATGGAACATTCGACGTCGCGGTCGTCGACCTGGGACTGCCGGACCAATCCGGCGAAACCTTGATCGAATACCTCCGCCAGAACACGACCATCCCGATCGTCGTCGTGACGGCCCGAGACACGCTGGACACGAGGGTGGACTGCTACCGGACGGGCGCCGACCTCTTCCTGGCGAAGCCGATCGACGGCCGCGAGCTTGCCGCCGCCATCGCGAGCCTTGCCGGACGCCGTCGCATGGAAGGGCGGCAGGCGACAGGAAGCGCAACGGGGGTTGCAACGTCGGCCGCCGCCGAGCGCTCGTGGGTCATGTCGGCAGCTCGACGATCGCTGGAGAGCACCGATGGACGAAGCGTCACGCTGACGGCACGGGAATGGCAGCTGTTGGCAACGATCGCGGGCAACCCGAACCGCGCGACCGACCGCGATGAACTGATGCGCCTGATCTACGGGCGCGACGACGCCAGCGCCGTCCACGCTCTCGAGACCCTCGTTCACCGGACGCGGCAGAAAGTCGCCGAGAGCACGGGCATTCCGAACGTCATCCTGACCGACTACGGCGTCGGTTACCGGTTTGGCGGAACGGTCGTCGTCCGGCAGGACTGACGCCAGGCGCCGCCAAGCGGCCGTTGACGAGGCGACCCATACCGGGCGATCACACGCCGCCGCCGGGCCTCAGCTCTGCCACTCCAGGTTCAGTGGAATCGATGGCTTGGCGACCCAACCAACCTTGGCGACCCGGATGTCCCGTTGTATTCGAGCGTCATCGCCCACGAATCGGGGTGGATGGAGGCGTTGAAATAGTCCATGCCTCCCACCTGGAGTGCGAGCTGCAGATCACCGTGATGGAAGGGAAGCGGGTGCTTGAAGACGTCCGTGTCCACCTGGCACGCCCAGACGCCGCTCTTCAGGTCCGCATGGAGGCTGGAATTGGCATCCTTGTAGACCAGGATCCCTTTCTCCGTCACCTTCTGCATGAAGTTCTCCACCTTGGCCATCAGCGGGTAGTCCTTGGCCGCGCCGTTGAGCTGCACCGAGGTGTCGCCGACTCTCCTCACGGCATCGGTGATCCTGCCGTTCAGTTTCACCTGACCCTTGCCGGCGAGATCCCGGCTGACGTTGATCGACTCCACCCAGATGGGCTGGTCGAGAGAGCTGAGGTCGGCCTGCCACTCGTAGGCCATCCGGTGATTGATCCGGGTGGTGAGGATGTAGAGGCCGTTGAGATCGAGGGTCACCGCGGCTTGCTTGTTGAGCCCCGCGAACCGGTCGCCCAACTCGATCTTCGACACGTTCATGTCCCAGGTCCCGGCCCCGAAATCCAGGGTCAGAATCAGCTTCTCCAGGCCGCTGGTGGATCTGTACGTCCAGACGTTCCACGAACGGCTCCAGATCCCCTTGTGAATGTTGGCGTAGAGTTTGTAGCCGTTGATCGACACCGTCGCGCCCTTCGTGACGGAGAAGTCGTCGGCCGACATGGCGACGCGGCTCAACGTGCCCCCCGGCACGAAGTACGAGAGCTGCCCGTCGCTGATGCTGTAGGAGTCGTCGCGCACCTTGTCCACCGGCAGGCGGGAGCTCTTCCTGAGAGCTGATTTTTGCGGAGGATCGTTCGGCGCCGCTATCCCGGTAATCCTGCCGGAGGCGCTCCCGGGCGGGGGGGCCGTGGCCTGGATGGTCTGCGGCGCCCCGAGGGTGGGGGCGGTCCCACTGACCGCGTACGTCACGTCCCAGGTGATGGCCCAGGGGAGCGGACCCTTGTACCCCTTGGGTACCCAGGGGGCGTTGTAGGTGATCGCCTGGAGGAGGTAGGGCTGGACCTGGATCGCGCTGTAACCGCCCTGGAAGACGGGGACCTGGTAGGTCGTCAACAGGTTGTTCTGAAAGGACGTCGAGCTGCTCCCCTCTGTCTCGTAGCCGAAGGAGAGGTCGACCGACGTGGTTACGTTGTTGCCTTTGGTCCCTATACGGAGGCTCGTGGACATCCCGCCGGTGTAGGAGTCGGACCAGGCCGTACCCTTCGTGGAGGACGACACGAACGCCTGCGTCTGCAGCGAGCCCAGGATCAGCGGTGAAACGCCATTTCCGGGGCCGCCTTTCTTGCCCGCGATGACAATCCAGTCGTTCGAGTTGGTGTCGCTCCAGTCCCGCATGCTGCCGCCGCCGAAGGAACTCCAGCCCTGAATATCGGTGGACGCCGGCATGGGCTTGACCCCCGACAGGAGGAACCCCATGGGGTAGGCGACGTCGGCGGGGTTCGTGATGGAATAGGGCCAGAAGGCAGACTGGGCGTCGCTGACGGAGAGAAGCATCTGGGTGTATCCCATGTACGTACCGGTCGGACCCGGATCCCGCGCCGACGTGGCGACGTAGCTCGCGGGCTGGATGATCGGTGCATGGGCGAGCATCCACCCTTGCCTGCCCAAGGTGCTCTTGATCTGGGCCGTCGTCCCGAGAGTCCAGGTGTAGCTGCTGGTGAACGACGTCGACGTCGAGTGGGTCCTGGAATAACCCATGTCGAAGGAAACACCCACCTTGCCCTGGACGAACGGAGCGGTCATCGTGCCTTCCACGCCTGCCGTCATGCTCATGTCGAAAGTGCCCGACGTCCCCGAAGTCGTTCCCGACATATCGCCGAGCTGAACGTTGGACGTACCGCTCCACGGAGCGGTATTCGGAGCGGCGGTCTGCCAGTCCGGATCCGCCGGGAAGGGAGGCGGCCCCATGACGATGCCGTTGATCCGGACCAGGCCCGCCATGGCCTGGTAGATGTCGGGGTCGTTGCCGAACGCCGGGTCGGCGGGGTTCGACGTGTCGACGGGATTGTAGCTCCACGGCCCCTGGGCCTTCGTCCCCTTGCCCTGCCAGCTGGTAGCCGGCACCCAGACGTCGGAGTTGAATGTTTCGAGGAAGGCAAACCGCGTCGGCGACTGCCAGACGAAGCCGGTGCTCAGCTCGAACATCTGTTGCTGGAGGCAATCGTCGCTGGCCTTGCAGCCCCCGGCGGTCGTCTTTGCATAGCCCGGCCCGAGGGCGACAGGGGTTCGGTTCAGGTTGCCTGGCATGGGGCCCGCCCACCACATGGCCCCGAAATTGGATTGATTCAATGGATCGACTTGACATCCGGAGTTGTCGAAGATCCATGATCCTGTCGTGGGATCGAGGTACCAGTGGACGAGGAAGTCCATGCTTCCCGTCCAGACGGCGCCGAGAACGTGGAGGTAGGAATCGGTGTTGCCGGAATTCCAGGTGTAGGTCCCGCAGCCCCCGTTGGCCGCGGACTGGGTCGTTCTCCAGGACCCGAACCAGCCGCTGCCCTGCATACCGAAGGTGCCGTTGGGGAGCCCCCCCTGCGGCAGCGGGCTCACGGGGCCCCAGATGCCCGTTTCAGGGTCGAAGATGCT
>CAIWHR010000051.1 GCA_903912485.1 uncultured beta proteobacterium | reverse complement strand
CGGCCGAGATCATGGGGGCGGAGCGGCTGATCCCGATCTCCTTCGCGCATCTCGATGCCTGCTTCTACACGGGCCAGTCGCATGTCGACTTCGTGCGCTTCCTGATCGAGAACGGCGCGTCGCTGGCGGTCGAGACGTCGTTGAACTGCCACGACTGGTACGCCAGCCGCACGCTGTAGTACGCGAACAGTCCCGCGAGCAGCGTGGCCGCGGCCAGCGACCACAGCTCCAGCGCGCGGCGCGCGCGAATCCCGACGTGGTCGAGGATGAGGCTGACGCGGATGTGCTCGCCGCGTTTCAACGTGTGCGCGAGCGCGAGAAAGCCGGCGCCGGCCATGCAATAGCCGGCGTAGGCGTCGGTGCCGGAGACGTGGAAATGGAGGAGCCGGCCCGCGATTCCGGTGAGCACCATCGCCAGCGTGCCCGCGAGGAACGCTGCGGCCAGCACGCCGGCGGCGTCGTACAGCGCGTCGAGCGAGCGGCGAAGCGTCATCGGTCGCGGGGAGATCGATCCCGGCGGGGCGCGGGCCGCAGGCTCACATGGCCCGGTAGGCTTCGATCAGCTTCCGGCCCTCGTCGCCGGTCTTGCGCTGCCACTCGGCGAGCATCAGGTTGCCGACCTTGCGCAGGTCGGCCGTCAGCTGCTCGGACGGCTTGACGATGCGCATGCCCTTCGCCTTCAGCTGCTCGACGTACCACGCGTTCTTCTCCTCGGACAGCTTCCAGCCGCGCGTCTCGGCGTCTGCGGCCGCCTTGACCAGCGCGGCCTGCGTCGGCTTGTCGAGCGCGTCGAAGGCCTTCTGGTTGACGATGATCGCGTTCTTCGGGATCCACGCCTGCGTGTCGTAGAAGATCTTGATGTGCTCGAAGGTCTTGGAGTCGAAGCCGGTCGCGCCCGACGACATGTACGAATCGATGACGCCGGTGGCGAGCGCCTGCGACACCTCGGCGGCCTGCACCGTCACCGGCTGCGCGCCGACCAGCTCGGCGATCTTCGACGTGGCGGGGCTGTACGCGCGCCACTTCATGCCCTTCATGTCGCCGACGCCGTTGAGCGTGCGGTTGGTGAAGATCCCCTGCGGCGGCCACGGCACGGTGAACAGCAGCTTCATTCCCTGCTTCGCCAGCTTGTCGTCGAGCGCCTTGCGCGACGCCTTGTACAGCTTCAGCGACTCGGCATACGACGAGGCGAGGAACGGCACGCCGTCGATCCCGTACAGCGGATCCTCGTTCTCGAAGTTGACGAGCAGGATCTCGCCCAGCTGCGCCTGCCCGCCCTGCACGGCGCGCTTGATCTCGGGCGCCTTGAACAGCGACGCGTTCGAGTGCACGGTGATCTTGAGCTTGCCGCCGCTGGCGCGATCGATGTCGCCGGCAAACTGCTGGATGTTCTCGGTGTGGAAGTTGTTCGCCGGGTACGCGGTCGCCATGTCCCATTTGGTTTGCGCGAAGGCGGGCAGCGCGAGCGTGAGGACGAGTGCCGCGGCAAAGACCGACAGACGTTTCATGGCAGGATCTCCTTGTGGGCACCGCAGGGGCGCGGGGGCGAAAAGGCGGGCGCGGGTCAGGCCTCGTCCCGGCGAGGTTCTTTTACCACAAATGCCGCGGCGCGTGGCGGCGACCGCCGGCGCGCTGGCAGCGGGGCGCCGCGCCGGCGCGGCCTATAATGGCGCGCCTTCGATCTGCCCGCGTCCGCGCGCCGGCTTGCGGCTTTTCGCAGTGCATCCGACCGGGAACACATGCCCCCATGACCGCACCCATTCTTTCCGCCGGCTGGCAGTTCTGGGTCGACCGCGGCGGCACCTTCACCGACATCGTCGCGCGTCGCCCCGACGGCACGCTGACGGCGCACAAGCTGCTGTCCGAGGCGCCGGAGCGCTACCGCGACGCCGCGGTGCACGGCATCCGCGACATCCTCGGCCTGCCCCCGGGCGCGCCGATCCCCCCCGGCGTCGTCGACGCGGTGAAGATGGGCACGACGGTGGCGACCAACGCGCTGCTCGAGCGCCAGGGCGAGCCGACTGCGCTGGTGATCACGCGCGGCTTCGCCGACGCGCTGCGCATCGCCTACCAGAACCGTCCCAAACTGTTCGTGCGCCGGATCGAGCTGCCGACGCTGCTCTACGGCCGCGTCGTCGAGATCGACGAGCGCATCGGCGCTCACGGCGACGTCGTGCAGGCGCTGGACGTCGACGCCGCGCGGTGCGACCTTGCCGCGCTGTTCGCGGCCGGGATCCGGGCGGTCGCAATCGTGCTGATGCACGGCTATCGCTTCCCGCAGCACGAGCGCGCGCTGGCGGCGCTGGCGCGCGAGCTGGGCTTTTCGCAGGTGTCGGTGAGCCACGAGGTGAGCCCGCTGATGAAGTTCGTCTCGCGCGGCGACACCACCGTCGTCGACGCCTATCTTTCGCCGATCCTGCGGCAGTACGTGCGGCAGGTGGAGACCGACCTCGCCGGCACCGAAGCGCGCGCAGCGACGCCATCGCAGGCG
>CAIWHR010000050.1 GCA_903912485.1 uncultured beta proteobacterium | reverse complement strand
GGCGATGCTGGCGCCCGACGGCACCGCGCCCGCGTTCGCGACTCCCGATCCGGCGGACGCCGCCGAGCGCATTGCCATCTACCGCCACGCGTGGACCGCGAACTGCCGCCACGCGCTGCGGGCGAGCTACCCGGTGGTGCTGCGCCTCGTCGGCGAGCCGTTCTTCGACGCGGCCGCCGACGCCTTCGCGCGCGCGCTTCCGTCGAGAAGCGGCGACCTCAACGCCTGGGGCGACGCGTTCGGCGATTTCCTCGCCGGCTATCCGCACGCCGCGGGGCTGCCCTACCTCGCCGACGTCGCGCGCCTCGAATGGGCGGTGGACGAGGCGCAGCGCGCGGCCGACACGCTGGTCGCGCCGGAGGACGTGTTAGCCGCGCCGGGGGACGTGCTGCCCGCGCCGGAAGACGTGCTGGTCACGCCGAAGAACGTGCCAGCGGCGCCGGAGGACTTGCTGGCCGCGCTGACGGCCGCTTTGCCCGAGCGGCTGCCGGAGGCGCGGCTGCGCCTCGACCCGTCGTGCCGCCTCGTGGCGTCGGCGTATCCGGTGCTGCACATCTGGCAGGCGAACCAGCCTGGGCACCGCGACGACGATCGCGTCGACCTCGACGAGGGCGGCGACACGCTGCTCGTGCGCCGCGACGCCGACGGCGTATCGATCGCGCGCACCGCGGCCGGCCTGCACGCGCTGCTCGCCGCGTTCGCGGCAGGCGCGAACTTCGGCGCAGCGCTCGATGCCGCGCAGCGCGCCGATGCCGCGTTCGACCTCGGCGCAGCGCTGCGCACGGCCATCGCCTCCGGAATCATCGCCGCCGTCGACACCGATTGACGCTCTCGCCGTCCTTCCCGCCGCCCCGTTGCCCCGGGGTTCGCGACCACGACCGCCCACCATCACCCCCACCGCCGAAAAGCGAAACCCGGGTGGTTGTCGCCAAGCCCCATCCAAGCCGTTCACAACGGCGAGTTCGTTCCGCTCAAGGGCTGGAAGGCGAGGGTAGCGGTGAGTGCTACTGGCGGTTCAGCATGCCTTCGTGGCCCATGCTGCAGTCACGAAGGGCGACCCAATTCGCTCGCGACGAAATCGCGATGCTCGGCGTCGACCGCGTGGGATTCGTCATAGAGCGTCTCCGGCGCAATATCAATGCCGCCGGGCCATACGACCGTTCCGTAGTCAACCGACGCCATGGCAAAGCGCGGAGACCCCTTCAACTCCACAAACGGTCTTTTGTCCATGTACGGCGACATGTCGAAAACGCGCATCTCGCCGTTCTCGAACTCAAGCAACAACCGGTAGTTGGGCTTGACTTCCACTTTCACGACATCCAGGAGTGCTTCCATGGCGGCCTCCTCATTGCAGCGGGGCAATCGGGTAGGGGCGTTCGCCGGCAGCGGCGAGTTCCCAATCCGCCAACAACGTCAATGGATTGTATACCGCCCCATGAACCCGATCGGGAAGCGCAGAACGACCAACCACAGCGTCGCTGATCACCCCGCATTGGCCCCCGTCATGTGGATCCGGCGCGCACGACGCTGCGCACCGCCCCCGCCTCATCCTTCCGGCCGAGATCCAGATTCGCGCACCGGCGCTACGCTTGCGCCATGGTCCGCTATCGCCGCAGTTTCGTTCCCGGGGGCACGTTCTTCTTCACCGTCGTGCTCGCCGATCGGCGCAGCGCGCTGCTGACCGAGCGCATCGACGCGCTCGGCGCCGCGTTCCGGCGCTGCCGCAACGCGCACCCGTTCACGACCGTGGCGGTCGCGGTCATGCCCGAGCACCTGCATTGCGTGTGGACGCTGCCCGAAGGCGACGCGGACTACGCGACGCGCTGGAACGTCATCAAGCGCGGCTTCACGCGCCGCCAGTACCACGAAGGTCCGAAGCCGGCCGGGATCCGCAGGCGAGTCTGGCAGCCGCGGTACTGGGAACACACGATCGCCGACGAAGACGACCTGCAGCGCCACGTCGACTACATCCACATCAACCCGGTCAAGCACGGCCACGCGCGCCGTGCGAGCGAGTGGCCGCATTCGTCGTTCCACCGCTACGTGCAGCGGGGATGGCTGGCGGAGGACTGGGCGGGCGTCGCCGACGACGGAGTCGACGCCCCGACGCCGGAATTCGGCGAGTGATGGATCGTGGGGCGCCCCGGGGTTCGCGATCGAGCGACCGGGGGTGACGGGCGGCGGCTGAGGTCCCCAATTCGCGCATTCCCCGGGCTTCGCGATTCGACGCTTGGGGCTGACGGCCTGCGGCTGGGGTCGCGAAGTCGCGCATTCCCCGGGCTTCGCGATTCGACGCTTGGGGTTGACGGCCGGGGACTGCGGTCGCTAAGCCCGGGCTACGGATGTGGGGTGACGGCCGGCGTTTGCGGTCGCGAGGCGCGGATCCGGGGTCGACGGGCGGCGCGCGGGCACGCGAAACGCCGGGAGCGAATCGCCAGCGAGTTTGGAGCGGACATGGCCCGGCGGCACGGCGGTTTGATTTCCAGTATCACCGGCAGTATCATCCAATCGTGCGCCTGATTGAAGAAGGTCTCATCGAATGAAGAAGCGCCCCATCGCGTATCCGTTCGAGGTTCGGCCGCTGTCGAACGACGAAGGCGGCGGCTTTTCGATCTCGTTTCCGGATCTTCCCGGATGCCTGTCCGACGGTGCGACACCGGAGGAAGCGATCGAGAACGGGCGCGACGCGCTCGCGGCGTGGCTCGCCGTCGCCAGGGAATTGGGCGACGAACCGGTGAAGCCGTTTTCCGCGGCCAGCGGCAAGTTCCTGCAACGCGTTCCGCGGTCGCTGCACGCGCAGCTGATTCAGCGCGCCAAAGCCGAGGGCGTGTCGTTGAATACCCTCGTCGTCTCGCTGGTCGCAGAGGGCATCGGTCGCCGCCAGGCCGCGCGCCCGCGCAAGCGAGCGAGCGCACGCGCTGCCAGCAAGTGACAGGCCCCGGCGCGAGCATGCGCCAGCGTCTCCGGTGTTGTCCCGAGCGCATTGTCGGGGGTTGCACGAGAGGCAATCCGGTGTGCGCCGACGCCGCGGCCACGGGGCAAAGTCGCCGTTGATTTGCGTCAACATGCAAGGGGTATTTCGCGCTACGCTGACAGCGGGAGCGGCGCAACGATACCGCGGCCCACGACCCATCGGAGACTCCGCATGAACAAACCTCTCCAGGTTCTTTTTCAAGGCATCGAGCGTTCCGCCGCCGTCGAGGATCACGTCCGCGAGAAGGTCGCGAAGCTCGAACATCTGCACCCGCAGATCACCGGCTGCCGCGTCACGATCGCGCTGCCGCACAACCACCAGCAGCAGGGCAAGCTGTTCGACGTGCGCGTCGACATTTCGGTGCCCGGCAAGGAACTCGTCGTTAACCGCGAGCGCGGCGACGAGGATATGTACATCACGCTGCGCGATGCGTTCGACGCCGCCAAGCGGCAGCTCGACGACCACGCGCGCGAGCAGCGCGGCGAGGTCAAGCACCACGCCGCAAAGGAAGCCTGAGACTGCCCGCCAGCGCGACCCGATACCCGCCTCTGCCCTGCCCGGCCCCCGATAACAATCCCGGGCAGCGCCCGGAGTTGTCATCATGATGCAGCCCGAAAGTTTCATCGCCTACGCCCCGCGCGGCGGCGGCCTGTTGTGCGCGACGACGTATTTCGCCTACGGCAACGACGTCGCCGGGTGGTTCGTCGGCCTCAAGGACTACGCCTACCCGTCGGCGTACTTCCGGATCGAGAATTTCTTCTCGCCCGGCGACAAGCGCTTTTACGCGACGCGCGGCTCGGACATCTACGGCGGCTGGCGCTTCGACTACGGCAAGTCGCACCCCGAACTCGATCCGCCGGTCGCGGTCGAAGACGACCTCTGCCACCCGCTCGACAAGCTCGAGGACGCCTTCGCCGCCGAATGGCTGGTGTTCCACGACGACGCGCGTTTCGAGGCCGAGCGTGCCGTGTACACCGCGCACGACCTGCCTGCCGGCGAGGCGCTGATCCACCACGCGCGGCTCGCCAAGTTCGATCGCGACAAGCCGGTGTGGACGTACTATTCGCGCGGCTTCAACGACGAGGTGTTGAACTACATGGCGCCGCGCTGGCCGCTCGACTACGGCAAGGATTGATCGACGCCGGCGGACGCGAAACGCCGGGCGACACGCCCATTGCCGAATCACGCGCAAGCCGCGCGTCGCGTTTCCCGCCACGATCAACCCCCGTAGCCCGGCGCTTAGCCGCCCCCATCCCCCAACGCCAGCCCCCGGCATCAACCGGCAAAGCCCGGGGATGCGGGAAGACCCACGATCCGCCCCGGGTTTCGCGTTTCCGCGGTGACAGCCGCGGCCGACGTTGGCGAACACGAAACGCCGTAGTAAATGCCCATTACCGAATCCCGCGCAAGCCGCGCCGCGCATTTCCCCACCCGGCCGCGCTACGCAGGGGTGGATTCACGGGTTAATCCGCGCATAAATGCCGCGATATGGATTATTATTTCAAGTTGTTATTGAAACGCCAGACCTTCCTTTTCCGATCAACATCCCGAACCAGAAAAAATGACCACTCCCTACAAAGACCTGCTCGCACAACGCGCCGCGCTCGAAGCGCAGATCCAGAAGGCACGCAAGACCGAGGTGAGCGGCGCGATCAAGAGCGTGCGCGAACTGGTCGCGCAGTTCGACCTGACGGCGGAAGACGTCTTCGGCCCGGCGAAGGCCAAGGCGGTCGCCAAGACCAAGGCCCCGAAGGCAGCGGCGAAGCCCAAGCGCCCGCCGGTCGCGCCCAAGTACCGCGACCCCGCGACCGGCAAGACCTGGGCCGGCCGCGGCCGGGCGCCGAAATGGATCGACGGCAAGGATCGGAGCGCGTTCGCGATCGTTTGACGGGGCTGGCCGCTGGCGCGCCTGAGGTCGGGTGCCGCGCGCCCTGCTGCGAGCCCGGCGCAGACGCCGCGGGGGGGTAATGTTCATGCCGCGGCGCGCTGCGTACAATGCGATTTCTTCTGCACAACAATCATGCGAGGCGTGTGATGGTTTTTTCGGCCACCGATGTGGTGCCACTGTCGCAAGCCCGCGCCACGCTGTCCGAACTGGCGGATGAGGTCAAAGCCGGAGCGGAGAAGATCATCACCAAGAACGGCGAGAGCTACGTGGCCATCATCGACACCCGACGACTGGACTATTACCACCGGTTGGAGCGCGAACGCATACACCTGCTGCTCATCGACGATGCGAGCAAGGGCCTCGACGACGTCGCCGCCGGGAGCACTCGGGGCGCGCGCAGCGCCCTGGCCGCGCTGAAGCGCCACCGCGCGGGCAAAGCCGCCGACTGAGACAGTGGCTGGCAGGTGCCGGATCAAGCTCACTGCCAGCTTCGAGCGCAACCTCGAAGATGTCGAGCGCTTCCTTTCAGCTGCCGAGGCACCCGAGGCATTCGATTCCCTGCCGGACGAACTGACGGATGCGGTCATTCCCGGCCTCGGGCGTTTCCCCGGCTTGGGCAGGCTGTCGCAAGCCTTCGCCCCCCTGACGCACCCGCCCCCCACCCGTGACCCCCAGCCTCACCGTCTCCGCGCTACTCCAGGGCCTCGCCTTCCCCCCCGGCATCCTGCTGGTGGGGCTGGTGTTCGCCGTCGTCGCGTGGGCGCTCGGCCGGCGGGGCCTCGCGTTCCTGGCGCTGGCGCTGCCGGTCGTCGTGACCATCGCGCTGTCGCTGCCCTGGGTCGCCGACCGGCTCACCCGGCCGCTGGAGCAGCGCGCGCTAGCGGAGTCGCGCGCGGCGCTGGCGGCGCGCCCGCTGCCGCGCACCGCGGTGGTGCTGGGCGGCGGGATCGGCATGCCGGGGCGCGATCTGGGTATCGACGACAGCGGCTACGATCTTTACGGCGCCGCCGACCGCGTCGTCACCGCGGTGCGGCTGTGGCGCGCGGGCGCGGTGGACCGGCTGGTGCTCTCCGGCGGCTCGGGCGCCGGGACCAGCGAGGCGGAGTTGATGGCGCGCTTCGCCGGCGATCTGGGCGTGCCGCGTACCGCGATGATCCTCGAGACCGATTCGCGCACGACGCGCCGCAACGCGCGCGACGTCGCCCTGCTGCTGCAGAAGAGCGGCCTGGGGCCCGAAGTCGCGCTGGTCACCTCGGCGTCGCATCTGACGCGCGCGATGGCGGAGTTCCGCTGCGCGGGACTGGCACCGGTCGGCGTGCCGGCGGAGTTCGAAGCGATGGAGACCGGCGGCGACTTTCCCGACGACTGGATCCCGTCGTCGGGGCCGCTCGACCGCTCGCGGCGGATGGTGAAGGAGCGGGTCGGAGCGCTCGCGGGCGGGTGCTGACGGCGCGGTGCGCTGCGGCTTTCAGCAAGCACAGAGTTGCCCGAATGACTCGGCAGTCGCGCAGGATTGCTTGCCTTTCGCAGTGGCCGACGATCTGCGTGCGTCCGATAGGGAAAGTGCGCCGTCTTGCTCTTTCGTGTGCCACACTTCGCGCCTCACCCCTATTCGCGATCAGGATATTCCCCAGTGTGCGGCATCGCAGGTATCGTTAGGCAAACGGCGCTGCCCCAGGCGTCTGCGATCTCAGCCGTGAAGCGGATGACTGCGCACATGCACCGCCGCGGCCCTGACGCCGATGCTACCTGGGCGGGAGACGAGGCGGTGCTAGGGCATCGCCGCCTCTCCATCATCGACTTGGCGATCCGCGCAAATCAGCCGATGGTTTCGCCCGACGGTCGCTATGTAGTGGTCTTCAACGGCGAGATTTACAACTATCGCGAGCTGCGGCGCGAGCTCGAGGCGGATGGCGAGGATTTCGCCACGACTTCCGACACGGAGGTGCTGCTGAGGCTGTTTGCGCGCGAGGGAGAGCGCATGTTGCCTCGATTGCGCGGCATGTTCGCCTTCGGCGTTTGGGACACCGAGGTGCGCACGCTGTTCCTGGCACGCGATCCCTACGGAATCAAGCCGCTTTACTACGCGAACACCAAGAGCGGCTTCGTTTTTGCCTCGCAGGTGAAGGCACTCCGGGCGTCGCAGTTGACGACGACCGAGCCCGAGCTGGCCGGATTGGCGGGGTTCCACCTCTGGGGCAGCGTGCCGGAACCGTGGACGCTTTACCGCGACATGTTCGCGTTGCCTGCGGGCCACTGGATGCGTGTGCGGGACGGCGTGGCCGACAGACCCGTCTCGTGGTACGACATCCGGGCGTGCTGGCGGTCGGAGCCGTCGCAGTTGTGTTTGCCGGACTTGAAGGATCTCGTACGCGAGGCAATGACCGATACGGTACGCGCGCATCTGGTCGCCGACGTGCCCGTTGGCGTGTTTCTCTCGGGGGGTGTCGATTCCGGCGCAATTGCCGGCCTGGCGGCTCAGATGGGTACGCGGACCGAAGGCATCACCATCGCCTTCGAGGAATTCGCCGGAAGCCGGGACGACGAGACGGCAGGCGCACGAAAAATCGCGGCGCACTACAACCTGCCGCATCACGTTCGCGTCGTCTCGCGCGAGGAGTTCGAGCGCGACGTTCCGGCCATCCTCGACGCGATGGACCAGCCTTCCATCGATGGCGTGAATACATGGTTCGCCAGCAAGGCGGCAAGCGAGCGCGGTTACAAGGTCGTCTTGTCCGGGATCGGCGGCGACGAGCTCCTGTGCGGTTATCCCTCGTTCCACCGGGTGCCGAGGCTCGCGGCCGTAGGCGGCGTGTTGTCCCGCTTGCCGGGGGCGCGCGGGCTGCTGGGAGCGTCATGCGCATGGCTCGCGCGGCACGGCTTGCATCCGAAGCTCGCAGCCTTGCCCACGTTCATGCAGTCGGTCGAGGGAGCCTATTTTCTGCAGCGCGCGCTGTACCTTCCCGGCGAACTGCCGGGCCTGATGGGGACTGAGGCCGCTCGCGTCGGTCTGGCGCGGCTGGGTGGATCGCCGCCTGGAGTGGAATCCGTCCACGCACGAAATGGCGTCGCCATGGTCGGCCTGCTGGAGTCCACGCTCTACCTTCGCAATCAGTTGCTCCGCGACAGCGACTGGGCGAGCATGGGCCATTCGCTGGAGCTGAGGACACCCTTTGTGGATGTCAAACTGCTTGAGTCGCTCGCCCCCCACGTATCCAGCTTGGCCCAAGGCGTCGGCAAACGCCTGCTGGCCAGCGCCCCGACACGATCGATTCCGAGCGAGGTCGTAGACTGCCCGAAGACCGGCTTCGGCATCCCGATGGCGACGTGGCTGGCCGCGATCGACCACCAGCAGCCGACACATTCGATCCGGTCTCGCGGCATTTCAGCAAAGACATGGGGGCGAGGCTGGGCGCAGCGGATCTTCGACCAGCTGAGCGCGATCAAGAAGACTGATGTGCGCCGAGCAGGTCTTGATCAGAATAACTGAGGGTCTACAGGGGGGTCGCCCTCAGAGAACTTGACT
>CAIWHR010000049.1 GCA_903912485.1 uncultured beta proteobacterium | reverse complement strand
TCGGGCGACAGCACCGTGGCCTACGCGCTCGCCTACGCGCAGGCGGCCGAGGCGATCGCCGAGGCCGTCGTGCCGCCGCGCGCCGTGTGGCTGCGCGCGCTGTGCCTCGAGCGCGAGCGGATCGCCAACCACCTGGGCGACCTGGGCTACCTCGGCAACGACGGCGGCTTCGCGTTCGGCCTGGCGCAGTTCTCGCGCCTGCGGGAGGACGTGCTGCGCGCCAACCTCGCCGCGTTCGGACACCGGCTGCTGATGGATTTCGTGCTGCCCGGCGGCGTCGCGCGCGACCTCGCCCCGGGATCGGCCGCAGCGATGCGCGACGAAGCGGGCCGCCTCGAGCGCGAAATCCGCCGATTGCGCGACATCTACGACGATCACGCCGGGCTGCAGGACCGCTTCCGGACCTGCGGCCGCGTCACGCCGGCGCTGGCCGCCCGGCTGGGCCTGACCGGAATGGCCGGCCGCGGCAGCGCGCAGGCGCGCGACGCCCGCTGCGACTTTCCGGTGGCACCCTACGACCAGCTCGCGGTGCGGATGGTCACGCGCAGCGAAGGCGACGTCGCCGCAAGGGTCGCCGTGCGCTTCGACGAGGCGCTGGAATCGCTGCGTCTCACGCGCGCCATCGTCGACGCGATGCCGGCGGGAGACGTTCGCATCGAAGTGCCGGTGCCGCCGAAGCACGCGACCGGCCTGGGCTACGTCGAAGGCTGGCGCGGGCCGGTGCTGATCGCGCTGACCAGCGGCCCGGACGGAACGATCCGGCGCTGCCATCCGCACGATCCGTCGTGGTCGAACTGGCCGGTGCTGGAGCATGCGGTGATCGGCAACATCGTTCCCGACTTTCCGCTGATCAACAAGTCGTTCAATCTCTCGTACAGCGGGCACGACCTGTAGACCATGCTGCACATCCTCCTCCAGATCGCGCGGACCGGCATCAAGACCGAGGCGCCGCCGCTGCCCGCAGACGAGATGGTCGTCGTTGCGCGGCTGCAGGAACAGATCCTGAAGACGCTGGGGCGGGCATTGACCATCCGCCAGATCGACGCCGGCTCGTGCAACGGCTGCGAACTCGAGATCCATGCGCTCGGCAACCCGTACTACAACCTCGAAGGGCTCGGAATCCGGTTTGTCGCCAGCCCGCGCCACGCCGACATGCTGCTGGTGACCGGGCCGGTGTCGAGACACATGGCGATCGCGGTCAGGCGCACCTACGACGCGACGCCCGAACCGAAGCTGGTGGTCGCGGTCGGCGACTGCGGCTGCACCGGCGGCATCTTCGGCGAGAGCTACGCGAGCCTCGGCCGCGTCGCCAACGTGATCCCCGTCGACGTCGCGATTCCAGGCTGCCCGCCGACGCCGACCGCGCTGCTCTCGGGCATCCTCGCCGCGATCACCAGGGCGCCTTCGCCGTAGAACGGGGGGGGCGGTGCCGACCGGCACGGTTCGTCCCGGGCTTCGCGGGCCGGCAGACCGGGCTCGCGGTCGGGGTCCGTGGACGCGAAGCCCGGGCTACGCGTGACGCCGGCGCCTGCGGCTGCGGCGATCTACGTTGGACGCGTAGCCCGGGCTACGCCGCGGCTTCGAAACCGGGGGGGCGCGATCTGCCCGGATCAGCCGCCGGGATCGCCGGCGGCCTTGCGCGGACGCCCCGCGCGCGCGCGGGGCGCGACGCCGCCCGACTTCGCCCGCGGCCGCGCCTCGGCGTCGAGCACCGGCTTCAGGTAGCGGCCGGTGTAGCTTGCGGACGTGGCCGCGATCACCGCCGGCGGCCCCGCGGCGACGATCCGGCCGCCGCC
>CAIWHR010000048.1 GCA_903912485.1 uncultured beta proteobacterium | reverse complement strand
TACGTCTCGCACCCCACCACGCCCTCGACTGGCTTGCGGACGGGATCATTGGCGCTAACGATGCCGAACCTCAGAGGCCCGCCCTCGCTGAGGAGCTTCGCCTCACCCCGCACGTCCCACCAGCAAGGACGGACGACGCGCTCCAGTTCACACGCCGCGCCAGCGATATGCCCGACCCGCGCGCGGAGGTTGACTGAATCGGCACCGGCAACGAGATCCCTTACGTCCTCACTGAGGAGGGACTTCATCACTGCATGTTCGGTGGAGATTTGCTGCGGGGCGGGGCCGAGTGGACCTGTAGCACTGTACACGCGTCCACCGGCCTCGAGATCCACAGTAAGAGGTAATCCGTCGATCGGCGCCACGCTGTCGACAGCAAAGGTAAGACGCCCGGCCAGAAGGGCCTGAACGGTTCGCTCTTCGGATCGAAACTCGACGCGGACGGGGGCTCTGGTTTGCGGCGGTGCGTCGACGCCTCGGAACACGTACTCACGAGAATTCGTCTCGCTGGCGACGGAGACCCGTTGATCACCAGTCTCGACGATGACCCGTGCGACGTCGGTCGCGTGTACCACTGCCGAGTGCCCGTTGAGATGGACGACAAGCGCCGCAACGTCAACCAAGCGCTGCGGGACTATTACGCGGGTGTCTCCGGCGACAAACGTAGGTACTTCATCCCCGCGTTCGATGGAGGGCGTCCCAGCGAATCGCACTGAAACGCCCAGCCGGACCTCAAAGCCAAGTTGCGCGAGCGAGCGAGCGCCCCCAGAAGATGCAGGGTCGAACTCGAAGCACCGTAACGGTCCGACCTTCCCAACCATCGGACAATCTCTCGGAACTCCACCATCCTCACCGATCAGCGCCCAGTACTTCCGGTGACCCGAGATGGTGCTCCCATGCACCTGCCGCCCGACATCACCCTCCGCGCTCACCGCGAAGAGGTGCGGAGGTTTCAACTCCAATTCGAAACCATGCAGGACAACCAGGTCCTGTGCATCGAGCCCTACGACGTCAAGGTCCGAAAACAGCGGCGCATCCTTCTCGGGAATCGAATTGATCTTTATAGGGAAAAACAATCCCGATAACAATTGGTCGCTCGAAACCCGTGCGGTAGTGCCCCACAGTTGGGGCGCAAACCTCCGACGACGGAGTGAGCGGCGAAGCCGCTCACTGCTCGCAACATCCAGTTGAGGGAAGCACGCCTCGAGAAACAGCGCATTGTTGGCGCATCGCAATTGGAGCGTGCCCTTGATCCGCTCCGCGATAGGAAGCCCCCGCGCACCGACCGCACTTTTCTGGGCCGCGCGTTGTATGCTCCGAGCCACCGCGACGCCGCGGCGAGCCACTTGATCTGCCGCAAGGTCAGCGGAGAGTCGATCAATGATCTCTGCGCTGAGTTCATGACCCTCTTGCCGCAGCAAACTGCGAGTAAGCGACACCACCACGCCACAGTTCTCCAAAAGCGTCGCAAAACGTGCTGTCGGAGAAGCCGCGGCGACTCGGATTGCTTGATATAAAGTAGCCTCGTCCGAGTTCGTCACGTCCAAGTGGAGATTTGCAAGCGCTGCGGCGAGTGGTCGGTGGAACTCGATCGGCAGGAGCGCATGGGTAATCGGCCACGCGATCAAGTGAAATGCCTCCGCCCACGCCGTCGTTGGAGGGCGCGCTCCGCGGAAAAGATTCGACGCGAGGACGAAGAGGTCCTTGAGCCGCTGGCGCCCCGGCGGTCGCACCTCGACTCCCATTTCAACTTCGAGGAGCGGCCAGAAGTCTGTGCCAGCCCCCCGGTATCGGTATCCGACCTCCGTCGACGCGACGAGCAGTGGCAGATCGCGGTCGTCCCACCAGTCGTTGTCGATGGGATGGATCCGTAGGCCCACCCGCACCGCATCACGCAGCGCGTCGAGTTCGTCGGCGTCCAGCCCGTGTTCCACGAAGAACACGGCGCCGCTGCGCGACTCTCGAAGCGCGCTGAACCGGTCGATAAGGCGACGCTGAAGATCCTTCAAGGCGTAGCACCATCAGCTGCAACAATTTCGGCACGAGCCTGGTCATTACAAATGCAGGCGAGTCCGCGCCGACACCACTTGACGGATGCCAGAACATGATAGCTGCTGTCCGTCACATTGGACCGACGATTTCTCGCGCTGACGAGCATCTACACTCCCTGTAGGACAATGCGCGGGTTGTTACGACAATCTTCTTGTAATGCGGGCTCACAGAATGCGCCTGCTGAGATTCAACGGCAATAATTGGGTTTCCTCATCCTTCAGTTCTCAATATCATCAAAAAGTGTTTGCTGGACGTCGTCGGCCTCGGGCAGCCGCAAGCACGCGCCATGCAAGAGATACCTGCCATCCCGCACCGTTGTATGTCGCGCGACCTCGTCTAGTACAGCATCCGAGTCGATGCGACGAGAGAGCCAGCGCTCGATCCACCAATCGGCGATCACCTTCGTACTCGACCGCGAGTCCTTTAGCGAGCAAATATAGTCCGGCGCCTCATCCATACCGAGTAGGTACTCACGGATGTTGCGCGCGAGGGCGACGCCATAGATGATCCGCGCACGACCGTGTTGCAGCAGGGCATCCGTTGGGAAGTTTAGTTGGTCGAGCCCTTCTCGAATCTTCCTGAACTTCGGGCTCACACCCTCGCCGAAAATGCTATTGACGCGTTGTCCATTGCTAGACTGCTGGACCAGTTTCGCTAAAGCGTCGACGGTGTTCGTTGTGAAGTGGGACGTGCCGTAAGCATCCGATCGCCCGATCTCGACGTACTCGAGGCGCTCGCCATGACGCCCGCCGAGGCGATCCGCAGGCATTCGAAGCCTGTTGTACTGACTGGAGCCAACTCCGTAGAGAGAGGTCGTCCCGAGGAACACAAGATTTGAGGGGCGGACGATTGGGCGACCGGCCATCGATGACGCAATTTCACTCTCCTGCTCCAGATACTTTCGCTGGTAGGCGTCAACGACCTCCGGGCTCGCCGCAAGCATGGACACCAGTTTGCCTCCGAGGAGCGGGCTGTACGGTGCAATCGCGCCGCAGACGGTGATGTCCGCCATTGCGATGCCTACCCGGTCCGCTTTCGCCTTTCGGAGCACCTTCCTGACCATTCGTGCTCCATCGGAAGTCGCGAGGAGCTGGCGGATTGCTTCAACACTTGGGGGCCCGCTGATGTACCTCTGGAGCAACATCCGGGAGTGAAGCATATCCGCAAGCGTGAGCGCCCGCTTGCTCTTGTAGAGGTGCCATTGGGCGCGACCGCGCCAGTGCTCCGTGCGGTCGCCGCTCTGTTCACGCGAGAGATCACCTTTCAATTTCGAGGAGTTGATGAAGCGGTGGTGTTTCTCCCGCTGGTCCTTCCCATACGTGACCAACTTTTCGATCACGTCCACACTCGGTGAATGTAGATCTCGGGCGGTGAGCAACTCCTCAGCGTAGAGATCCGAGACAAATAGCTGACCGATCGCAATGTCGATGGTCTTGTTCAGCCATACACCTAACTCGGCTGACGGCGAGTCCATCACGAACTCCATGAACGATTCGGGATGCCACCCGAGCCAAGCATCTCGCTCACGGATCTGCACGATGGGGCTCCCAAGCGATCCGATACCGATGACAGGGTGGGTTGGCTGCGACCGATCTCGAACGAGGAATGCCATCGTGCGTCCTGGCGTGCTCACATACTGGTTCGTCCAGGTATGGCGAAAGTAACGCCAGATGTCCTGTAACCGGAGACCCGTGCGTTCGCAGCGATGATCGCCATCGACGAACTGCAGGTATGGATCGATAATGGCTCGGAGCGCGGCTGGCCGTTCCTCGCGTGGAACCTCGCGTGCCTTTCGTAAAGATTTGGCTAATTCGCGCCCATCTCGGAGCAGGCTGTAGATGGACAGTTGCGAACCTCTTCGGCTCACCACGCTGGTGATGAAATCGCGGTTCGACGGCTCCCGGAGTTGTTCGTTCCGCTTCACGAGTTCCTGCGTACGGATTCGCGCCTTCTCGCAACGAGGGTCGAGGTGCTCGCCTATCGAACGTTGGACCTCCACCTCGCCCGCGTCCGTCACCCGCACCAGCCATCGCTGCCGCGCGAGGTCAGTGAGCACCGATAACGCGGCCGTCAGCTTGGTGGACCACTCGTCCTTCGCCACTTGGCTGCGAACACTTTCCAACTCACTGTCGATCGTGGCGTCATCAGCCTCCTGCTCGATTAGGGCGGCGAGCCGCAGCGCGTGGTCGCGAAAAACGCGGCGGGCAAGGCTACTCTCCGCAAACTGAGGAGAAAGGACTATCCAACCGTTGTGTGCCTGCCGACCCACACATTACCCGTTCAAGAAGGTTGCCAGCGTGTCGCTCCAATCAGCGCGGAGCTTCTCCACCACCTTTAGCGCGTCGTTCTCCTCAATAAGCGCCGCGGCGCGCGCCGCGGCGAGTAGAAGCAGGTCGATGCTTGTCCGCCAACTGACGTCTCGTTGGTCCTCCGACTCGAGCAGCGGCTTGTATACGAGTTTGTAGAACGGGTGTTCAGGGTTTAGGACTAGCACGAGCCCCCCCCCGGCGCGCGCATAATTGAAAAAAGATGTGTCGCTTAGAGCCTTTGGGACGATTCGGTACTGAATGCCCTCGTCCTGCTCTTGATTAGTAGTGGTCGGTCGGGTTAGTTCTTTCTTCAGAGCCTCGAGAATATGCTTGTCTCGCGGGCGAGGCTTTGCCGGTAGCGGCAAGAGCAGGGCATCCTTCTTGGTCGCAAGATCCTCCGATGCGGAGAAGCGCTCTGCAATCTTGACGCTGAAGTGGGCCTTTCGCGCACGGTTGTTAAGAGCGCGCGCTGTGCTCTCCATGTCATCTGCGAGCGCCTCGGTGAGATGCGGTCGAGGGCGAATCTGCTGCTTTGTGTGTGTAATGCCGAACGCCTCATCGAGAACGGGATCGAACTGAATCTCACAGCGCCACCAGTCATCGTAGTTTTCGCGGCGCTTGCCGCCGAGGAACAACCAGCCATAGTCCACCTCGCGTCGACCTCGAACGATCGACACCCCTGCACCTTTCGCGATGCCTCGCTCACGCTTTTCTTGGTTGCTTAGCCGTGACCACTCGGCGACAGGGAGTTCGGAGAACGTCACACGGACGATGCCCGTCGCGCTGGGATCCCCCGGGGTCACCGCGATCTCCCGCTCGAACGAGACATGTTCCGTGGCGCCGTTGAAGAGTGCCTGTGGGTGGCGGAAGAGCGGATCGATCGGCAGAACTCTGTCGCCGTTGACGGTGATGGCGACGCCGTCCCAAAGGAAATAGCGGAAGCGGCGCCCGAGCGACATCAGCAGCTTTCGCGTTAACGTAGAGATACGGCGGCTGTCTAGCCGGTCGCACCGCGACCAAGTTACCGCAGTGCCGGAGTCATAGCCGTTGACGAAAGTGGGTTTACTGACGCGGACCGGAGACGGTACGACCGTCAACTCTCCCGCTGCTATCTCATTCAGATCCAAATAGGAGAAAAGCGTAGGACCTTTGCGCGACCGCCAAGTGTGGACGGTCACACGTTGCGCCTGACTGAAGGAACTGTTTGGCAAACCCATGCCGTAGCGCCCCAGGCCTTGTCTGCTGTCGAAGCGAGTACTGCCGCCGAAGCGAAGCGCCGTTCGAAGCGTCGGCTGGTCCATGCCGCAGCCGTTGTCGATCACGGCAAGGGTGATCGGATACTTGCCATCCTCATCTGAGGCAAATATCGAAATCTTGATATCGGTCGCTCCCGCCTGAAGCGAGTTGTCGACCAATTCTGCGACGGCACTGCCGGTGCCTTTGTATCCGGAATCTCTGGTGGCCTGGATAAATTTGTCGACTGCGACTATCGAGTAGTCACGCTCCTCCACCGTGGTCATTCCTCTGTCTCCTCTTGATTTGCGCCCGCCTGACCGTCAACGCGCACTCGCTGGGTCTCCAGGTACGCTTCAAGGTGCTCCTGCATTACGCGGAGTTGACCGCGGTCACCGACCTTGAACCCGGCGAGAGCGCCCCGGTTGACGAGCCGACGGACAGTCTTCTCCGAGACCTGCAACGCATCAGCTACCTCTCGAAGCGTTAGGAGCCTCAAGATACACCTCCTGGCCGTCTCTGGGCTTTACTGTACGTTAATGGCCAACTATGTCCCGATTTCCACATTGGGTCAAATTGCGCCGACTCGAATGTGCGGACGTCCGCTATCTGCTCAGGAGGACGTGGCAATCACACCCGCCGGAGGACCTAAGCCTGAAATGCCTCGCCGGTCACTTGTTGTCAACTGCCCTTGAATCTCGCCAACAGGTGGCGAAGAAGCACGACCCACGTTACGACCAATCGCTGCCAACCGGTCGGTCTAGCCATGAGTTTCGCCATCGCGCTCAGGGGTAGGCACCAACTTCGTGCGCCTCGTTCAAGATCGCCCTGTACGGCCGCCCGTCCGACCGCATTGCGCCATGCCTCCCATCCTCCGGCGGCCTTGACCTCTGCGACGATTGCTGCAGGTACATCGATGTTGATGAGACCCGCCTCCCGCCTACGCGTTCGGAGCCTTGCCATCCTCGCAGCGCTGCTGGATTGCGCCGGGTCCTCGACAATTGGCTCCGAAGGTACGGCAACCCAGGCAGTGACTTTGGTCAGGCCATGTTCCCGTCGTAGGTGTTCGCACTCGTTTTCGCGGTTTAAGTCCAAGGAAGCGGCCTCAGGCGTCACCGTGGCGTCACTGTGACGCCGAATTGCCACCGGCTGCGGGCTGCGCCAGACATTCTTTGCTTGTAGCTGTTGCCGGCGGTGGTGTCGGCGCCCACGCCGCCCGCCGCCGGCTGAGTTCGGCAACACTGCCATCGGCCGGCGCGTGGTCGCGCTGCATCGAAGACGCCCGGGAGGTCCGATCCAGACCGCGGATCAGTTCCGCCGGCGGATAGATCACCGGCTGCTCGTTCCGATCGCGCCGGGTTCGCGCCGGAACCCACCCAATTTTCAGTGCACGGCCACCGTCGGGCCACTGCTCGTCGAGCCATCGCAGGGCAGCTGCGACGAGAAACAGCGTCAGCGCTTCGTGGTCGATCGCCCGATGCGTGTCGCGGGAGCGCTGGGTCCGCTCGTGCGTCTCGATCTTGCCGAGGTCGTGGAAGATCGCATGGACGATGGCCAGGTCGCGGTCCTGCTCTGACAAAATCGTGCTGCGCGAGGCGTCGAGCGCCATTTCGACCGAGTGCTCGGCCATTCCTCCGGGGGCCGGGTGGTGATCATCGAAGCTGGCGGGAACGAGGAAGTAGCGCTTGGTCAGCGCATAGTCCTGGAACACGCGAGCCAAGAATTCCCGCAGCAAGCCGTTCTGTATGGCGTTGACCGCCATCCGGAGGCGATCGACTACTCCGGGAATCGGACACAGGGTGGTAGGCAGCGTCGCGATGACGTCGTCGGGCGATGGACTTGCCACCGGCGTCAGTGAGCAGAGCCGCCCGCGCACGCTGCCCTCGTAGTTGTACGACAGGAACGTGGCCTCGACCAACGCCCCATCGATCAACGCGGGTGCCTGTACCAAGTCGGCTTTCCAACCGTAGCAGCGCAGCACCGAAGTGCCGTCGGTCAGATCGATGACGCGGTAGCCGTCGTTGTTCCGGCTGACTCGCTGGAGGCAACGCCCGATCCGGTAGATCCCGCGCACGACCAGTTGGTCCGGCTGCATCGTCTGGAGCGGAACCCGCCCCGTAACAAAGAGCTCCGCAGCTGTGGGCGCCGACGCCGGCCCTCCTCCTTCGAAAACGAAAGGATCGGAATGATCATGGTCACTGGCCATCGCCACGTACTCCCGTAGTCGTCATGCACATCCCGGTGACCTCCGCGGCGGGCGACGGCAGCGCAGCAAGCCGTTCACGTTGATGGTGAGGAAGGCCACTTGCATCACCACCAGTCCCCAGTGCTCGCTGTGGGCGGTCGGCATGATCAGCAGCAGATTCGAAAGAATCCAGAGCGGCCACGCGTACCAGGACCACCGGCGATGCATGGACATGACCAGCGCCACGGCGATGGCGACGAGCACCCCGCCCCATTCGGCGACCCACAGGATTGCCGGCAGCGACGGCAGCAGGTTGGTGTTAACCGCGAACATGGGATCCTCCTTCCGGCTGCGCCGCCGGGGCCGCGCCGAATCGGCTACCGACCAGGAGTTCGAACATCGAGCCATCCTTGCGAGTGAGGTTCGGCACGTAGCGGCTGTAGACGGTGAACAGCATCTTGGTCGACGTGTGGCCCATCTGCTTGGCGATCCACTCCGGCGCCTCGCCGGCGGCAAGCCACAGGGTCGCCGCCGTGTGCCTCGTCTGGTACGGCCGCCGGTGGCGCAAGCCCAGAGCCTTGAGCGTCGGCCGCCAGACCCGATTGGCCAGGTTGTGGCGGCTGAGGGGTTCGCCGTTCTCGGCGCAGAAGACGTAGGCTGAGCCTTTCCCCTCGGTGAGTCCGCGCTGCTCCTGCAGAGCAGCCGCGACCGGCGACGACATCTCGATCGTCCGTTCGGACCCGTTGGTCTTCGGCGTGTCCAACTCGCCGCAGACCCACGTCGTCCGCACGAGGATCTGGCCACGGGCGAAGTCGACGTTGTCCCACTGCAGACCGAGCAACTCGGACGTGCGCATGCCGGTGAAGAAGGCGACCACGTAGAGCGGCCGGTGAGCCTCCGGAACGCCGGCGATGATCTTGCCGACTTCCTCGAGGGTGAAGGGGTCGACCACGGTCTTGGGCACGCGCAGCGGCTTGATGCCACGGTAGGGCATGCTAAATTTGAAGCGGTCGGCGGCCTCGTCGAGGATCTGGCGGAGCACGTTCAGTACCCCGTTGATCCGGGCATGCGAGAGTCCCTTGCCTTCGCGGTAATCTTTGGCGAGATGGTTGCGAAAGGCCAGGATGTCTGCCTTGGTGATGTCGCCGACCCTCCTCCCCTTGAAGCGCGGGATCAAGTGCGTGTTGAGGATGTCGCTGACCTTCTGCTGATTGGAGCGCTTCCAGTCGATCTCCCGCTCGCCGTACCACTGGTTGGCGAACGTGGGGAAGATGGGCGTGGCGCCCGCCGAGACGGTGGCTGGCGCGCCGGTGTCCCGAATCGCCCGCCCGACGTCGACCGCGGCGCGAACGAGATCCTCTGCCGTCGGAGGCGCGACCGTCATGGTCGACGGCTCGAAAAGATCGGCACGCGCGCTGTTCGGAAAGTGCTTCCGGTAGGAGAAGGTTCCGGCCGCCATCTCCTTCTCCATGTCGCGCAGCGCCCGCTGCAAGCGCTGCTCGTTCGCCTTGGTCGCGGGCAGCGCCGTGAGTTCGCGGCACCGAAGGCCCCGGTACCGGAAATCGAAGTAGAGCTGGTTCGAGTTCGGGCGGACGCGGATGCTACCCACGGCAGACTCCGCCATTGGCCATCGGGATGACGCTGGTCTCGCCGAGCCCCATGTCGGCGCAGATCGCCTCCCAGATGTACAGAATCCGCCGGCAGCCAGGCAGGCGGACGTAGTGGACACCTTCGACGAAGACGCGATCCTTCAAGTACTCGTTGATGTGGCGATCCGTGTAGTGGATGTTCTTGGACAGTTGCTTGGCACTCATGAACGTCGGCATTGGAGCCCTCCGCTGTTGGGTTACAAATTAATCAAATGCATTGAGCGACATCGTGATTGTCTGACATTCAACAGGGATTGTCAAGCATTGCGACAAGTGACACCATGCGGACGTATACCAATCCACCAATGCAGCCACACCCATGACGCAGCCAGGACCCAAGCAGCTCGCTATCCGGCTCGACGACGAGACCTTCAAGTTGATCGACAAGAAGCGCATGGAGATCGGAGCCAAGGAGGGAGAGATCCCCAGTCGATCCGACATAGTTCGGATGGCGCTCGACAACTACCTTGAGTCCATCAAGGTGGCGCCGAAGCGCAAGTAGCGTCGGCGGCGACGGTCACCGCGAAGCAGGCCATTTGATCGCCCCCCCTGCGAGGGTCCGGGCCCGACGAGGTTGTGTTCACCGCGAGCGGAATGCGCGGCGAAGCGTGGGCACAGAATGGGCACCGCGTGGGCACGAAATGGGCACGAGCCATCTCGTGTCGTCGCCTGGCCCCCGCGGGGCGGATCGCTCAGGCATCTACGCAGGCCGCCGAGCAGATGGCGGCGGTCTGAAGGTCGACCGATTTGTGCTTATGCTTCAGCGCGTTGTGATGCCTCTGTTGCCATCACAGGCACTGTCGGCTAAAATTCGACCTTCTTTGCAGGCGCGTAGCTCAGCTGGTTAGAGCACCACCTTGACATGGTGGGGGTCGTTGGTT